>CASEML010000115.1 GCA_949289145.1 uncultured Eubacteriales bacterium | reverse complement strand
GTTAAGCTGATTCGTACAGCAATAGAACTTGCCAATAAATATTCCATAGAAGAGCTGATGGAAGCCTGCAGATATTTCTTCCAAAAGACAGGTCGGAGAATTACCTTTGAATATAGTTTAGCAGCTGGCGTAAACGATTCCGGGCAGGATGCTGAAGAATTAATTTCTTTGGTAAAAGGTATGAATTGCCATATAAATTTAATACCCATTAACCCAGTGGAGGAATTAGAGTTTGAAGGCTCTGCTAAAAAAGTTGCTGAAAAATTTAAAAATAAACTTGAAAAAAGTAGAATTAATGTTACTATTAGAAGGGAAATGGGCAGAGATATCGACGGTGCCTGTGGACAATTAAGACGGAAGTTTGATGGAACAGTCAGAGAGGAAGGTACGAAGGAGTGTTGAAAACATTTTCCATTACAGATATTGGTTTAAAACGGAAAATTAATCAGGATTATGTGTTTTCATCAGAAATGCAGGTTGGAAAGTTACCAAATCTTTTTATTGTTGCAGATGGTATGGGCGGGCATAAGGCAGGCGATTATGCTTCCAGAGAGGCTACCAAAATCATAGTAGAGTCTATTGAAAACAGTCAGGAGAGCAGCCCTGTTAAGCTGATTCGTACAGCAATAGAACTTGCCAATAAAAATCTGTTGGAAAAGGCAAAAGAATCAGAAGATTATGCGGGTATGGGAACTACCATAGTGGTAGCAACCATTACGGATGAATGTCTTTATGTTGCCAATGTGGGTGACAGCCGCCTTTATATTATAAATGATGAGATCACTCAGATCACCAAAGACCATTCCTTAGTGGAAGAAATGATAAGACTGGGTGGAATTGATGAAGAAGCAGCCAAGTATCATCCCAAAAAGAATGTGATCACTAGAGCAGTAGGCGGAGCTGAGGAGATTGAGATTGATTTCTTTGAGATAAAATTGAAGCCGGATGATGTGATTCTTATGTGTTCTGATGGTCTGACAAATATGCTGGATGATGAAGAAATAAAGCTGATTATTGAAAAGCAGAGGGATGTTATTGAAAAAGCCGAAGAACTGGTGAATGCTGCCAACCAAAATGGCGGCAGAGATAATATTACCGTAACTATAATCGAACAGTCAGAAACTGAAAGAACAATCCTTTAGATATTAAGATATGATAGAAATAGATGATTTCGGCCAGCGAAATCCTTGAGGAGGCAAATTATGTTAAAAACAGGAGTCGTTATTGGAGAACGATATGAAATTATAGAGCAGATAGGCACAGGCGGGATGTCTTATGTATATAAGGCAAAAGACCATAAGCTGAATAGATATGTGGCAGTAAAAGTGTTAAAGTCAGAATTTAGCGAAAATAAAGGATTTGTGTCGAAGTTCCGAGTGGAGGCACAGGCGGCAGCAGGGTTAGCCCATCCTAACATCGTAAATGTATATGATGTAGGAGAGGATAATGGGCTGCATTATATTGTCATGGAACTGGTAGAAGGAATTACATTAAAAGAATATATTGAAAAGAAAGCAAGACTTTCCGTGAAGGAAGCCATCAGCATTGCAATTCAGGTTTCTATGGGAATTGAGGCTGCTCATAATAATCATATTATTCATAGAGACATTAAACCTCAGAATATTATTATTTCTAGAGAGGGAAAAGTGAAGGTAACAGATTTCGGAATTGCAAGAGCTGCTACCTCTAATACCATCACATCTAACGTGATGGGGTCCGTGCATTACACTTCGCCGGAGCAGGCCAGGGGAGGTTATAGTGATGAAAAGAGTGATATTTATTCTCTGGGTATTACCATGTTTGAAATGCTGACCGGAAGGGTGCCCTTTAACGGAGAAACCACGGTTTCTATTGCTATTAAGCATATTCAGGATGAGATGCCATCTCCGAGAGATTATGTACCTGAAATACCAGTAAGTGTGGAACAGATTATCTTTAAGTGTACCCAGAAAAGTCCGGATCGCAGATATGATAATATCAGTCAGGTGATTGCAGACTTAAAAGAATCCTTGATCAATCCGGAGGCATCCTTTGTTCAGATGAACAAAGTGGATGAAGATGCAGCAACAAAGATGATCCAGGAGGGTGAAATAAAAGAAATACGCAGAAACACAAGACCTTCCATGACCAGAGAAAATTTAGAAGAATCGGGAGAATATGTAAGAAGAAGCGAACATTATATGCCGCAAGAAGAGGAAGAAGACGATGAAGAAGACATGGACCCGAAAATGGACAAAATAGTAACTGTCCTGGGCATTGTGGCAGCTGCTATTATCGGTGTGGTAATCTTATTTGCTGTAGGAAAGGCTCTGGGTGTTTTTGGAAGTTCAAAGGGAAGTGATGACATTACAGAGCCATCTGTTATTACTGGCACCGTGGCTCCTACGGAGGCAGTAGATGATTCAGAGTTAGTGGAAGTACCTAGTATTTTAGGGAAAACGGTAGAAGAGGCAACTCAGATATTAAATGGAGTTGGTCTTGGGTTTGCTCAAAACGGAACCATTGCATCTGACGTAATTGACGAAGGCCTGATTGCACAGCAGAGCGTGGAGGCAGGAGAAAAAGTTGAAAAAAACACACGTATTCTGGGTGTGGTAAGCAGTGGAGCGGCTTCTTTTAATCTGACAGATGTAACAGGAAGAAGTGCGGAAGAAGCAAAACAGATCCTGGAAGGCTTAGAACTTACGGTAGTACAGACAGAAGAATATGATGACAGTGTTGCAGAAGGTCTGGTAATCTCTACCAGCCCGGCTGCCAATACACCGGTGGGAAAAGGTGATACGGTAACAATGGTAGTAAGCAAAGGCTCTGAAAATGCTAAAGTACCTGGTCTGGAAGGTTTATCAGAAGATGCAGCCAAGCTTGCTTTGGAATCCGTAGGTCTTGCATTGGGAAAAGTAGAGGAAACCTATAGTGAAACTGTAAGTACAGGTCTGGTTATCAGCCAGAGTTATGCCAAGGATACGGAATTAAAGCCAGGCACTACCGTAGATATTGTAATCAGCAAAGGACCGGAACCAGAAGAAGTAAAAACTTACAAAGGAATTATTAATATTCAAAAACCGGAAGGCTTTGAGGAAGGTGAAGTGAAATTTGTTCTTACCCAACAGGTAGGTTCCGAAACGGTAACAAGAACTTATGATGCAGGAACGCTGGACGAAACAAGTTTCCCTTATAAATTAGAAATGTATGGGGAAAGTGGAGTAACCACAGGAACTGTAACTGTTTATGTCAATGAAGTTGCTTTGGGTGAGACTTATAGTGTAACCTTTACTGCTGTGGAAGAATAATATGCAGGGAAGAGTTATCAAGGGAATTGCCGGCTTCTACTATGTACAGACGGAGTATGGCGTGTATGAGTGTAAGGCGAAAGGCATTTTTCGAAAAATGAAAATAAAGATCATACCGGGGGACTATGTGACCATTGAGGTGTTGTCCCAGGAAGAAAAGACGGGAAACATTGAAACACTGATAGAACGCCGCAATGAGCTGATCCGTCCAGTGGTGTCAAATGTGGATCAGGCATTGATTATTTTTGCAGCCAAAGAGCCGCAGCCAAATTTTAATTTGTTAGATCGAATGATTCTTCTTATGAAAGAACAGAGAATTGATATTATCCTATGTTTTAACAAATGTGATTTAATTACGGAAGAAGAAAAAAAAGAGTTAGAAATGGCTTACCGGGGCAGCGGCTGTAAGCTGATGTTTGCCAGTGCCAGAGAGAATGCTGGCATGGAAGAACTAAAAAAAGAACTTGTGGGTAAAACCACTGTGCTTGCCGGTCCTTCCGGTGTGGGAAAATCCTCCACGGTAAATCTTCTACAAAGCGGGGTTTGTATGGAAACGGGAGCAGTCAGTGAGAAAATTTCCAGAGGAAAACATACCACAAGACATGCAGAACTGATTGCGGCAGACGATAAGACTTATTTCGTGGATACACCGGGTTTTAGCTCTCTTTATACGTTAGACATTGAAAAAGAAGAATTAAAAGAATATTATGATGAATTTTTGGAATATAATGGACACTGCCGCTTTTTGGGATGTCTGCATTATAAGGAACCAGATTGTGCTGTAAAGGAAAAAGTGGCACAGGGGGAAATAAGCAGACTTCGTTACGAGAACTATATACAGATTTTAGAAGAAATTAAAAATAAGAAAAAGTACTAGGAGGTTAATTATGTTAGAAATTGCGCCATCAATTTTATCGGCAGACTTTGCAAATCTTGGTGATAATATTAAGATAGTGGAACGAACGGGAGTAAAATACCTGCATATTGATGTTATGGACGGAAAATTTGTTCCAAGCATATCTTTTGGGATGCCCATTATCAGTTCTATTCGGAACATCACAGGTATGATCTTTGATGTACATCTTATGATCCAAGAGCCGGAAAGGTATATTGCAGAGTTTGCAAAATGTGGCGCAGACATTATTACAGTACATGCAGAAGCATGCGTTCATTTGGACAGAGTCATAACTCAAATCAAGGACTGTGGCTGTAAAGCGGCAGTTGCCCTAAACCCTGCCACTCCCTTACAGACGATAGAGTATGTGCTGGACAAGCTGGATATGGTACTGATTATGAGTGTAAATCCTGGGTTTGGCGGACAGAAGTATATTCCATATGCCACAGACAAAATTAAGACATTGAAATCCATGGTTACTGCTAGAAAGCTTTCCACACTGATAGAAGTGGATGGGGGAGTGAATGCTTCCAATGTACAGGAAATCGCAGAGGCAGGTGTGGACATTGCAGTTATGGGGTCTGCCGTGTTTCAGGGCAGCATAGAAGAAAACTTAGAAAAAATATACAACATCATGAAATAAATATAGGAGATAGAAATTATGAAATTAGGTATTGTTGGTTTACCAAACGTAGGAAAAAGTACATTGTTTAATTCACTGACCAAGGCTGGAGCAGAATCTGCGAATTACCCATTCTGTACCATTGATCCAAATGTGGGGATTGTTACTGTACCGGATGAAAGATTAAAGCAGCTTGGTGATTTATATCATTCGAAAAAAGTGACGCCGGCAGTCATTGAGTTTGTGGATATTGCAGGTCTGGTAAAGGGGGCATCTAAAGGAGAAGGTTTGGGAAACCAGTTCCTTTCTAATATACGTGAAGTTGATGCAGTGGTACATGTGGTACGCTGCTTTGAGGATGCGAATGTGGTACATGTGGACGGAAGTGTAGATCCTCTTCGTGATATTGAGACCATTAATTTGGAATTAATCTTCTCAGATATTGAAATTTTGGAAAGAAGATATGCTAAGGCAGTGAAAGGTGCGAGAAATGACAAGACATTGGCAAAAGAAGTGGCGCTGATTGAACGCTTAAAGGCACATTTGGAAGAAAACAAGTTAGCGAAAGTATTTGAACCGGCAGATGAAGAGGAAGAAGCATTGCTGATTTCTTATAATCTGCTAACGTATAAACCGGTTATTTTTGCGGCAAATGTTTCCGAGGAAGATTTGGCAGATGACGGAGCCTCGAACGAATTCGTGCAGTCAGTGAGAAAATTTGCGAAAGAAAACCAAAGTGAAGTGTTTGTTATATGTGCGCAGATCGAACAGGAAATCGCAGAATTAGAGGAAGATGAAAAACAGGAATTCTTAGAAGACTTAGGATTAAAAAAATCCGGTTTGGATAAATTAATTAGCGCAAGCTACAGTCTCCTTGGACTGATAAGTTACTTAACTTCAGGAGAAGATGAAACAAGAGCATGGACCATTAAAAAAGGTACCAAAGCTCCTCAGGCGGCAGGAAAAATCCATACGGATTTTGAACGGGGATTTATCCGTGCAGAGGTTGTAAATTATCAGGATTTATTAGATTGCAAAACTTATGCAGCAGCAAAAGATAAGGGACTGGTACGTTTAGAGGGAAAGGAATATGTGGTGAAAGACGGAGATGTAATTTTGTTCCGCTTTAATGTGTAAGAAATTGGCTTCATAAACACCATAAGGCATCGGCGATGGCAAGTCGAATATTGTCGATGTCTTTTTGTTGCTTTCTGTAATAAAACAAATTAAAATGTAGAGGGAAAGACAATGAATGATTATAGTATCAATTTCCCAAATTTGGGAATTTATTTGGATTATGTACCGAAATCTGTAGAAATATTTGGAATCAATATTGCCTTGTATGGAATTATTATAGGGACTGGGATGCTGCTTGCTTTGTTGTATGTAGTAAGGGAAGCGAAAAAAACAGGTCAGAACCCTGATCATTATTGGGATTTGTTTGTGGTATTGATTATCTTCTCTGTGATAGGTGCCAGAGTATACTATGTAATCTTTTTTTGGGATATGTTTAAAGATGATTTATGGAGCGTCTTTAATATCCGAAATGGCGGTTTGGCTATCTACGGAGGCGTAATTGCAGGAGCTATTACTGTTTTTGTGTATTCCAGAAAAAAGAAGCTGTCTTTTTGGCAGATGGCAGATACGCTGATTCCGGGATTGCTGATCGGACAGATTATGGGAAGATTTGGTAATTTTACCAACAGAGAAGCCTTTGGTGGTTATACAGATGGTTTGTTTGCCATGCAGCTGCCAGTTTCTATGGTTCGGCAGAGGGATATTTCTGCAGATATTGCAGAACATATGATAGAAGGAACAAATTATATTCAGGTACATCCAACCTTTCTATATGAGTCCTTATGGAACCTTGCGGTGCTTCTTGTAATTCTCTTGTATAAAAATAAGAAGAAATTTGAGGGTGAACTGCTTGCGTTTTATTTGATTGGGTATGGAATGGGACGTGCATGGATTGAGGGGCTGAGAACAGACCAGCTATTGATACCGTGGATTGGTCTTCCAGTATCACAGGTGTTGGCTGTAATCTTAATTGGTGTGGGAATCATTATGATTGTTTGGAAACGAAAAAAGGTAAGATGAGTTAGGACGGTGGAAATGTCCAGAGAACAGTTTGGGGTAATTAAAGAAAAATTAGAAGAGCAAATTGAAGAAAAGCGTAAGAAATTAAATTGTGCCATTGAGGAAAAAGAAGACTATGATGTAGTGTATGAACTAAGCCTGGAAGTGGACAAATTAATTGAAGATTACATTGAAATCACAAAAAGAAAAAATGAATAGATACTACAAGATATAGTACAGGGTGTTTGAAACGATACAAGATGTTTCAAACGCCCTTTTTTTCTTTGCATTGTTTGGGAAAATACGAATAAAACACTTGAAATTTTGGGGATATTCATATAAAATAGCTATATGAGTGGAGGAAAGTGGATGAAAATGGTTCTCAGTGGAGGAAAGTGGTGATTAATTATGTTCATGGGGGAGTATAACCACACAATCGATGCAAAGGGCAGATTAATCGTACCGGCCAAGTTTCGTGAAGAATTAGGAGATGTTTTTGTAATCACGAAAGGATTGGACGGTTGTTTGTGTGTTTATGCTAACGATGAATGGGCTGCTTTCGAAGAAAAATTGAGATCACTTCCATTTACCAATAAGAACGCAAGAAAAATGACTCGTTTCTTCATGGCAGGAGCTACCAGCTGTGAAGTGGACAAGCAGGGAAGAATACTGGTTCCGGCAGTTTTAAGAGAATTTGCCGAGTTGGAAAAAGATGTGGTTTTAGTGGGTGTTGCCAGCAGAATAGAAATATGGAGTAAAGATAAGTGGAATGAGAACTGTACATATGATGATGTGGAAGACATTGCCGAAAGTATGGCAGAACTTGGAATAAGTCTTTAGTCATGTAGGAGGAAGTATGGAATTTCAGCACAAATCAGTATTGTTAGAAGAAACAGTTTCATCCCTTCATATTAAACCGGACGGGATTTACGTGGATGGAACCCTTGGGGGTGGGGGACATGCTTTAGAAATCTGCAGACAGTTATCAGAAAGGGGAAGACTGATAGGAATTGATCAGGATGATGCCGCTATTGCAGCTGCCGCTCAACGTCTAAAAGAACATGAGAGTAAAGTTACCATAATACGGAGCAATTATTGTAATATGAAACAATGTTTAAATGAAATCGGCATAGAGAAAGTAGATGGTATTATTCTGGATCTGGGTGTATCTTCGTATCAGTTGGATACTGTGGATCGAGGATTTACTTACAGAGAAGATGCTCCGTTGGATATGCGTATGGACAGAAGACAAGCCTATACCGCAAAGGATATAGTCAATGAGTACAGCGAGATGGAACTATATCGTATTATCAGGGATTATGGAGAGGATAGATTTGCAAAAAATATTGCCAAGCACATTGTGAAGGCAAGAGCAGAGAAGCCAATCGAAACAACCAATGAACTGACAGAGGTTATTAAAAATGCGATTCCCGCCAAGGTAAGGAAAACAGGTGGGCATCCGGCAAAAAGAACTTTTCAGGCGATTCGCATTGAATTGAATAAAGAACTGGAAGTTCTGGAAAATACGTTAGATGAAATGATCGATCTGTTAAATGAAGGCGGTCATTTAAGTATTATCACATTCCATTCTCTAGAAGACAGAATCGTAAAGAACAATTTTCGTAAAAATGAAAATCCATGTATCTGTCCTCCCGAGTTTCCGATGTGTGTATGTGGAAAAAAAAGTAAAGGAAAGGTAGTTACCAGAAAACCGATCCTTCCAAGTGAAAAAGAATTAGAAGAAAATTCGCGTTCAAAAAGTGCAAAGTTGCGAGTGTTTGTGCGTGGAGGAGAATAGGGGAGAATGACATGGCAAAGAGAGCAGTGAGAAGTAAAAACAATATGAAAAAGCAGAATGTATATGTATACGGCAATACTGCACGTCGTTTAGAAGTAGTGCCTGAAATGGAGCCAAAAAGAACTGGGCAGAGAGTACCTAAAAATGCTATTCGTAAAAATAGGGAAAAGGCAAGACATATGAATCCGGCATATGTTATGTTTTTGTCTGCAGCATGTGTGGTAACATTTGCAGTGTGTTTTCACTATATTCAGTTACGTTCTGAAATTACGGGAAAAATCGAAAACATATCGGCCTTGGAATCCCAGCTTTCTGACTTGAAGATTGAAAATGATGCAGAATACAGCAGGGTAACTAATTCCGTTGATTTAGAAGAAATCAAGAGGATTGCCATGGAAGAACTGGGTATGGTATATGCAGACGAAGATCAGGTAGTTATGTGCGAAGATAAAGAAGCAGAATATTTTAGACAATATGAAGATGTTCCAAAGAATTAATCTTGTGAGATTGCAGGGAGTTTTAGAATGAAGAAAAAGACAAAAACAGGCGAGCCGAGATTCACAAGAAAAATGCAAAAGAAGCTGGCGGTGTTATTTATTTTCATCATGCTGGCTTTAACTGCGTTAGGAGGAAGGCTTGTTTATATTTACAAAAATGATGGTGAAAAATACAGCAAGCAGGTGCTGGCACATCAGAATTATGACAGTCGTACGATAGTGGCAAAACGTGGAGATATTGTAGACCGCAAAGGAACTGTACTTGCCACCAGCGAAGAAGTGTATAATGTAATATTAGATGCAAAAGTTATGACCACATCTTCTAAAGGAGAATGTGTGGAACCTACGATACAGGCATTAGTATCCTGCTTTGATGCAGATGAGAGTGAAATCAGGGAGTTAGTTACAAACAATCCTACTTCCCAATATTATGTTTTGATGAAGGGTGTGCCTTATGAGCAGATGCAGTCTTTTCAGGATATGGTAGATGCAGTAGATGAAAAAGGGGCAAAGGTAAATCCTAATATCAAAGGTGTATGGTTTGAAAAGGAATACAAAAGAAAGTACAATTATGGTACTCTGGCCAGTGATCTGCTTGGATTTACATTAGGAACTGGCACACAAGGTATGTATGGAATTGAAGAATATTACAATGAATATCTTACAGGAATCAACGGCAGAGAATATGGATATCTTAATTCAGATGCAGATTTAGAACGTACTGTGAAAGAAGCTACAAACGGCAATACTGTAGTTTCAACCATTGATATAAATATTCAGCAGATTGTGGAAAAACATATTCAGAAGTTTAATGAAGAACATAAAAATGAAGCTAGAGAAGGGGATGGTGCAGAAAATATTGGTGTAATTATTGCTGACCCTAATAATGGTGAGATACTTGCAATGGCATCTAGCCCAACATTTGATCTAAGTGACCCTAAAAGCATTGACCGCGTGGAGGGGTTAGATGAAGATGCTGCCATGGAATTGCTGAATCAGCGTTGGAAAAATTTCTGCATTTCAGAAAATTATGAACCTGGTTCTACAGCAAAACCCTTTACTGTGGCAGCAGGGATCGAATCAGGTAAAATGACAGGAGATGAAACCTACTACTGTGACGGACATCAGGAAGTGGGCGGTCATAATATCAGATGTGTAAACCGCAGTGGTCATGGAACAGAAACTATAGCAGAGGCAATTTCAAATTCCTGTAATGATGCGTTAATGCAGATGGCAACCAAAATTGGTGTGTCAGAATTTTGCAAATATCAAAGTATATTTAATATTGGTTATAAGACAGGAATTGATCTGCCTGGAGAAGAAAGTGGTCTGATATATACAGAGGATAATATGGGCCCTACGGATTTAGCTACTAACTCTTTTGGACAGAACTTTAATGTAAATATGGTTCAGATGGTATCAGCATTTTCATCATTGATTAATGGAGGATATTATTATCAGCCACATGTGGTGAAAAAAATCACCAGTGCCAATGGGGGAACCGTGGAAACTATGGATAGCAATCTAGTACGTCAGACCATTTCAGCCTCAACCAGCGAGAAAATACGCAGTTACCTGTTTGAAACAGTGCAGAACGGTACTGGCAGAAGCGCAAAAGTAGCGGGATATTCTATGGGCGGAAAAACAGGTACGGCAGAACGTGTGGGAAGAGATAAAACAAATTACTTGATTTCCTTTATAGGATATGCACCTGCCGAAAGTCCGCAGATAGTGGTATATGTAGTGATTGACCGGCCTAATATTTATCCGCAGTCACAAAGTAAGTATGCAACCACCCTTGCAAAAGATATAATGACAGAAGTGCTTCCTTATATGAATATATTTCCAGATCAGGAGTATACCGAAGAAGAGTTAGCTGAAATGAATGAACAACAGAGTGAAGAGAATGGAACAGAAAACACTACAGAAAACGGAGAAGAAAGTAACTCACAGAATGAGGAGAACAATAATGAAAATGAGGAGACGAATGCTGGCTCTGAAGATAATGATGAAAATTCTAATCAGAATGATGGTGAGGAAAGCCAGGAAGATACAGAGGAAAACAATGAAGAGGAGCAGAAGGAACAGGACCCATATTATGATCCAGAAACCGGTGACAATTTAGATCCAGAGTTTTCGACTATTGACAATGAGTCTTCTCAGGCAGAACAGCAAGAAGACACAACAGAGAATAATAACTAATTTTTAAGCATAGGATAATATAAATCCTATCTGTGTGATGTTATGCTGAAAAACAAGACCTTTCACCGCAAGAAAATTGTTACTATTTTTGGCGTATGTATTCTGCTTTGCCTGGTGTTAGCAGGGCGTCTGGTATATCTCATGCTGTTTCAGGCAGATTATTATATAGAGCTTGCCACAGAATTGCATGAAAGGGAACGTTCTATCAAAGCAGCAAGAGGCAAAATTTTAGATATCAATGGTGAAGTACTGGCAGATAATAAAACGGTGTGTACCATTTCTGTGGTACACAGTCAGGTGGAGGATCCAGAACGGGTCGTGGAGGTGTTGCATCAAGAATTAGGTATTGATAAAGAAACCCTTGAGGAAAAAGTAAATAAGTACTCTTCTAGAGAAAAAATCCAAACTAATGTGGATAAAGAAATAGGAGATAAAATTCGATCCTATAAACTGGCAGGTGTAAAAGTGGATGAAGATTATAAAAGATATTATCCATATGAAACACTGGCATCTAAGGTACTGGGTTTTACCGGAAGTGACAATCAGGGAATTATTGGATTGGAAGTGAAATATGAAGAATATTTAAAGGGAACCAATGGAAAGATTCTGACACTGACAGATGCAAGAGGTGTGGAACTGCAGGACGAGGGGGAACGTCGTCAGGAGGCTGTGAAAGGCTATAACCTGCGAACTAGCTTAGATAAAAATATACAAAAATATGCAGAACAGGCGGCGCTGAAGGTGTATGAAAAAAAGTCAGCCACTAATGTAGGGCTCATTGTTATGCGCCCGTCTAATGGGGAAATTCTTGCTATGGTAAATGTGCCGGAGTTTAATTTGAATGATCCTTTTACCTTAAATACGGAGGAAGCAGAAGCAGCCGACAGTGAAGAAAAACAAGATCTGCTGAATAAAATGTGGAGAAATTTGTGTATTAATGATACTTATGAGCCTGGCTCTACCTTTAAGATTTTTACAGCGGCAGCAGCATTTGAAAGTGGAGTTGTAACCTTCGAAGACACATTTAGCTGTCCGGGGTTTCGCGTTGTAGAGGATCGAAAAATCCGGTGTCACAAAGTGGGAGGGCATGGAGGAGAAACCTTTTTGCAGGGGATGATGAATTCATGTAATCCTGTATTTATGGATGTGGGGGCAAGAGTAGGGGTAGATAATTTCTATAAGTATATGGAGCAGTTTGGACTGTTGGATAAGACTGGAATTGATTTGCCGGGAGAAGCAGGAACTATTATGCACAAAAAGGAAAATGTAGGACCGGTAGAACTGGCTACTATGTCCTTTGGACAGTCATTTCAGATCACTCCCATACAGCTTGCCACAACGGTCAGTACCATTATAAATGGCGGTACCAGAATTACGCCTCATTTTGGCGTAGATATACAGGATGATGATGGAAACATAATAAAAACATTTGAATATAGTGAAAGAGAAAATGCGGTCAGTGCAGAAACCGTGGAAAAAATGCGGTATGGATTGGGAAAAGTAGTATCAGAAGGTTCCGGAAATAAAGCGTATATTGCCGGGTACCGGATTGGCGGGAAGACAGCAACTTCCCAAACATTGCCGAGAGGAAGTGGAAAATATATATCTTCTTTTATAGGATTTGCGCCAGCAGAAGATCCACAGGTGTTGGCGTTGGTAGTGATTCACAATCCCCAGGGGATTTATTATGGAGGAACGATTGCAGCACCCGTAATCAATGAATTGTTTGCCAATATATTGCCTTATCTTGGCATTGAACCAGAATATACGCAAGAGGAGATTGAGGAATATGAAATTGGGGAATTTACCATGCCGACTCTTGTGGGCAAGGAAAAAGCACAGGCAGAAAAGGAGTTAGAAGAATACGGAATGGAGGTAGAGATTATGGGGGAAGAGGATGGAAATGTGGTAACAGAACAGTTTCCTACAGCGGGTGAAAAAGTGAAAACTCAGAATAGAGTAATTTTATGGCTGGAATAGTAATTGGGGACAAAGGCAGTTGATTAATTGTATAAAAAGACTTATACTAGTAAATTGTAAAATACGTATAGGTAATTTCGAGGTGTAAAATGGAATATAAAGCAGTATGGGCGGTGATGATATCCTTTGCTGCAAGTGTGATTGCAGGCCCTTTCGTAATTCCCTTTCTTCGCAAATTGAAGGTAGGGCAGACCGTACGAGAAGAAGGTCCGAAAGCTCATCTGAAGAAAAATGGAACCCCAACCATGGGGGGCATCATTATTCTCAGTGCAGTGGCAGTGACTTCATTGTTTTATACGAAAGATTATCCTAAAATTATACCGGTACTCTTTTTAATGCTCGGTTTTGGTCTCATTGGCTTTTGGGACGATTACATTAAAGTGGTGTTAAAAAGATCCATGGGGCTTCGCCCCTTAGAGAAATTGTCCTGTCAAGTGATTGTGACAACTATTTTTATTTACTATATCAGACATTTTACGGATGTCAGTCTGGAAATGCTGGTTCCCTTGCCAGGAGGCGAGAGGTATTTAAATTTGGGAATAGCATCAGTGCCAATGATGTATTTTGTCATTATAGGGACTGTAAACGGAGTGAATTTTACCGATGGTTTAGATGGCTTGGCAGCAAGTGTAACTGTATTGTGCGCCACATTCTTTTCCGTAATTGCCATTGGCACCGGTTCCGGCATAGAACCTGTCACCTGTGCTGTGGTGGGAAGCCTTCTTGGTTTTTTGTTATTTAATGTACATCCCGCCAGTGTGTTTATGGGAGATACAGGCTCTCTTGCGCTGGGAGGATTTGTGGCAGCAGCAGCTTATATGACACAGACACCATTGTTCCTTCCGATTGTAGGATGTATTTATATGATTGAAGTATGCAGTGTGATTTTACAAGTAGTCTATTTCAAATTGACTGGAGGCAAACGTATACTGAAAATGGCTCCACTGCATCACCACTTTGAATTATATGGATGGTCAGAAACAAAAATCGTAGCTGTATTTTCTATAATTACAGCAATTATGAGTCTTTTGTCACTAGCATTGTTTCAGAAGGCATAAGGGAAACAAATGAAGGAAAAAATCAGTTAAGGAAGTGATAAAATGGAAAAAAGAGCAAGGCAGCGGGCTAGAAAAAAGAACAAAGCAGAATCGTATTTCGACTATAGTTTGTTGTTTATTATTATATTTCTATTGTGTTTTGGGCTTGTGATGGTTTACAGTGCAAGCTCCTATGAGGCACAGACAGAAATTGGAAATGCATTTTTTTATGTGAAAAAGCAGCTGCTTGCTACGATTATGGGACTGGCGGCTATGTTTGTGGTGATTCAACTGGATTATCATATTTGGTATCGCTTTTCTGTTTTGGCATATGTAATATCGGGCATCTTGATTGTGTTAGTACTTACGCCTTTGGGAATCGAAGCAAATGGTGCCAGAAGATGGCTGAATCTTGGGCTGTCCTTGCAGCCTGCAGAGGTGGCAAAACTCGGTTCGATTCTATTCTTTTCTTATATGGTCTGCCGTATGGGGAAAAAAGTACATAAAATTGAGGCAACGATTCTTTTATTGATACTGGCAGCACCAATTGTAGGCATGATTCTGTTTATTACAAAAAACTTAAGTTCTGCAATTATTGTTTTAGGAATTGTATGTCTTATGATTTTTGTGGCTACACCATATTACAAAAGATATTTTGTGCTGATTACCATTGGTATAGTGGCGGTGGTCGGTATGGTGTATCTGTTGGTCAGCGGAATTATTCCGGAAGAAGCCAGCTTTCGTTTTGGACGTATTATGGCCTGGCTTCATCCTGAAAATTATCCGGATACTACTGGTTTTCAGACCTTGCAGGCATTGTATGCCATAGGTTCCGGCGGCGTATTGGGAAAAGGACTGGGAGCAAGTATGCAGAAACTGGGATTTTTGCCGGAGGCACAGAATGATATGATCTTCTCCATCATTTGTGAGGAGTTGGGATTATTTGGAGCAGTCGCGGTAATTCTTTTGTTTTTGTTGATGATTTGGAGATTTATGATTATTGGCAACAATGCACCGGATTTGTATGGGGCGTTGATTGTGGTAGGGGTGATGGCTCATATTGCCATTCAGGTAGTGTTAAATATTGCCGTAGTAACCAATTCCATTCCCAATACAGGTATCTCCCTTCCTTTTATCAGCTATGGAGGTTCTTCCGTTATGTTCCTGCTTATTGAGATGGGGTTGGTGCTCAGTGTATCTAAACGGATTAAATTGGATCATGCATAAAAGAAAAAAGGCACAGAAAGTATACTGCTGCATATAATAAAATGAGACCTAGTGTTTTGAGGAAATTATATATGAAAGCAGTAGAAGTGATCGGAGGATATCCGTTGAATGGTGAAATTAAAATTCAGGGTTCCAAAAATGGAATTTTACCTGTACTGGCAGCCTGCATATTGCAAAAAGGAGTGTGTATATTACATAATTGTCCTGATATACGGGATGTGAGAGAAACCCTTGCCATATTAAGGGAACTGGGGGTAAAGTGTGAAATGATAAAGCACACGATTACCATTGATACCACGGGGATACAAGCGAAAGCGATTGAAAAAGAAAAGACAGAGAAAATGCGTTCATCCCTGCTGTTTTTAGGGGCCTTGCTGGCAAGATTTGGAGAGGGATTTTTGGGAAAAGCCGGAGGTTGTAATATTGGTAAGCGTCCTATTGATATGCACATGGAGGCGTTTCAAAAAATGGGAATTCTTATAGAAGAACAGGAAAACGCCATTGCTGCAAAAGGAAGGCTGAAAGGAGCCGATATTACGCTGCGGATACCAAGCGTAGGTGCTACAGAAAACATTATGATAGCAGCGGCGTTGGCAGAAGGAGTTACCGTTATATACAATGCTGCAAGAGAGCCGGAAATTATAGAACTAGCCAATTTTTTAAAAAAAATGGGAGCAGAAATATATGGAGAAGGCAGTGCAGCTATTATTATATCCGGTGTTAAGAAACTTCATGGTGTAGAGTATAATATTATGCCAGATAGAATTGTAGCGGGAACCTATCTGCTGGGGGCGGTGGCAACCAGAGGAAAAATCAGGCTTCATCAGGTAAATCACGAGCATCTTGGTGCGGTAAAAGTGATTTTAAAGCAAATGGGAGCCGTAATTCAGGAAATGCCGGATGGAATTTATGTAAACGGCGAAGCTGCATGGAGGACCGTGGAAAAAGTGAAAACAGAGCCTTATCCTGGCTTTCCCACAGATTTACAGAGTGTGCTGCTAAGTACTTTGACAGTAGCAAAGGGAGAAAGCTGTTTGTATGAAAATATATTTGAAAATCGTTATCGAACGGTAGCTGAACTAAGAAAAATGGGAGCGGATATTTCCGTTGAAGATAACATACTTAGGATTCGCGGTGTGGATGCTCTGTATGGTTGTGAAGTACAAGGGCAGGAACTGAGAGGATTCGCAGCATTAGTGATTGCGGGACTGGCGGCAGAAGGAAGAACCCGCATAGAAAATAAAGACTATGTAGAACGAGGATATGAAAATATTGTCCGGGATCTGCTGGGGCTGGGTGCAAAGATAATCTGACAGGAGGAAAAAGATGCAGGGAAAAAGAAAAAAACTAATTATTGTACTGATAATTGCAGGAATTTTTCTGCTGGGCGTACTTGCCCTGTGTCATTTTTTTACTATAACAGAGGTTGAAGTAGAGGGAAATGACAGATACTCTGAAGAAGAAATCAAAGAAATGGTCATGAATCATAAATATGATTACAATACGCTGTATTTTTGGTGGAGAATGAAGAAGGAGGAAATCAAAGACATTCCTTTTATAGATACTGTGGAAGTCAGTATTTTGAGCCGTAATAAAGTAAAAATCAAAGTATATGAGAAAGATATTGTAGGTTATGTAAGGCATTTGGGATATAATCTTTACTTTGATAAGGAAGGAATTGTGGTAGAAAGTTCCAGTGAACAGATAGAAGGGATTCCAAGAATCAAAGGAATTGCTTTTGACAATGTAGAATTGTATAAGAAGCTTCCGGTGGAGGAAGATGATGTATTTAAGAAAATTTTAAGTTTAACAAAGATTTTGGCAAAATATGAAATCACACCGGATAGTATAAATTTTTCAAAAAATCTTTCGGTAACCCTAAGCTTTGAAGATGCTAATGTGCTTTTGGGCAAGGATATTGAAAATGATGAAAAGATTGTAAAGCTAAAACAGCTTCTGCCTGATTTACAGGGAATGAAAGGAACGTTACATTTGGAAAATTACGATGAAGATACGAAAAATATTACATTTAAAAAAGAACAATGAAAGAAAAATGCAAAAAATTGAAAAATCCTATTGATTAATTTGCAAAAAAACTATATTATATTACTTATTGGAAGAAATATTGAAAAAACAAATGAACATAGATATTGAGTCATGAGGGATAGAAGGAGGAAGTACCTTGCAACTGGAAATTATATCAAACGAAGCAGAAGCAGCAGCAAAGATCATCGTTATCGGAGTGGGCGGTGCAGGAAATAATGCTGTAAATAGAATGGTAGATGAGAAAATTAGTGGTGTTGAGTTTATAGGTATTAATACCGATAAACAGGCACTGAAATTATGTAAAGCACCTACACCTTTACAAATTGGTGAAAAATTAACCAAGGGTCTTGGCGCCGGAGCAAAGCCGGAAGTAGGAGAGAAGGCGGCTGAAGAAAATATTGAAGAAATCCGTCAGGCTATTACAGGTGCGGATATGGTATTTGTAACATGCGGTATGGGTGGCGGTACCGGTACAGGAGCCGCACCGGTAGTGGCAAAAATTGCAAAAGATATGGGAATTTTAACTGTGGGCGTTGTGACAAAGCCTTTCAAGTTTGAGGCAAGAACACGTATGACAAATGCAGTTACGGGAATTGATAAATTAAAAGAAAATGTGGATACCTTAATCGTGATTCCAAATGATAAACTGTTAGAAATCGTAGATAGGCGCACTACAATGCCTGACGCATTAAAGAAAGCCGACGAAGTATTGCAACAGGCTGTGCAGGGTATTACAGATTTGATTAATAATGCCACATTAATTAATCTTGATTTTGCTGATGTTCAGACAGTTATGAAAGATAAGGGAATTGCGCATATCGGTATTGGACAGGCTAAAGGTGATGACAAGGCATTGGAAGCTGTAAAGATTGCAGTTGCCAGTCCATTGCTGGAAACTACAATTCAGGGAGCCTCTGATGTTATTATCAATGTATCCGGTGATATTTCTCTTATGGATGCCAATGAAGCAGTTACATATGTTCAGGAATTGACTGGTGACGATACGAATATTATCTTTGGTGCTTCTTATGATGATACTAAGACTGATGAAGCAAGTATCACAATTATTGCTACTGGTATTGAAGCGCCGAAGCAGCCGGCCGCACAGCCGTCTACTACAATGCCAAAATACAAACAGCCATCTGTGGTGCAGTCTGTAACGAATATAGCACAGGAACCAATGAGGAATACTATTGATATCAGTGGTGCCTCAAGTTCCATGAATAGGAAAGCAGGATTACAAAAACCAGTATTAGAAAGCAGAGTAGAAGAAAATTCTATTAAAATTCCGGAATTTTTACAGAGAAACAAAAAATAAAATATAGAAGATGTAGAAACACCTTTCGAAAATGCGAAATATCGTTTTTGAAGGGTGTTTTTGTATATAAATATTGTAAAAATCCACCATAAATTTGACAAAATATATGGATGAATTTCGCTATAATCATGTCTATATTAAGGAGGTGGAATGTGCAATATGAAGTCTATGTAGATAAACTGTTTCTTATGAATTTGTTTTTTGACTGTCTTATGCTTGGTGCGACGGGAAAAATATTAAAATTAAAAACATCCTTTTTTCTTGCGGCGGTGGCAGGGGGATTAGGAAGCTTTGGCCTATGCAGTGTTTTTTTACTGCCCTTTCAGCATGCATGGTCTAGGTTTCTGTATTTGGGAGCAGTAATTTTCCCCTTGATGATATTTGCTGCCTTTTACAAAAACTCATGGAAAAAGCAGATTCAGGCAGGAATAGTTTTTGTAGGTATTTCTATCCTATGTGGAAAAATAATAGAATATATCTTTTACGTGGTACGTGTGGGAGTCCCTATAAGATTTTATGGAATTATAATAGGAGCCGCAGGAGTTTTAAGTGTCTATTTTATTAAACTAATCAGGAAAATATACATAGAATTGAGAGAGGAAGAAAGTAAATATTATACGGTGCTGATAAAGTATCAGGAGCAGGAGATTTTAGTGGACGCCCTTTATGATACGGGAAATCTCTTGAAAGACCCTTTTACCGGAAAATATGTACATATAATAGATAAAAGTGTGACAGAACATCTTTTTGGTGATTACAATAAAGTTTCCATGTCAGAACATGGAATTCATTTGATTCCATATCAGACCATCGCCAAAGCAGGAATGTTGCCGGTGTTTACGATAACAGAAATGCTGGTTAGCAATGGCAGTGTAGAAATTTGCCTAAAAAGGCCGGTGCTGGGAATTGGCAGTGGCCAAATAAGTTCGCAGAATAAATATCATATGATATTAAATGCAGGAGAGTTAAAAAGTTAATTTAGGAGGAAAAGAATGTATATAAAAGTATCTATGGCAAATCATTTTAAATTGAGGGTTATTCCCACTGTGCAGAATGTCATGTTTTCCAAACAAGGCGATGTGCATTATATTGGAGGGACGGAGGTGCTTCCGCCGCCTTTAGAACCGTCACGTGAAGCAGAGGTGATTGGTGATTTGGGAAGTCAGTATGACAGCGAGGCAAAATCCATATTAATTGAACACAATTTAAGGCTTGTGGTTTACATAGCCAAAAAATTTGATAACACCGGTGTGGGAGTGGAAGATTTGATTTCTATCGGAACCATAGGTCTTATTAAAGCAATCAATACCTTTAACAGTGAAAAAAATATTAAACTGGCAACTTATGCATCCCGTTGTATCGAGAATGAAATTTTAATGTATTTAAGAAGAAACAGTAAAACAAAAATGGAAGTTTCCATTGATGAGCCTTTGAACGTGGATTGGGATGGTAATGAATTGTTGTTGTCAGATGTACTTGGCACAGAAGAAGATGTAATATATCGTGATATAGAAAATGAAGTGGAGAGGAAGCTTTTAAAGAAAGCAATCGATAAATTATCCGAGCGGGAAAAAAGAATCGTGGAATTGCGTTTTGGCATCAATAGTGAAACAGGAGAAGAGAAAACTCAAAAAGAGGTGGCAGAGCTGCTTGGAATTTCTCAATCTTACATATCCAGATTGGAAAAAAAGATTATTAGGCGTCTGAAAAAAGAAATTGTCAGGTTTGAATAGACAAAAAATACTCCTGAAACTGAAATAATTGTAAAAATACAATAGAAATGATATAATTGTTGTATATTATTCAGAAGGGGTGAGTCATATGAAACTTACATTTATTGGAGCGGCTCATGAAGTAACTGGAAGCTGCCATTGCCTTCAGGTGTGCGGTAAGAACATTCTGATAGACTGCGGTATGGAGCAGGGAGAAGATACTTATGCCAATGCAGAATTACCGGTCAGTGAAGCGGCTGTGGATTATGTATTGCTGACACATGCGCATATTGATCATAGTGGATTACTGCCAATGCTCTACAGTAAAGGATTTCGGGGGAAAATCTTTGCTACCGAGGCCAGTACGGATTTGTGTGATATTATGCTTCGTGATAGTGCTCATATACAACAATTTGAGGCAGAGTGGCATAACCGTAAGGCAAAACGTTCCGGCAAAGAGGAAATGATACCTTTATATACGATGGAAGATGCAGAAAATGTGCTTGGTTTATTTGTGCCATGTGAATACATGAAAAAAATAGCTATTGATGAAAATATTCAAATTCGCTTTTGTGATGTGGGACATTTACTAGGTTCCGCCAGTATTGAAGTATGGTTCGAAGAAAATGGAGTAAAACGGAAAATTGTCTTTTCCGGGGATATTGGCAATATAAATCAGCCCATCATTAAAGACCCTCAGTATTTAAAAGAGGCAGATATTGTGGTGATGGAATCTACCTATGGTGACAGAAATCACGGTCCAAGAATTGATTATGTGGAAAAATTAACCGGGATCATACAATCTACTTTTGAGCAAGGGGGAAATGTAGTTGTCCCGTCCTTTGCAGTAGGAAGAACTCAGGAAATGTTGTATTTTTTGCGCAAAATTAAGGAAGAACGGTTGATTAAGGGATTCGAAGACTTTGAAGTATATGTAGACAGTCCTTTGGCAGTGGAGGCCACCAATATATTCAACAAAAATATTCAGTCTTGTTTTGATGAAGAAGCTATGGAGTTGGTTCGGGCTGGAATTAATCCCATCAGTTTTCCGGGATTGAAGCTTTCCCTTACCAGTGAGGAATCCAAAGCCATTAATTATGACCTGAAACCTAAAGTGATTCTGTCTGCTTCCGGTATGTGTGAGGCAGGACGAATCCGGCACCACTTAAAGCACAATCTGTGGAGAAAAGAGTGTACCATACTTTTTGTGGGATATCAGGCAATGGGAACCTTAGGAAGAACCTTGCTGGAGGGAGCCACCAGTGTAAAACTCTTTGGCGAATTGATTGAGGTAAGGGCTAGAATTGAAAGGCTGAATGGCGTCAGCGGCCATGCGGATAAAGATGGTTTGGTGAAATGGGTAAGTTCCTTTGAACCAAAACCAGAAAAAGTGTATGTGGTACATGGAGAAGACAGAGTATGTGAAATGTTTGCAGATTATTTAAGAAGAGAGCTTGGTTTGGATGCGGAAGCTCCATATACAGGTTCTGTGTATGAGTTAGAATCCAATAAGATGATCAAGGAAGGTGATAGAAACAAAATTATGGCAAAGAAAGCAGGTGGCAGACATGCTTCTGCTGTATTTGCAAGACTGCTGGCAGCAGGTCAGCGCCTTATGTATATTATCGGAAAAAGTGAAGAGCTGGCAAATAAGGATATTGCCAAGTTTGCCGATCAGGTAAATTCTCTTTGCGATAAGTGGGAAGACTGAAAATAATTGACTTGTCAACCCCCAAAATCTTTCAAAATTGGGTATAAATAAGAGTCATAATGAGAATTCTTCTAGTAGGGAAATACAAGGAGGAAATCATTATGGCTCTTAATAAGGTTGAAATATGCGGAGTAAATACGTCAAAGCTTCCGCTTCTTACAAATGAGGAGAAAGAGCAGTTGTTTGTTCTTATACAAAACGGAGATAAAGAGGCAAAGGAAAAGTTTATTAAAGGAAATTTACGGCTTGTTTTAAGTGTGATTAAAAGATTTTCTAACAGCAATGAAAATGTGGATGATTTGTTCCAAATCGGATGTATTGGGTTAATTAAAGCCATTAATAATTTTGATACTACGCTGAATGTTAAATTTTCTACCTATGCGGTGCCTATGATCATCGGAGAAATCCGCAGATATTTAAGAGATAACAATAGTATTCGGGTAAGCCGTTCTTTAAGGGATACTGCTTATAAAGCAATTTATACCAAAGAAAACCTGACACGAAAAAATTTAAAGGAGCCTACCATCAATGAAATCGCAGAGGAAATTGGAGTTTCCAAGGAAGATATTGTATATGCCATGGATGCCATACAAAGCCCCGTAAGCCTGTTTGAACCCGTATATACTGAGGGCGGTGATTCTCTATATGTGATGGACCAGATTAGCGATAAAAAAAATAAAGAAGAAACCTGGGTGGAGCATATTGCATTAAGTGAAGCTATGAAAAAATTAAATGAACGGGAAAATGAAATTTTAACCTTGCGTTTCTTTGAAGGGAAAACCCAGATGGAAGTGGCTGATTATATTGGAATTTCACAGGCCCAAGTCAGCAGACTTGAAAAAAGTGCCTTAAAGTTTATGAAAAGTTATTTGTCATAATACGATAGTGGTAATAAGAAAAGAAAAAAAATCATATAGTGATAAAAAAGTCCGGTAAAAATTATGCGTCTTTGTGAAATTAAAAATTGTGAAGTAATTAACATAAGAAACTGCAGACGGCTGGGATTTGTGGCAGATGTGGATATTGATATCTGCAAGGGCATTATAATAGCATTGATTATTCCTATTCCTGGAAAATTTTTTTGGTGTCTTTGCAGGGAAAAAGAATTTGTAATCCGTTGGTGTGATGTAAAACAAATCGGCTGCGATATCATACTGGTTGATGTAGAGGAAGAAGAATGCATTGTAAAGTGTAAGGACTGTTGAAAAACCGGCGGTCAGTGCCGCCGGTATGAAAAAATGAAAGAAGATGTAAAAAAATATGTAAAAAGGTGTCGAAAGAAAGGATAAAGTGTAAAATATGCACAAAAACGCTAAATTAAAATTGTTCATAATGTGAAAAGTGATAAAAAGATTGTGCATATTGTTGACAATCAACAGTGAAAAGTGCTAAATTATACATAGGTCAAAAATCACGAAAAAATAAAGGCGTAAACACTTTATACCAATACATTACAAGGGTTTCGAAAGCATACGAAAAATATAAAATTTTTGTGTAATATGGTGAGCCAAAATCATCTGGGGTAGAGAGTGGTTTTAGTAATATTGTACAAGTTTCTGCATATACTAAGAAATGGGGACATAGTTGCTAAAAAGCTGGACATAATAAATGTGAGAAATAAGATATGTTTTACATATTTTATTAATAATAAAAAAAAGAGAGGTAGAAAAGAGAGTTATGAAGAAGAAAAAAGTATTATCATTATTACTAGCTACAGCAATGGCTGCAACATGTTTGACAGCTTGCGGCGGCGATGACACCACAACTGAATCAGAAACAGAAGGAACTGTGGATGAAACAACAGACGAGACAACCGATGAAACAACAGACGAGACAACTGATGAAACAACAGACGAGACAACCGATGAAACATCAGCAGCTGATGAAGAAGAGATCACAGCGACAATTAAAGTTTGGTCTCCATCAGAAGATCAGTCAGCTGAATACGGAAATTGGTTAGGAACAATGTGTGATGCTTTCAATGAAGCACATCCAAACTGGAATTTAACATTTGAATATGGTGTATGCCCTGAAGCTGATGCTAAAACTCAGGTGGGACAGGATCCGACAGCAGCAGCAGATGTTTATTTCTATTCTAACGATCATTTACCAGATTTAATTGCAGCAAATGCAGTTGCCAAATTAGGCGGAGAAACTGAAAGCTATGTAAAAGAAACAAACTCTCAGGCAATTGTTGATTCTGTAACAGTAGATGGTTCTGTCTATGGTGTTCCTTTTACAACAAATACATGGTTTATGTATTATGATAAAAGTGCATTTACAGAAGACGAAGTTAAGAGCTTAGATGCAATGCTTGCGAAGGACAAAGTTTCTTTCCCATTAAATGACTCTTGGTATATCGCTTCTTTCTATGTTGCTAACGGATGTACCTTATTCGGTGACGGAACAGATGAAGCAGCAGGAATTGATTTTGGCGGAGATAAAGGTACAGCCGTTACTAAATACTTAGTAGATATGGTTGCTAATCCAAACTTCGTAAATGATAAAGATGGTTCAGGTCTTGCCGGCTTAAGAGATGGTTCTGTAAAGGCGAAGTTTTCAGGTTCTTGGGACTACGCAGCTGCTGAGGAAGCACTTGGAGATAACCTTGGTATTACTGTTCTTCCTTCTATTACAATTGATGGAAAGGAATGTCAGATGAAATCTTTTGCTGGTTCTAAGGCAATTGGTGTAAATCCTAACTCACAGTATCCACAGGTAGCTGTAGCACTTGCACAGTTCTTAGGTAGTCCGGAAGCTCAGCAGAGCCACTATGAATTAAGAGGTATTGTTCCATGTAATACAGAGCTGCTTGCACAGGAAGAAGTTCAGAACGATGCATTGGTAGTAGCACAGAATGCTACATTCGATACCACATCAATTCTTCAGCCATTTGTATCTGCAATGGGTAACTATTGGACACCGGCTGAAAACTTTGGTAATTCTTTATTGAATGGTGAAGTTACAGCTGATAATGCGGCAGAGCAGACAGAAGCATTCAACACATCTTTAAATACTTCAGTAGTTGAGTAAGATGATTCAAAAGTATTAGTTTGCATTTAAAGACGAAGGTGTCCAAAGCGTTAAAATAACGCTTTGGGCGTCTTTAACGTAAGAACACAATTAATTATCTTAGAAAAATTAGTGACGATTACTACATGGCGGAGCCAGATTCCGCAGAATACCGCTTATAGGTATGTGTAGGCTTGGAGGTTAGAAAATGAGCAATAGTGCGGAAAAAAAAGGAAGAAAAAAACGCGTGAACTATTTTGCTACACCTTATACAGTAACCAATGCTGTGAAGGAAGGTGGAGTAGCAACAAAGCTTTCAATGCTGATTATGGGCTTTGGAAATATTGTGCATAAGCAGATCATCAAAGGATTATTGTTTTTAGCATTAGAAGTATGTTACCTCTTCTTTATGATTAAAAATGGTTTCCACTGTATAGCGATGCTTCCGTCACTTGGTGATAATGCCGGTGAAGAAGTGTGGAATGAAGCAAAAGGAATTTATGAATACACAGCAGGTGATAATTCCATTCTTATTCTGTTGTATGGAGTGGTAACAATTGCCATCACAGTTCTTTTTGTGCTTTTATGGAGAACAGCACTTAAAAGTTCATATAAAGCAGAGTATTTATCACGGAGAAACTTACATGTAAATTCTTTTGTTGAGGATGTAAAGGACTTATTTAACGAAAATTTACATAAGTTATTAATGTTCCTGCCTTTTGCAGGTATCCTTGTTTTTACAATTTTACCGTTGATTTACATGATTACAATGGCGTTTACGAACTATAGTAAAGTAGACAATCATTTGTTGCTGTTTGACTGGGTAGGTCTAGAGAATTTTGCGAAAGTATTAAACTTTAAAGATTCTATTGGTCAGATATTCTGGTCAGTATTAGGTTGGACAATTATCTGGGCAATTTTTGCTACCGGATTGAACTATATATTTGGTATGATACTTGCTATCGTTATCAATAGACAGGGAACAAGATTTAAGGCATTTTGGAGATTTTGTTTTGTATTATCTATTGCGGTACCGCAGTTCGTATCGTTGCTTATTATGAGAACATGTTTACAGCCGGAAGGTGCCGTAAATGTATTGCTAAAGAATTTGGGAATCATTGATACGTCTCTTCCGTTCTTTACAAATGCAACATGGGCTAGAGTAACAGTTATTGTCATTAACTGTTGGGTAGGTATCCCGTATACCTTGCTGCAGGTAACTGGTATTTTACAGAATATTCCTGCCGAACTTTATGAATCAGCTAAGGTAGACGGTGCAAATGCAGTGGTAACTTTCTTTAAGATCACATTACCATATATGTTATTTGTTACTACACCATATCTTATTACACAGTTTACAGGAAATGTTAACAACTTCAATGTCATCTACCTGCTCTCAGGAGGTAATCCAACACCTGTAGGTTCTACCGCAGGTAAGACAGACCTTTTGGTTACATGGTTGTATAAACTGACAATTGACCAGCAGTATTATAACCTGGGTGCAGTTATCGGTATCATGACGTTTATTGTACTTGCAATTGTTGCCTTAGTAACATATCGAAATACAGGCTCATATAAGAACGAGGAGGAATTCATGTAATGAAGAAAAGAGAAACAGCCTCTGCAAAAACAAGAAGATTTATATCAAATACAATTGTTCATGTATGCTTAGCAATTTTAGCCGTTATTTGGTTGTTCCCGATTTTCTGGGTTATTTTAACAAGCTTTAGAGGAGAAAAAGGATCTTATGTATCAACTTTCTTCCCAAAGACATATACTTTAGATAATTACAAAAGATTGTTTACAGATACAAGTATCTTAAACTTCCCGCAGATGTTTATGAATACATTGATTATTGCATGTTTCTGTGCAGTAATTTCAAGTTTCTTTGTATTATCTGTATCTTATTGTATGTCAAGATTACATTTTAAAATGCGTAAGCCATTTATGAATTTGGCTATGATTCTTGGATTGTTCCCAGGATTTATGTCCATGGTAGCTGTTTACTATATCTTAAAGGCAGTTGGTTTATCTGAGGGAGCTATGATTCGTGTGGCGTTGATTTTGGTATATACCGGAGGTACTGGTGTAGGCTTCTATATTGCGAAAGGTTTCTTCGATACGATTCCAAAAGCATTGGATGAGGCAGCATTCCTTGATGGAGCTACTAAGTTTCAGGTGTTTACAAAAGTAACTATCCCACTTAGTAAACCGATTATTGTATATACAATTCTTACATCATTCATGGCACCATGGCTTGACTTTATCTTTGCAAAAGTTATCTGCAGAGCGAATGCGAAATATTATACAGTTTCCATTGGGTTGTGGAGAATGCTTGAAAAAGAATATATTGACAATTGGTATACGTGTTTTGCCGCCGGTGCAGTTTGTGTATCTATTCCAATTGCTATTCTGTTCATATGTATGCAGAATTGCTACGTTGAAGGTATGGCAGGAGCTGTGAAAGGCTAAAAAGAATAAGGAGATGAGGGTTTACATGAAAAAGAAACTAATAAGTATTTTTTTCTGCGTATCTCTTATCTGTAGTATGGGAGGGTGCCAGAAGGCACCCTCTTCTTTACAGGAAGAAAGCAAAGTAGAAGAAAATATGGAAGATAATAACACACAAAAATACAGTAGTTTATTTGGAGCTTCACAGCAGCAGTTAAACGTAATTGATGATAATTACAGAACCTACTATGAAGTTTTTTTATACTCATTTTATGACAGTAACGGAGATGGAATTGGAGATATACGTGGTTTGATAGAAAAACTTGATTATATTAATGACGGGGATGACAATACAGACACAGATTTAGGATTCAATGGAATCTGGTTAATGCCGATTATGAAATCCACAACTTACCATAAATACGATGTGGTAGACTATTATTCGATAGATGAAGAATATGGAACGATAGAAGATTTTCAAGACTTAATTGAGGAGTGTGAAAAAAGAGGAGTTAAAGTAATTGTGGATATGCCTTTTAATCATACTTCTGCACAGCATGAATGGTTCCGGTCTGCTTTAAATAGTCTGAAAGTAGAAGATTGCGGTCAGGAAGAATGCAATGTGGAGGGATTGTGCAAAAAGCACAACAAATATTGTGACTAAAAGGTAATGCAGTTTTGGCTTGATTTAGGAGTTGGTGGGTTCCGCCTTGATGCTGTAGGAGAATATTACAGTGGTGCAACCCTTAGAAATGTGGAAGTTTTACGATGGATTACAGATTATGTAAAGGGCCAGTCTCAAGATAATTACATTGTAAGCGAAGTATGGCAGGGATTTGACAGCTATAGTAAATACTATGACAGTGGTGCCGACAGCGCCTTTGATTTTGCCTTTGCAGGACCGGATGGTAAAATTGCAAAAGTAATTAAACAAGGAACTGCAAAAAATACTGGACGTGGCTATGTGGACGCTATGGTGGCAGTACAGGATACCATTAAGGGATACAATGAAAAAGCTATAGATGCCCCTTTTTATACAAATCATGATATGGCGAGAAGTGCGGGATATTATCAAAATAATTTGGATCAGATGAAGTTTGCCCAGGCAATGAATTTGATGATGAATGGCTGTGCTTTTGTGTATTATGGTGAAGAAATTGGCATGAGCGGAAGTGGAAAGGATGAAAATAAAAGAGCACCGTTTATTTGGAGTAAGGATGATACCAAAGGAATGACAAAGGGACCAGCAGATATGGAAGAAGTTGTGTCAGCATTTCCATCCATGGAGGAGCAACAGGCGGATGCATCTTCTATGCTGAATTATGTAAAAGCTGCAGTCAGACTTCGGAACGTATTTCCAGAAATTGCAAGAGGGCAGGTAGAAGCTGTGGAGGAAGTAGAAGATACCGCTATTGCAGCTATGAAAAAAACATATGAAAATGACAGTAGTATTCTATTGATGAATACCACCAGCGAAGAAAGACAGGTTACACTTTCTAAGTCAGTGGGGTATGAAGGTATTGTGGGAGAACTTACGGTTAGTCCTGACGAACCGATTTTAGAGGGAGAAGTAATCACACTTCCACCGTATGCAGTTGTTATATTGAAATAAAAATAAGTAAGGCAGCAGCCCTAATTGTAGAATCAATACAATTAGGGCTTATTTTTATTAAAAAATATCAGTAATACTTTTCAAAGCATGGACATATATTGAGGTAAGAGGTGAGAACATGAAAGACATAAAGCAATTTTACACATTTCTTCCAAAAGAAATATGCCATTTTATTGAGGAATTAGGGCTGAATCAGGGTGATATTCAGGAAATACGAATGAACGTAGGACAACCATTGATGTTGAAAGCACAGGGGAAAGAAATCATTGTTCATACACAGGGAGGAGTGACAGATAAATATCAAGAGGGATTTTGTGTGACAGAAGAAATGTTAAAAGAAACTTTTTCATTTATCTGTAAACATTCTGTATATGCGTATGAGGAAGAAATTCGTCAGGGCTTTATTACCATTGAGGGAGGACATCGTATTGGACTTGTGGGACAGGCGGTGACGGAAGGGGACAAGGTAAAGAATATAAAATATGTTTCTGGGTTAAATATTCGCCTTGCTTCTCAGCAGGTTGGGTGCGGTGAAAAAGTAATAGAAATGATTGCAAATAAGTATAACATATTTAATACATTGATTGTGGCGCCGCCCTGTGCCGGAAAGACTACACTTCTTAGAGACTGCATTCGTCTATTATCTAATGGAAGAAAAAATGTAGGGGGAGTAAGGGTAGGAGTGGCAGATGAAAGAGGGGAATTGGGCGCCTGTTATCATGGAGTTCCACAAAATGATTTAGGAGCAAGAACAGATGTTATAGATCGGGTTCCTAAGGCGGCAGGAATTCTTATGCTGATTCGCAGTATGGCACCAAGAGTTATTGCTGTAGATGAAATCGGCTCGCAAAGTGATATGGAGGCACTGAAAAATGCCTGTTTGTCAGGCTGCAGTATCCTAGCTACGATACATGGCTCATCCCCTTATGATATTTATGAAAAAACAATTTTCGAACATTTAAAAGCAGGAAATATATTTCAGCGCTATATTGTGCTACAGCCCAATGCAATAGGAAAGATTAAGGCGGTCTATGATGAAAATATGAGCCCCATTAGTTGAAATGACTTGGTTTTGAAGGGAAGGGAAATAATGGCAAAAATAGCCGGTGCAGTAATGATTCTTCTGGCCTCTTCGTTGTTAGGCTTTATGTATAGCAGAGAGGTGGAGAGAAAGTTAAATACCTTGTATGAGATACAGCGGATATTAATTATGCTGAAAGGAGAAATTACCTATCACAAAGCACCTGCTGCAGAGGCCTTTTGTGAGGTTTCTAAGCATGTAAAGGAACCTTTTAGCAGCTTTTTTTATCATACAGGCAAGGAGTTGGATAAGGGTTTTGGAAAAACTATAGAACGGATTTGGCAGGAGAGTTGTGATACAGAACTAAAAGAGTTGATTATTTCGGGAGAAGACAGAAAGACTTTTCGGGAATTTGGTGCATGCATGGGCTATCTGGATGCAGAGATGCAGATATCCAGTATTGGACTTTACAGTGAAAAGCTGGAAGTGAGAATTAAAGAAAGCGAAAGAGGTATTCGGGAAAAACAAAAAATTTTTAAATACCTGGGAATTATAGGAGGAATTTTTCTGATACTGTTAATCGCATAAACAGGAGGAAGTATGAGTGTAAATATTATTTTTAAGATAGCAGCAGTGGGAATTCTGGTATCAGTGTTAAGTCAGGTACTAAAACACAGTGGAAGGGAAGAACAGGCATTTCTTACCAGCTTTGCAGGTCTGATTCTGGTCTTGTTTTGGGTGGTGCCATACATATATGAGTTATTTGAAACCATCAAAAAACTGTTTTTGATTTAATGGGGTGAGTTATGGAAATATTGAAGATAGCTTTCATTGGCATAGGAGCTATGTTGCTGGCTGTGTATTGTAAAAGTTTTAAATCAGAATATTCGGTACTGATATCTCTTGCCGCCTGTTCGGTGATTATGTTTTATGTAGTGACAAAGCTGTTGCAGATATTTGAGATTTTTCAGTATCTGCAGACCATTCTTCCTATGGAAAAGGAGTATTTGTCTGTGCTTATTAAAATGATTGGAATCACTTATGTTGCAGAGTTTGCAGCAAGTGTATGTAAGGATGGTGGTTATCAGACCATTGCATCCCAAATAGAAATTTTCGGAAAAATATCAGTGCTGGCGATAAGCATGCCCATTTTCAGCGCATTGTTGAAGCTGATACAGGAAATGCTTGGTTAGGAGGATGTATGATTGCAATGATTGCCATATGTTTGCAGCTTGCCTTGGCAACAAATATACCAGAATACGCCCAAACGCAGGCGGCAGTGGAAACAGAAGCAGATGTGGAAATGGACAGTATAGACACATTGATGGATGAGATTTCTTTTAGTGAAATCAATCAGGTGCTAGAGCAGATATTAGATGGGCAGGAATTAAATTTTCAAGAATTAGTGACAGAGCTAGTTTCTGGAGAGTTTCATCTGCAGGACGCCTATGAAAGCGTTCGCGAATACCTGACACAGCAAATTTCATTTAATAAGAAGGACATGACGTATCTTTTGATTCTCTCAGTGAGTGCATCTGTATTTTCTGTATTTACAGAAATATTAAAGGACAAGCAGATAGCAGATACGGGATTTTATATGCTTTATATGATGATGTGCATTGTGGTATTTGGAGCATTTCGTGAAATAATAGATTGTGCACTTCAAGCTTCTGAGAATCTAGTGACTTTTATTAAAGCATTAGTGCCTGCATACAGCTTAAGCGTTTCACTTTCAACCGGCCCTTGTACCGGAGCACTATTTTATCAGGCTACCTTAATTTTGATTTCCCTGTTAAGTGATGCGCTGAATGTATTGATCATTCCTATGGTACAGGCATACGTGATAGTTAAGATAATTAATTACATATCAGAAGAAGATATATTATCAAGAATGGCAGGGTTGTTTGAAAGCGCAGTGAAATGGCTGTTGAAGACAGCGCTGGCAGTGCTGGTTGGATTCCAGGTGATACAGTCGATGTTAGCACCCGCAATAGATTCGTTTAAAAATACTTCTTTTAATAAAGTACTATCTGCAATTCCGGGAATTGGCGGTGCAGCAGGAGCGGTTACAGAAATTTTAATTGGTTCTGCCGTATTATTGAAAAATGGTATTGGAACCTCCGCTATTTTAATCATTTTGATAATTTGTATTCCGCCTGTTATTAAAATTGCAATTTTTACGCTGAGTTATAAAATAATGGCAGCAGCAATTCAGCCCGTAACAGACAAACGATTTACCGGGTGCATGGCGGCAGCGGCAGAGGGCGGCGCATTGGTATTAAAAGCAAGCAGTATGGTGGCAGCTATGTTTATGCTGTCCATAGCCATTGTGGGACTGACGTAAGGAGGATGTATGTTAGAAGCGTTTTATGGGTGGGTGGAAGACATTACAGTGTATATGATCGTGATTACACTAATATATAAACTCAGTGCTGGTTCGGCATATAAACCATATATTAAATTATTTACCGGATTACTGATGGTGATTATCATAATGACACCCATTGCAAAAATCTGGAATGGCGACTGGGAGTTAGAACTTAATCAGGAAAAATACTACTGGGAATTGGAAAGTGCAAGAATATCAGAAGAGATTTATAACGAGGAAAGCCGGAAAATCATGCTGGAAACCTATAGAGAGGAAATAGAACAGCAGGTGAGAAAAAAGCTTACAGAGTATGATTTATTTTTAGAGGAGCTTCAGATTACTTTTGGCGAGGATAAAGAATATGGAATGATCAAAAGTATGGAAATGGTAGTATCCTATGAAAATAAGGAAGAAAGCAATAAAATACAAATAGGAAATATTGCATTTTCTGAACAGGGAAAAGTAAGCAGTGTAATAGAATTAAAAATAAAAGAATGGCTTAGTGATACCTATGCGGTGGAACAGGTAGATATTTACCTGAAAAAGTGATGGTGAGTTTATGAAAATTTGGAAAGATATATTAAAATCAATGGATAAATTAAAGAAGAAAGAAAACCTTTTTGTGCTGATTTTGGTGGGAGTGTTGCTTATGGTGATTTCCCTTCCGGTAAGTAAAGAGAAAAATACATTGGAGGAAACCATAGTGGAAAGTCCAAAGGAGGAAACGGGGCAGGTGGAGCAGTTAGAGCAGCGCTTGGAAAAAATCTTAGGTAAAGTAGAAGGAGTAGGAAAAGTACAGGTTATGATCACTCTGAAATCCAATGGAGAAAAGCAAGTAGAAAAAGATACGGAAAGCACTGAAAATACTACAGAAGAAACGGATTCTCAAGGAGGAGAAAGAAAAACCACTGATTATAGTAAGAAAGAGTCCACGGTATTTGTAGAAGGAGAAAATGGAGAAAGCGAGCCTTATGTAATAAAAGAAACAGAGCCGGAAATAGAAGGAGTTTTGGTGATCGCAGATGGAGGAGATAAGCCGTCTGTGGCAAAAAATATTTCGGAGGCAGTTTTGGCATTATTTCCTATAGATGCACATAAAATTAAAGTAATGAAGTCAGTAAATGAATAGTCTGGTATATAAGAAAGGAGATTTTATGAAAGGGAAATTAAAGAAAAATCAGATTGTAATTACAACCCTTGCACTAATGATTGCCATTGCAGGCTACCTTGATTTTGCGGGAACAGAGATAGGAAAAGATGTTTCATTAACTGAGGGAGTTGTAAAGGATGAAACAGATACTTTGGAAACAGCAGACATTTCTTTGGAAGATATGTATGCAGAAAGTGAAGATACAGGAATGGGAGAGGCAGAGATTATCGGAGATTCCAGCGAAGAAGCGGAGGATCAAGAAACTGCACAGGCAAGTACAACAGAAGATATTGAAAGCTATGATTTTGACTTGACAAGCAATGTGACAGAAGAAGATACACCGGGGGAAGCAGTGTTAACCAACAGCGAAGTGGCAAGCGCAGCAGATATCATCTCGGAAGCAAGACTTACCAGAGAACAAGTACGTTCCAAAAATAAGGAAGCATTATTGGAGGTTATTAACAATGCTAACATTACAGATACCCAGAAACAGGCAGCAATAGATAATATGATTTCTCTTACAGATATTGCAGAGAAGGAAGCGGCAGCAGAAATGCTTTTGGATGCCAAAGGCTATACCGATGCAGTGGTAAGTATTACAAATGACAGTGTGGATGTGGTGGTAAATATGGCAGAAGTAGACGAAGCAGGAAGGGCGCAGATTGAGGATATTGTAAAACGGAAGACTGGTGTATCTGCTGAAAATATTGTGATCACACCGATACATACGCAGTAAAGCAGGGGTAACAGTTCAGCTCTGTGGGTAATGGGGGCAATGATTGGAATTATAGCTTCTGTATATTGGATGGAGGCTTTTGTGGTGAACTGCTTGTCCTTTGCAGGAATTAAAAGCTGTAATATGATTGTAAATCCTATATGGTTATTTTCTACTTTTTTTGGAATTACAGTAACTGCTTTTGTGACTGCTGTTTGTTTTTCGCGGAAAATAAGAAAAATAGAACCGGCAAAGATGCTAATGAGTGAATAAAATTCAGGGTGTGGGCAGCACCCTGAAAAAATATGAAAAATACCTATTGACAAATCCCAGCCTTATTATTTATAATGTTACAGAAGTCATGCGATAG
>CASEML010000114.1 GCA_949289145.1 uncultured Eubacteriales bacterium | reverse complement strand
TGGATCTATCTTTAAAAATAAGAGAGGAGGATGGACAGCCCGATACAGAAAGAAAGGGCTACCGGATAAAGAATTTAGCGCACCCACCAAAGGAGAAGCAAAGAAACTACTGGATGAATGGAAGGTCAAGATTGCAATACAGGATGCGATCACCAGCAATATAAAAGTATGTGACTATGCTCAGAAATACCTTTATCGCAAATCACTTTACGTTGAGGCTGGTATATTTAAGCAGAGCAGCCTGGACCGCCTGGAAAGGACATATAACACCCATATACGGGATACAGAAGCAGCAAGGCTGTCTTTCAACAACTTGACCGCTGACGATATTACACAGACAATCAATGCAAATAAAGAGACTCTGAGCTATTCGTCCATTAAAAAAATCTATCTCTTTTGGTCAGCAATGATAAAGCACGCAAAAAATATGGGCGAGCTCCCGAATAACTACTCAATCATGAATTCCGTTATTATGCCGGCAGAGAATTCTCTGCCTGTGGAAACAAAAGAGATTGAGATTATAGATGAGAAGGATATTCCAATCATCGAGGAGATCGCAATGATGCCCAGTCCTAACCGGAATGAACGCTTCCTTTACCGATATGGTCCGGCTATTGTATTCCTTTTGAATACCGGTCTGAGAGGAGGTGAACTTCTTGCATTAGGAAAATCAAAAATTATTTGGAAAGATTCGCGTCGCTATGTCAAAATCAATAAAACTTTAAGCCGTGTAAAAAACCGCGACAAGAACGCAAAAACAAAAACTAAACTGGTTCTTACAGATCCAAAGTATCCGAACAGCGTTAGAATAGTTCCACTGAACAAAAAAGCAGATTTTTGTCTTCAGTGTATGCTTGAGCTATACGATACAAACTATTTTGAGAAAGATTTAATTCTTGCGACTCAAAATCATATCAGCCCAACTTTACAAAACATAAGGAATACTTTAGTCAAAATATGCAGAAGAGCAGGAATCCAGGAATATTCCCTCCATGCTCTCAGACATACGTTTGCGACTAATATTGTCCGAAAAACAACTAATATGGGTGAGCTGAAAGATGCGGCGGAATTATTAGGTGACAGCTATGATGTAGTTATAAAGACTTACTTTCATACTGACTCACAAAAGAAAGTGGATCTGGTGGATGCAATCGCATAAATCCGTCCACCTTATCGTCCACCTTATGAACCGATTTTATTCGATTTTATGCGGTTTCTGGCGGTCTTAAGTTTAAAATTTTTTGTTGGAATGAGTTTAGAAAAGGTGATACAAGAAAAATATTTTTGTTGGTCAAAAAAAATCTGCTACCTTATTTTTTTACAAGCCTTGAAAAATAAAAAGAACCCGAAAAACGTTGATTTTCCGGGCTTTTTGAGAGGCGCAGACCGGATTTGAACCGGTGCATCAGGGTGTTGCAGACCCACGCCTTACCGCTTGGCTACTGCGCCATGATTAAAAAATATGGTATAGATTTGTCAAAGTTCTGGCACATAACTGAGTGGGGTAGTTCTGGTGTTGCAGACCCACGCCTTACCACTTGGCTACTGCGCCTGAGTATGAGCACTTACGTGCGATGACCCCGACGGGAATCGAACCCGTGTTACCGCCGTGAAAGGGCGATGTCTTAACCGCTTGACCACGGGGCCATTAT
>CASEML010000113.1 GCA_949289145.1 uncultured Eubacteriales bacterium | reverse complement strand
CTTTTGTGCCTTATTTTCAATCCAACGCTTGTTAGTTGCAATCACAATCATCTTTCCAACAACCTGTGCCGCATTTGCCTTTGCTTTCGCAATATTTCCTCTCAAGTTCTTTGTGTATTTCGATTCAGCATATTCATCCGGAAAATCTCCGGCTATATTAATAATGTCACTTGTTTCATTGACCGTATATGTGGTATTAATATACCTTTTCAAATATTGTTCCACTTGATTCCATGGAATATTTTGTTTATTTACAAAAATAATATCTTCGATATATGCAATCTGTTCTATTTTTTTATCTCGCATCTACTTCTTATCCACCAATCTAATCTCTAACTCTTTCCCCATACATTCCGCAATCTTTACCAGCATATCTATTGTTGGATTATATGCACCATTTTCAAATCTTGTAATATTAGGACGTTTTATCCCTAAGGCTTCTGCAACATCTGCCTGTGTCATTTTGTTCGCTTTGCGGCACTCAATATATTGTTCTACTATATTTTTCCTAACCTCCTGTTGTTTTACTTCATAGCCATGAGCAAAACTCCGTACATTCAGTATTTATGCGGGTTTGCGAGGCATGGCAGACCTCTTTATCACTCCAATTTATAGTAACAATCAACTCCTAATGGTATAATTAAGTTGCAAAAATCAATTCACCGAAAGGAGCTGATTGCTATCTATCGCCAGGAAATTTTGAAAGACATACATCTTTTTACTTCACAACCTATCGCAAAGTTTTATGATTCGCTTTTTTTGAATCTTGATCTATCCTCTGTCCCGGAATTCCCCAAAACCGGAAGGAAAGGCTTTTCCAATCATGCAATGATCTGTTCTTTTATTGTTATGAAATGCCAAGGCTTCTCCATGCTTACCGACCTTGTCGATTACCTCAACAATAATCTTCTCATCTCACATTACTGCGGTTTTGATATTACTTCTCCGCTTCCCTCATATTGGACTTTTGACCGCTTTTTGAAAAACTTTGATCACTCTGTCCTCTCTGACATTATGAAAAAGCAAGTCCTTTCTCTTGCTGAGTCTGGCATCATTGATACTTCTTTTATCGGGCTGGATTCCACCCCGGTTTTTGCCAATACTTCACAAAATAATCCGAAGTCTTTCCTTAAAAATAAGTTTTCTCCCGACAACCATCCAAAGTCGGATGAGGACTGCAAACTCGGCATCCATACGGCTTCTAACCAAACAAATGAAAAGAACTACGAGTTCTACTGGGGATATAAAAATCATGTCCTTGTAGACTGCATTTCCGGTCTTCCCATTTACGAGTTCACAACAACTGCTGATATTCACGACTCTTTAGTTGCCTTAGATGTTCTTGCGGATACCCATTCGTTTCTTCCTGTGACCGAATGTACTTTTCTTGCGGATAAAGGGTATGATGTTAAAAATATCTACAATCAAGTGCATACTCTTTATCATGGCGAATGTATTATTCCCCTGAATAAGCGCAATACCAAAAATCCAAAGCTTCTTCCTCAGGGAAATCCTCTCTGCGAGGCGGGTCTTGCCATGTGGAAGGATGGTAAATTTTCCGATAGAAACCGCACACGCCAAAAGTTCTGCTGTCCTTTAAAATCTTCCCCAAGCGCTGACTGCCCGTGTCATCACAAAAACTTCTACAACGGAAAGAAGCATCGTGGCTGTACAAAATATATCACCATTCCTGATGATTTAAGACTTTCGATTGACAGAAACAGCAAATACTTCAAAAGCAGTTACTCTCTTCGTACAGAATGCGAGCGCTATAATTCACGCTTTAAAAACACAGGGCAGGAACGGATGTGGGTAAGAAACAAAGCGTCCGTTACGAACTTAAATACACTTGCCCATATCAGTTTGCTGGCTGTCGCAATCGCTGCAATCACTTCACATTCCAATCAGTTTTACCGCAGACTGAAGACTGTAAAGCGGATTGCGTGATTTCAAAGATCTCATACTGTCTAATTTGCGTAAGTTATGGACTTACGTTAGCTTTGTTATGCCATAAAATCTCACCTTTTCGATTTACAAAAGCCAACTGCCAAGTTCTATTCAATTATCAGGGAGTTTTGCTCATCTCTAATCAACATTTTAGAGAGTAGCAGAGGAAGTAACCATGACATTTGAGGAAAATTTTTATTTGCATCAAATTATATGGAACAATAGAAAATAGGTGTGATAGAATAAGAGAATTACAGATTAGAGCAAAGAGTCCGCTCGTCGGACTCTTTCGCGCCCGAGCGGTGTCGTTTACGGCTGATTTCAACTCCGCGAGGTGCGCTTCCTTAGCGGAGCGCTTTTTATGTAATAGGAATATTACGGAGTAATTTCCTATTACATGAAAAAAGAGACAGCTGCCCAAAGTAATGGGTAACTGTCTCTTATATTTTTTAAGATTTAATCTAAATTTACCTTTTTGCGAATAAGCACAAACGTAATAAGATAGAATAAGATGCCAAGTACCAGATATAAGATTGTTGAGGCAGAAAGCACAGAATGATAAATATTTTGGGTAAGTTCAAGTGCATCCAGGTCAGAATTAAGAATAGTTCCCATATTGATAATGACCAGAGCCATGCTGAAAATTACCTGTGTACCGATATAAAGTGCAATGTAAAAAACGATGGAGCATGCGAGCTTGTGCTTTTCAACTAACTGTCCCAAAACAATGGCAAGATATCCAAGTGTCAGTGAGAAGAATGCACTGACGAAAATAAGGATAAGGAACAAAAGGAGCAGTTCCACCGGGGTATAGCCGAACACGTCCTGAAAAGAAGCAGAGGTCCGTACTCCGTCTGTCATAACAGAAATAATGTCAGAGAGGAAAGCTTCTTTTTTCACAGAATCACTGTGCATTACAGAATAATAACCGCTGGAAAAGGCAAGGGCGAAAATGGATGCCAGCGTAAGCAGTGTACTGAAAAAGCTCCACAGACATGCTACAATCAGCTTGGAATTCAACAGCTGTACTGGTTTAACCGGGAGTGTAAACATCAGATAGCCCTCTGCGCTAAACAGGTTTCTGTAAAAGCGCACCAGCAAATAGATACTGGAGGTCAGAGAAAGCACTATCATGGATAAGGCATAAAGAGTAATCAGGAGCACTACCAATGGAAGAGAATTCTTGCTACGTAAAATGTCTGTGCCTAAAAAAATGCATCCCACAAGTGTGATAAGTATAATAGTAAGGTTCACCGGAAGCAGAATTCTTCTGG
>CASEML010000112.1 GCA_949289145.1 uncultured Eubacteriales bacterium | reverse complement strand
GTATAATCTTTTTGTAATGTAATAGGTAGTAGCATACTTATATTTTACACCAACTGCCGAATTCTTTCGAGGTTTGGCAGTTATTTTTTTGCACAGAAAAGGAGCTGCGCACTAATTACTTAGTGCGACAGCCCCTTTTTTTATGCATTGTCAGCCGGAATAAAGCGAGTATGAAATTTGTCTGCACCGCATACATGACGTTGACCATCGGCTTCTGTGATGATATAATCGCCTTCACGAATAAAGATGCTTCCACGCCGGTTATTTATGAATGGACATACAATAGAGCCGTCTTCTCTAGTAATCTGAACTAATTCATCGGCAACAATATATCCATTGGTGAGAACTTTGCTGAAAAGCTGGAAGCCATCTTCCATACCTTTTCCTACCTCATATTGCACTGCATCTACTTCAAGAGAATGTCTTATATACTTCATAAAAAAACCTCCTTTCACAGAAATCCCTAAAAATAGAATTCACTGCAAAGTATATAGTTTTATCTTTACTATAATTATAGTATACAATTTTGCAAAATACAAGAACGCCGTTCTTAATATTTTGACAATTGTAATAGTTCAGTCTTATTGGTTGCAGTACTTATGAGCTATTTTTCGAAGCCGGTAGGTTTGAGCAATTTAACAATTTACATTTTGGAGTTTGCGAGGCACAGCGACCTAAACAAGTGGAATAGTCACATTCAGGCTTGACGTTTCCTAAGAACAGGCCATAGCCGATGCCATTCTTCTCAGAAAGGCTGTTAAATGTTCTGCCTTTCTGAGAAGAATGGCATCGGCTATGGGCGTCCTGGTAACTGTTAAGGCTGAAGGGGTGCGGGCAATCATGTTTTGAAACATAAAATTTATAAAAAATTAACAACTTCAAGAAAGGTTAACAGAAATTAACAAAAATTAGATAGAGCCGCTTAGAGAATCTGATTAAAATAAATCGTGTTAAGTCAATTCATGAACAGGGAATGTCCCTGACAATCAGGAGGAATGTAAGAAATGAAACAGAGAATCAGAAAAATTTTAGCTTTGTGTGGTGTATGTGTACTGGCACTGGGTATGGTGACCGGTTGTGGTTCTGCAGATACGGAAAGTAACGGAGCAGAGGAAAATACGGAAGCTGCTGCTTCTGAAACACAATCTGATACACAGCAGGAAGAAAGCGCAGAAGCGGAAGAAACCGCATCTTATAAGGATAGTGTGGAGGAATTGGTAGTGTGTTATCTGCCAAATGAAGCAAGTGATGAGTATGCAGAAGAACGCAGTCAGTTAGAAAGCGATCTTTCAGAAGCACTTGGCATAAAAGTATCTGAAATTAATGCCTCTGATTACAACGCAGTGGTGGAAGCTATGAGAACAGGAAAAGCTGATATTGCATATTACGGACCGGTATCTTATGTTCAGGCACAAGAAAGAGCAAATGCTGAAGTTTTAGTAGTGGCAGCAAGAGAAGGAAAAAAGGAAAATGCCGGCTATACATCTCAGATTATTGTAAGAGCAGACAGCGACATTCAGACATTGGAAGATTTAAGAGGAAAGAGTTTTGCTTTTGTTGATCCATCCTCCACTTCCGGAAATTATGTGCCTACATTGGAATTTATGAATGCCATTGATGGATTAACCAATGACGATTTACATACAAATGGCGGATTTTTTGAATCAGTTATTTATTCAGGAAAACATCAGAATGGATTACAGTCTGTGTTAAACGGTGACGTAGATGCAGCACCGATTTCTTCCGATACATTGCGTATTGAAATTGAAGCTGGCAGAGTTAATGAAGAAGATATACGTATTATTCATGAATCGGAAGTAATTCCTGCCTCACCATTTGCTATTCGCGGAGATCTTCCAGAAGACTTGAAGGCGGCAGTAAAAGAATTTTTATTAAATTATGAGAATGAGCAGTATTTTGTAACAATGTTGGGCGCGGAAGAAGGAGACGGAACTAAGTTCGTGGAAGCTTCTGACAGCGATTATGACTATGTAAGAGAATTGATGGAAAAGGTAATTCCAGAAGAATAGGAGCAGACTATGGAAAACATTTTAGAGTTAAAGAATGTAAGTAAAACCTATTCAGGCAATGATGCCCCATCACTCCAAAATGTGGAGTTTTCTGTGAAAGAAGGCGAGATTATTGGCGTAATCGGACCTTCTGGAGCAGGAAAATCCACCCTGCTTCGGTGTATCAACCGTTTAGTAGAGCCAAGTGAAGGTCAGATTTATTTGGAAAATAAAGAAATTACAAAGATGAATCATAAGCAGATGAAGTATGCTAGACGTCGTGTAGGTATGATTTTCCAGCACTACAATTTAGTGGGACGTCTTACTGTAATGCAAAATGTAATGCACGGACGGTTAGGATATATGAGTACGGCAGATGCCATCTTTGGAAATTATTCTGAGGTAGACAAAAGACATGCACTGGAATTGCTGGAAATGACCGGTTTAAAGGAGTTCCGCTATCATAAAGCCAACGACTTGTCAGGTGGACAAAAGCAGAGAGTGGGCATTGTAAGAGCTTTGATGCAGGAACCATGTATTCTCCTCTGTGATGAACCTATCGCCTCTTTGGATCCGGCAAGCGCAAGAGTGGTAATGGAATTGATTCGTGATTTGTGCAGAGAAAAACAGATTGCATGTATTGTAAACCTTCATCAGGTGGATGTTGCCATGGAATACACAGACAGAATTATTGGCATGAACAGCGGAAAAGTAGTATATAACGGCGGTTCGAAAGAACTGAGCGGAGAAGATTTAGAGCGGATTTACGGGAAACCTATGGGAGAACTGATCGTAGGGGGTGAACGGGCCAATGCATAAAAAAGAAGCAGATAAAATTGCAGTTGCTTCCAAAGAAAGCAAAAGGGTGATGAATATTTTTCTTGTGGTGCTGGCAGTTCTTTTTATCGGCGCCACAGCTTTTTCAAAGTTCAACCCCTTTGAAATGCTGGCAACACAGGGAGAATTTTGGCGGTTTATTACACAAGATTTTTTGCTGCCTAAATTTAAAAACTGGGGTACGTTGTGGGATTCCATTGCAGAAACCATTGCTATGGCAGTGGGTTCTACCGGAGTATCGGCAGTAATTGCCTTTCTGTTGGCATTTTTAGGAACATCTTCCATCTGTCGGTTGAAAAGTGTTAATTATGTGGTGCGTATGGTAGCCTCCGTTCTTCGTAATATTCCGGCATTAGTGTGGGCGTTTATATTAGTGGCAGCGTTCGGAATCGGTACAGAAACAGGGGTAATTGCATTGTGTGTTTCTACCGTTGGATTTCTCACGCGTTCTTTCATAGAAACTCTCGATGAAGTAGCAGGAGAAAATATGGAAGCATTGAAATCTACCGGTGCAGGCATTTTACCGGTAATTTCCCAGAGCATTCTTCCGGCAGCACTGCCGGGATTTATTGCATGGTTTTTATATTGCATTGAAACAAATATCAGAGCATCTACCATTTTAGGAATGGTGGGCGCCGGAGGTATTGGACTTTTAATGAACGGATATATCAAACAATATAATTATCATGCGGCTTCCACTGTAATTATCGTGGTGGCAGTGGTTATCATTGGCGTAAACATACTCACAGAGTATTTAAGAAAGATTACCTTAAAATAGGAGAAAGGAGAAGCTATGAGTACATTGGAATTGGAACAGCAGGGAGCATTGTCGGCAGAGCCGGAATTGGGAGAAAGAATAGCTGTAAAACCAAAAGGAGCAGATATGCCGATTTATATTTTTCTGGCAGCCTCAGCAATTTTGTGCGTGGTTTCTTTTTTTGTGCTTGATTTAAACTGGGGAAAAGTCATTGAAAGAATTCCTAACCTGGGAAGTGTAGTGGCAGAGATGCTGCATTTTTCTTTGGATAAATTTGATTTGACCATATCAACCTTAATGGAAACCATAGCCACTACTATCCTTGCCGTTTTTTATGGATTAATTATAGGAATGGTGGTAGGAGCCTTCGGAGCAAAGAATATAGCACCATGGAAGGGACTGGCAACTGTGATTCAGTGTGTACTTACCTTTGTGCGTGCGGTACCAACGACAGTGTGGGCATTGCTTATTTTAGCCTGCATGGGATTTGGAATTTCAGCAGGAATTGCCGGGCTTTTATTTCACACCATTGCGTTTTTCGGTAAAGTGTTTGCACAGACCTTTGAGGAAGTACCCGAGGAAACGCTGGAAGCACTTAGGGCGGCTGGAGCCAACAGGATACAGATTTTCTTTGGTGCAGTTTTGCCGGCTAGTCTCACCGGATTAATCGCATGGAGCGCATTGAGATTTGAAATTACGTTTGGAGAGGCAACGATTCTTGGAATGGTAGGTGCCGGCGGTGTAGGCTATACCATTATGGCAGCGGTAAATTCTTACCAGCTTGGAAGAGCCGGCCTTGCAGTGGTACTTGTGTTTATATTTGCGTATATCATTGAGGCAGTTACTACAACAATGAAAGGAAAATTAAAGGTTTTATAGGTTTATGAATAAAAAGGAATTAAGCCGCATTTTAGAATTCGGCAGCAGAGAGGAAATAAAAAAATTAGCTGATATGGTAGCAGAAAATCATACGGCTGTCATTACAAAAGAACCAGAGAAAACCATGGTTATGATTCAGGCAAAAGAGCCCAACAGCCAAACTGGGTTTTATTTAGGAGAAATGCTGGCGGCGCAGTGCTACGTGGAGATCGATGGAGCAAAAGGACTTTCTGTTATGGCAGGAGATGATTTGGAAAAAGTTAAATTTGCCGCCATAGTAGATGGCGCTCACACAGCAAAAATCAATGAATGGAATGCGATAGAGCAGGAATTAATGAAAATAGAAAAATGCCGTCAGACAAAGATAAGAAAAGAGGCAGCATTGTACCGGGATACTCAGGTAAATTTCAGAGTCATGGAGGATCGTGATGAAAAAGAAATATCAATTTAATATGGCAAGTGACGGACAGAAAGTATTTCGAATTTTGTTGGATTGTTTGGCAAATTCAGGAAGAATTACAGATCTGACCGAATACATAGAAAAATTCCCTAAGGATGGTGACTGGTATGCACTAGCTGCCACTTTATTGGACGGAGAGGTTACTTACTATGCCAATGGCAGTGAAGAAACGAAACAGGATATAGAGTTTTTGACTGGAGCCTGTTTTGTAGAAATAGATAAGGCGGATTTTGTATTTTTACAGGAATATGCCCAACCGGATGGTATGGTGCCGAAGCTAAAATGCGGAACCTTTGAAAGTCCTCATGACTCAGCAACTGTTGTAATAAAGGCAGGAGATGAAGCAGATATTGAGGTTATATTCCATGGGGTGGGAGTACCGCCGGAAGGAAGGAAAATGATGGTAAGTAAAAGAGAGTTGGACTGGATTCAGAAAAGGAATCTGATAGAGTGGGAATATCCATGTGGCATCGACCTGATTTTCTTAAGAAATGATGGAACACTCTTTGCAGTCAGCAGAAAGGCAGGGATATAAATGGCATACGTTGCAGTGACCGGAGGCCGTGAGGCAGTAGAAAAATCCATTGAACTTTTATCCAAGTATCGTACCGGCGGAGAAAGCCAGGTGGAAATCGAAGCAATACAGGAACGCATGGGACTGTTGATTGATAGAATTATGAGTGAGGCAGGTTTTTATGCGCCGGAATATGCGGCGCTGGCATTAAAACAATCAGAAGGTTCCTTGGAGGAAGCTGTGTTTTTGTTAAGAGCATATCGATCTACTTTGGCAAGAAGCTGGTATTCTAAACCGATTTCTACAGAGGATATGACAATACATAGAAGAATTTCAGCGGCATTTAAGGATATTGTTGGTGGACAGTTTTTAGGTGCCACTTATGATTATACACATAGGTTGTTAGATTTTTCTATTATGGATGAAACACAGGAAGATGTGAAAAAAATCAAAGAAAAATGGCAGTCCATGCAAGAAGAAGCTGAGCCTATCAAAGTACCGAGAGTGTCTGATGTTTTGCGGGAAGAAGGTGTAATATCTTGTGGGAAGAAAGAGGAGGAATTGGAGGATATTACATTGGATCCTATTACCTTTCCTGCTCCTCGTTCTGCCAGGCTGCAGACTATCACAAGAGGAGAAACAGGATATGTGAATGGTCTTGCTTATGCAGGAATTCGTGGATTTGGTCAATCTCATCCAACAGTAGGAGAACTCCGTACCGGAGATGTGGAAATTATAATCGATTATCCAATGGCGGAAGGTGAAGAGTTATATGTGGGCAGTATTGTATGCACAGAAGTAGAATCCTTTTTCTCGGAAGAAAGTCAGGAGGAGAGCCAGGAAGAAACCAATGAGTTAAAGCTTGGCATTGGTTATGGGCTGGTATTTGGACGAAATGACAATAAGGCAATATCCATGTCTATTTTAGATTACATTTTATGCAGTGAAGGTGATGGAATTTTAAATAATCAGGAATTTGTTCTGCTTCATGGTGACTGTTTGGAAATGAGTGGATTTATTTCCCATTTAAAACTGCCTCACTATGTAACTTTCCAGTCAAAACTTGACCGCGTCAGAAGTACTGCAAAAAAGGAGGAGCCGGAACATGAATAAAGAGTATAATTATGGATTTTTAGATGAAGGTTCGAAAAAGGCAATCCGCAGGGCATTATTGAAAGCAGTGAGTATTCCGGGATATCAGGTGCCTTTTGGTTCCAGAGAATTGCCTATCGGCAGAGGCTGGGGCACCGGTGGTTTGCAGATTACCCTGTCTATTTTGGGAGATGATGACATTTTGAAAGTCATTGACCAAGGAAGTGATGACAGTGTTAATGCAGTATCTATTCGGAAATTTGTAACTGCCTGCACTGATGTAGAAACCACCACAGACTCAGAGGAAGCTACTGTAATACAGTCTAGACACAGAATACCGGAAACACCTCTTCGAAACGACCAGATTTTAGTATTACAGGTGCCTACACCCGAGCCGCTGCGTCATGTGGAACCGTTAGAATCTGTTACCAGAAAGATGCATGCGGAAATGGATTATTCGGCAGTATGGCTGGCCTTGTATGAAGATATTGTACGTGTAGGTGAAATTGAGCAGGGGGCAGACTATCCGGTGATGGTGGAAGACAGATATATTATGAACCCTTCTCCAATTCCAAGATTTGATAATCCAAAGCTTCATATGAGCGAGGCATTATATTTGTTTGGGGCAGGGCGTGAAAAGAAGATTTATGCCGTGCCTCCATATACGAAGGTAGAATCTTTAGGATTTGAGGATTTTCCCTTTAAAATTGAAAATATGGAAGGAAGAAAATGTCATCTTTGCGGTGCAGAGAATGTATTTATGGATGAATTTTTCGATGCTGCAACCGGCACAAAAATGTATCAGTGTTCGGATAGTGGATATTGTATGAAAAGACGTAGCGAGGGTATGAACCATGAAGAATGAAAAAACAGCATTAACCTTAAAACATCTGGTGGTAAAACACGGAGATGGTTGTGAATTATGTAACAATGATGAAAGCGTATTAGAGAGAAACCGTTGTCCCCATTGCAAAACCATCTGGGCAGCCAGAGATGTTTCTTTGCAGGTATATCAGGGAGAAATTCTCGGAGTGGTAGGAGAATCCGGTTCAGGAAAATCCACGCTGATGAAATCCCTTTATATGGATATGGAGCCTACGGAAGGAGAATATTTTTTAGACTGTTATGAGCAGGGACAGAAAAATATTTTTGAGCTTTCCATGCAACAGAAAAAGTACGTGAGAAATTATTTGCTGGGTATGGTATATCAAAATCCTTATCTGGGATTGCGTATGTTCTTTTCTTCCGGTGCCAATGTGGCAGAAAAGCTGATTGCAGCGGGAAATCGTAATGTGGCGAATATGATGAATCAGTGCAATAGACTGTTAAGTCATATGGAAGTTCCAGTCAGCCGTGTTAAGGAACCGCCAAGAAACTTCTCGGGTGGTATGCAGCAGAGAGTGCAGATTGCTAAGGCGATCGCAAATCATCCGCCGATTTTGTTTTTGGATGAAGTAACCACAGGGCTTGACCTTTCTGTGCAGGCAAAGGTGTTGGATTTGGTTAAGAAAATACAATTAGAATATGGAATCACAATGATTGTAGTAAGCCATGATTTGGCAGTTATTCGTATGCTGGCAGACAGGACCATAGTTATGTTGGATGGCAAGATTGTAGAAGAAGGGCTTACTGATCAGATTATGGAAGATCCACAGCATATTTATACCCAGACACTTGTAAATTCCTTGTTATAATAGGGAGAATAAAAATGAAGAAAGTGATTTATAATGGAAAGATAGTGCTTCCGGACAAGGTTCTGGAGGGTTATGATATCGTAGTAGAAGATGAATTTATTAAGGAACTGGTGCCAGGAGAGGATGGCACCAGAAAAAAGTATCAGCAGGAGCAGGCAGAATTCTATGATGCAGCAGGTGGTTATGTGATGGCAGGCTTTATTGATACTCATTCTGACTATATTGAAGGACTGGTGCAGCCAAGACCAACCAGCATTATGGATTTTCAGGTCAGCCTTTGTGAGGCAGAAAAGCATTTGTTAAGCCATGGAATTACCATGATGTACCATTCCTTATCCCTTGTAAAAGATGATGAGAAAATAGAGCGGAAATCCATTCGTAAAAAGCAGAATGTGGAACGGTTGGTAAATATCTTAAAAGGATATGAACAAGAAGCACATTTGATCAAGCACCGTTTTCATGCTAGATATGAAATTGATAATATAGAAATATATGACTATTTAAAAGAATTGATGGAGCGTGGCTTTGTGCAGGAGTTGTCCTTTATGGATCATACTCCGGGACAAGGGCAATATCGGAATATTGAGCAGTATGCAGAAACGTTTCGCGCATGGAGAAACTTAGATGATGATACAGAATTTGAGAAGTTTTTAGAGGAAAGCAAGACAAAGCCGCTGGCAACCAGAGAGCAGCTGAAAAAGCTGGCAGATTTAGCAAGAGAACTTCAGATTCCGCTGGCTTCCCATGATGATGATACGGAAAGTAAAATCTTATTAAACAAGGAAGATTTCGGAATTAATATTTCAGAATTTCCCATCACTATGGAGGTTGCGAAAAAGGCAAAAGAATATGGTATGATGGTGGTGGTAGGTGCACCAAATATCCTTCTTCATGGCAGTCATGCGGGAAATCTTAGTGCAGAAGAAGCAGTAAGGGAAGGATGTGCAGATATTTTATGCTCCGATTATTATCCGGCAGCACTGCTTCATGCAATTTTCTTATTAGAAGAAAGAGGAGCTTGTACTTTGCCTGAGGCAGTGCGGATGGTGAACTTAAACCCTGCAAAAGCACTGGGGATTGACCGGGAATATGGTGAAATTGCACCGGGAAAGCGGGCAGACCTTATTATTGTACATAAAGAAAATAAACTTCCGGTATTGACAAAATGTTTTATCGACGGAAATGCAGTATTGCAGTTTGAATATCAAAACAGTAAGGCGGTGTAGTAATGTTAAAAGTTGAAAATCTAACCAAGGAATTCACCATGCATATTCGCGGCGGTGTAAAAATACCAAGTTTTCGCAACATATCTTTTCAGGTTCAGTCAGGGACTATGCTTGCCATCACAGGTCCCAGCGGTATTGGAAAATCTTCCTTATTAAAATGTATTTACAGAACCTACCTTCCAACAGAGGGAAATATTATTTATCAAACTAAGGAAGGGGAAGAGGTAAACTTGGCACAAGCCTCTGATAGAGAAATGATTCAATTAAGAAAAAGTGAAATAGGCTATGTGTCTCAGTTCTTTCATGTGCTTCCGAGAATATCGGCAAAGGAAATCTTAATGGAACCTCTGTTAGCAAAAGGAGTAGAAGAAGCGGAGGCAAAGGAGCAGGCAGAATATCTGTTAAACTATGTGGGGCTTGGAAAAACTTTATGGGAAATGTATCCTTCTACGTTCAGCGGCGGAGAGAAGCAGAGGTTAAATATCATTCATGCCATTATTACAAAACCAAGATTCTTGCTGTTAGACGAGCCTACGGCTTCTTTAGATAAAGGATATAAAGGAAAAGTAATGGAATTGATCAATCAGTTGAAGGCAGAAGGTACCGGCATGGTTGGTGTGTTCCATGACAAAGATGCGATAGAAGTGCTTTCTGATGTACAGTTTGACTTGATTGCAGGGGATTATGTGCGGTAAGATACGGATGGTATTAATACATGAGAAGCGAGGCGAATAGGATGAAAGCAGATTTACATATGCATAGTACCTGGTCAGATGGTTCTATGAAGGTAAAAGAAATTGTGAAAACTGCAAAGAAATCAGGACTCCAAGTCATTTCCATTACGGATCACGATTCTATGAAAGGTCAGGCAGAAGTAAAGAAGTATGGTGAAAAGTATGGAGTAACTATTATACCTGGAATTGAAATATCATCATATAATCCTGACAATGGAAGGAAAGTACATATCCTTGGATATCACATTCAAAATCAGAGTATGATTAATAATAAGCTGCAGCCATTTTTGCAGGAGCGCCATTATGCCACTTTAAGGGCAATGGACATTATAATAGAGGCTGGTTATCCCATTGAACCGGATGATGTGACTTGCCGTGTGGGCAGCGGTGACATTTTATACCGACAGCATATTATGTACGCATTGATGGAACGAGGATATACCAATTCTATTTACGGCGAACTATATCAAAAGCTGTTTGGAAAAGAAGGGATTGCCAAGGTAACAAGTTCTTATATTCCGGTAAAAGAAGCAGTAGAACTGGTTTTGGAGGCAGGTGGTATTCCTGTGCTTGCCCATCCCTTCCAGTATGATACCTTTGACTTACTTCCCCAATTAAAACAGTGGGGCATACAAGGCGTAGAGTATAAGCATCATACCCAGACTAAGGAAAGGGAGGAAGCAGTGTTAAAAGCTGCAAAAGAGTTGGAATTATTTGTGACAGGGGGCAGTGACTGTCATGGAATATACTCAGAAAAACCATGTCCCTATGGCGGAACCGGGTATGAAATGGAAGAGAATCATCCATTATTGTTATATGACAGATAAAGTTATATTTCAGGGTATGGAATAAAATTTGCTGGGGGAATCGAGTGTTCGCCCAGCATTTTTTCCATCCAGATCATATCATGCCAGCTATTTAATTTAAAACCGCAGTGATGGAAATGAGCTGTCAGCTGGTAGCCTAGTTTTTTATGAAAGGCAATGCTTTCCGGGTTTGGATAAGCAATACAGGCATTTAAATTTAGTATATGCTGCATTTTAAGTATCTCTTCTAATTTTTGATAAAGCAGGGTGCCAATTCCCAGTCCACGCATTGATTGGTTTAAGTAAATAGAAGTTTCAGCACACCAGCCATAAGCAGCGCTGGTGTGAAAAGCTGAAGCATAGGCATAGCCTGCAATTCCATCGTCAATTTCCGCTACCAGATAAGGATAACGTTTAAGTGTATTAGAAATTCTTTGAGAAAATTCTTCTACAGAAGGAATTTCATATTCGAAGGCAATTGAAGTATCTATTACATAAGGACTATAGATGGAAAGTAATGCAGCGGCATCTTCCGGGGACGCTTCTCTTAACATAATATTTTGCCGGTTAATAATCCTCTGTAACCGGGTCACGCATCTTTACAATGCGTTTCCATTCCTTAGTGCCTTCTACCTTTTGGGCTTCGCTGCGGTTCAAGGAAAGAAAATTAGTCAGTTCATAACAGTTAATCCATATTTCATTATTGCTGTCTTTTTGCGATTCATCAAAAATAAGCTGAATTCCGAAATGTAGATGGGGGATATCAATGTTGTTGGTGTTTTCAACAGTGCTGTAACCCGTGTGCCCTAAATATCCGATGACATCACCTGCAGTAACAATACTGCCTTCTTGCAGTCCTTCAGCAAAGGGGTAATTTTGGCGTAGATGAGCATAGTAGTAATATCTTTTTTTGTCGAAACTTCGGATGCCAATCCTCCATCCGCCATACTGGTTCCAGCCTAGGGCTTCCACGTAGCCGGATTCCACTGCAATAATTGGTGTACCAGTTTGCCCCATCATATCATGTCCTAGGTGTGGGCGGTTATACCCATAGGAGCGGGAAGCACCAAAGTCATCATAATCAGAATAAGGAAAATTCTTAGCCAGGGGAAGAAAAGCCTTCAGTCCATATCTTGTCTCCCAGACTGTTTGGGAACTTTCATCTTCCGAAGATATTTCTATTTCATACTCGCCTACCATGCCGCCTAGTACTGCCGTGTAAGCTTCCAAATAGTAGGGATAATATTCTAGTTTTTCGGTAAGGTGTTCTAGTGTTTCTTCGCCCGAAAGGAGCAGGTCGGCAATTTTTTTAATATCAGTGGATTGATACTTGCTGAAATTACCTCCGTTTTTGGCTCCCAGATACGCAAGCAGGGAGATCCAGTTTAGGTGAATATCCTGACCATAGGTGGCAATATCATACTGATAGGCATCTTTCATTGCTTGGCATGTTACGTTAAATTCTACCCATTTTATGTAATCCTTTTCCGGTGCGGGGGTAGCAGAGGGCGGGGCTTCTGCGGGGGTAGCCGGAGCAGTAGACACAGCTATAAATGGGTGAAAATTATTTACTGCTGTTATACAAAGTAAAAGGGCAAGAAGCAGCAGTTCTATAGAAATTAATTGTTTTATTTTATCTAATTTCATGAAGAACTCCAACGGTGAAATTACAATATTTTATGTTTGCCATCAGCACATCAGAACCAGTGAAAATAATTTTTATGGAAGTTTAAGGAAATGAACATAGAAATGTCACAAATGTTTCATAGGATAGAAGATGGGGATTGCAAAGGGAGGAAATATATGACAAATAAGAAATATCATGAGTTAATTACACCGTATAAGGATGCTATGTCTGTGCTGATAGAGAGGATTAATTTACTGGATCATTCTTTATATGAAGAGTCAGATATGGAACAAAAGGCGATACATCATATTGAAAGCAGGATTAAATCCCAAGAAAGTATTGAAGAAAAACTAAAGAAACTGAATCTTGCTGTAAATAAAGAAAATGCTATGGAGAATTTAAAAGATATTGCGGGAATCCGGGTGGTATGCTTTTTTGAGTCGGATATTTACAAATTAGTTGATGTGTTAGAGCGACAGAACATATTTGTCTTGATAAAAGAAAAAGATTACATAAAAAATCCCAAACCTAACGGTTACCGAAGTTTTCATGTGATTTTAGCGGTACCGTTGTATTATTTGGATGTAACAGAGTATTTTCCTGTAGAAATTCAATTTCGAAGCATGGCAATGGATTTATGGGCAAGTATGGAACATCGTATTTGTTACAAAAAGGATAAGAACGGAGTGCTGAAAGAGGAATTCTTAAAATATGCAGAAGAGTTGGAACAGTTAGAAAAGAATTTTCAGGAAAATATGAGCAGAATGCTAAAGGCAGAACAGGTGGCAACTTAAACAGTTGCTGCCTTTTTATGTTTGGGGTATACTAAGAACAGAAGGATTGATATTAGGAGGAGATCATGAGATCATGGCTGAAACAGAAGAAAAGCTGTATTATATGTTTCACAAGCCTTCCGGCTGTATAACAGCAAAAAAAGATGCACAACATAAGACAGTAATGGATTATTTGGAAACAGAGCTGCAGGAAAAGCTTCATCCGGTGGGCAGGTTAGATAAAGATACCGAAGGGTTGTTGCTGCTTACCAATGACGGCAAGTGGAACCAGCGCTTGATGCACCCGGATAACCATGTGGAAAAAACATATTTTTTCTGGGCTGTTGGTGAGTTAAATCAGGAAAAAAGGCTGCAGCTGGAACAGGGTGTGTTTTTAAAAAGTGAGCCAGAGAAAACCATGCCTGCTAAATTGGAAATACTGGCTCCGGGAAAGCTGCAGGAAATCGAATCATTAGTTTGTGGCAAAAAATGCAGTGGTATTGTAAAAAACCCCAGAAACCAAAATATAATTTCTGGTTATCTGACCATTAAAGAAGGAAAAAAGCATCAAGTGAAACGAATGCTGAAGGCGGTAGGCTGCTATGTGGTATATCTGAAACGCCTTCGTATTGGCGGCGTAGCTTTAGATGGAGAATTGCCAAAGGGTGGTTATCGAAAACTGACACCGGAAGAATTGAAACTTTTATCACAATGACAGAAAGGACAGAATGATATGCTCAGCATTAGAGAATTGTATAAAGAACAGGAAAAATATACAGGTATAACAGTAGAAGTATGCGGATGGGTCCGCAGCGTACGTTCATCTAAAAATTTTGGATTTATCATGGTAAGCGACGGAACTTTCTTTGAAACCTTGCAGATCGTATATGATGACAAGCTGCCTAATTTTGCAAAAATCAGTAAATTAAATGTGGGAGCTGCGCTGATTATCAATGGAAGGCTGGTGGCTACACCTGAGGCAAAACAGCCTTTTGAGATTCAGGCAGAAAACATTCAGATAGAAGGAGAGTCCACACCGGATTATCCGTTACAGAAAAAGAAACATTCTTTTGAATATTTACGGACAATTTCACATTTGCGCCCAAGAACCAATACCTTTCAGGCGGTGTTCAGGGTTCGTTCCCTCTGTGCCTATGCCATTCATAAATTTTTTCAGGAGCGGGATTTTGTATATGTGCATACCCCGATCATTACCGGAAGTGATTGTGAAGGAGCCGGAGAAATGTTTCGGATTACCACACTAAATCTGGAAAATATCCCTTTCCATGCAGATGGAACCGTGGATTATAGTAAAGACTTTTTTGGAAAGGAAACGAATCTAACCGTAAGTGGGCAGCTGAATGGTGAAACCTTTGCATGCGCTTTTCGAAATATTTATACCTTTGGTCCTACATTTCGTGCAGAAAATTCTAATACCACACGTCACGCGGCGGAATTCTGGATGATTGAGCCGGAAATCGCCTTTGCGGATTTAGAGGATGATATGGAACTGGCGGAGTCTATGATGAAATATATCATTTCCTATGTACTGGATCATGCACCGGAGGAGATGGCATTTTTCAATCAATATGTGGATAAAGGTCTGCTGGAGCGTTTGCATTGTGTATTACATTCAGATTTTGCCAGAGTGACCTATACAAAGGCTGTGGAATTATTAGAAAAGTATAATGATAAATTTGAGTATAAGGTAAGCTGGGGGTGTGATCTGCAGACAGAGCATGAACGTTTTTTGACAGAGAAAATTTATAAGTCTCCAGTGTTTGTTACGGATTATCCCAAGGAAATTAAGGCGTTTTATATGAAATTAAATGAGGATGGCAAAACGGTGGCAGCGGTGGACTGTTTAGTGCCGGGAATTGGTGAGATTATCGGAGGTAGCCAAAGAGAGGACGATTATGGTAAACTGTTGGAACGGATGGAAGAAGTCGGGCTTAAAAAAGAGGATTATGAGTTTTATCTGGATTTGCGGAAATATGGAAGCGCAAGACACGCAGGATTTGGTCTGGGATTTGAGCGAATGGTAATGTATCTTACTGGAATGTCAAATATCCGGGATGTGATACCGTTTCCGAGAACAGTGAATAATTGCGAACTCTAGGAATGTAACAGTTCAGCCTACGCCATTCGCAAAATCGTACTACGTGCTTTCCGCTCATGATATGTCATACAAGTGCATTTTATGCCAGCATAATGCAGTTGTATGACATATCATGGCGGAACTGTTACGTAGGAATACTGAAAAATTCCAAAATTAATTGCACCTCAATAGAAATCTTGGTATAATATATAAGTTGTGAATGCTCGGAAATTCACAGCTTATTTTAATATTCACACACACAGCGAGGTAAGATGAAATGATAGAGATCAGATGGCATGGCAGAGGAGGTCAGGGTGCCAAAACAGCAGCGATGCTTTTGGCAGATGTTGCCTTCTTTACCGGTAAGTATGTTCAGGCATTTCCTGAATATGGCCCAGAACGAATGGGAGCACCAGTAACTGTTTACAATCGAATCGATGATAAGAATATCAGAGTTCACTCTAATATTTATCAGCCGGATTACTCCATAGTGGTAGACGAAAGTCTGTTAGAGGTGGTTAATGTAACTGCCGGTTTGAAAAGAGACGGTGCAGTCATTGTAAACACAAATAGGCCAAAGGAAGAAATTATTCCTCATCTTCATGGATATGAAGGAGAACTGTACACTATAGATGCAAGAAAAGTTTCTATGGAAACTCTGGGAAAATATTTCCCTAATACACCAATGCTTGCGGCAGTAGTAAAAGTAACAAAAGCAGTAGACGAAGAAACCTTCTTGAAAGAAATGGAAGGTTCCTTTCAGAAAAAATTTGCTACCAAACCGGAAGTTATCGAAGGAAATCTTGCAGCACTCCGTATGGCATTAAAGGAGGTAAAATAGTATGGCGTTACAGGCAAAAGATATCAATGAAAAAAGCACATGGCAGGAAATTACAGAAGGAAATCAGATTTGGGAACCAGCAACTTCGAAACACTTTAATACAGGAGAGTGGGCAAAGGATCAGCCGGTATTTATGGAAGAAAAGTGTACTCAGTGTCTTCTTTGCACACCGGTTTGCCCAGACAGTGCAATTCCCGTAAGAGATAAGAAGCGTTTAGATTTTGATTATAACCACTGCAAAGGATGTGGAATCTGCGTAAAAGCATGTCCATTTTCTGCAATTACCATGGAAGGAGTGAAGTAACATGGCAAAGAGAGAAAGATTGTCAGGCAACGAAGCGGCAGCAATCGCACTTCGTCAGATTAATCCGGATGTATTTCCGGCATTTCCAATTACTCCATCTACAGAGATACCGGAATACTTTTCAAAATTTGTGGCAGATGGTTTAGTGGATACAGAATTTATTCCGGTAGAAAGTGAACATAGCTCCATGAGTGCAGCGTTAGGTGCAGAAGCGGCAGGAGCTCGTTCCCTTACGGCTACTTCTTCTTGTGGTATGGCACTGATGTGGGAAGAATTGTATGTGGCAGCCTCCGACAGATTACCGTTGCTGCTTGCCTTAGTAAACCGTGCCTTGTCCGGCCCCATTAATATTAATTGTGATCATTCAGACAGCATGGGTGCTAGAGATGCGGGCTGGATTCAGCTTTATGCAGAAAGTAATCAGGAAGTGTATGATAACTTTGTAATGGCATACAGAATTGCAGAACATAAAGATGTAAGGCTTCCAATCATGGTCTGCCAGGATGGTTTTATTACCAGCCATGCAGTACAGAATATGGAATTATTAGAAGATGAAGAAGTAAAAAATTTCGTGGGAGAATATGAACCGGAACATTATCTTTTAAACCCAAAGGAATCTATGGCAGTAGGACCATACGGAGTATCTAATTATTATATGGAATCTAAGTTTGCCCAAGTTCAGGCAATGAAAAACGTAAAAAAAGTTGCTGTTGAAGTGATGGACGAGTTTGCAAAAATGTCTGGAAGACAGTATGGTTTATTTGAAGAATACCGTTTAAAGGATGCCGAATATGCTATTGTCATTATCGGTTCTGCGGCAGGAACCGCAAAAGATGCCATTGACCGTTTAAGAGAAGAAGGAAGAAAAGTAGGTTTATTAAAGATTCGTTTTTTCCGTCCCTTCCCAGGGGAAGAAATTGCGGCTGCATTATCTAAAGTAAAGGTAGTAGGTGTTATGGACAGAGCAGAAAGCTTCAGCACCCAGGGTGGACCTTTAGGTTCTGAAACACTGGCGGCATTACATAGAGCCGGAAATACTGCAAAGACAGTGGAATATATGTATGGTCTTGGCGGACGTGATATCAAAGTAGAAGATTTCTGGCAGATTTTTGATGAATTAGAAGAAGTTGGCAATGGGAAAACAGTAGATGGATATCAGTATATCGGTCTGCGTAAATAGGAGGTAAACAAGATGAGTTATAATTTTAAAGAAACCATGAATAAACCAGAACGTTTAGCTCCTGGTCATCGTATGTGTGCAGGCTGTGGCGGTACCATTGCTGTTCGTAATGTGCTCAGAGGACTTCATGAGGAAGATAAGGCAGTCATCGGGAATGCTACCGGATGTCTGGAAGTGTCTACCTTTATGTATCCATATACAGCTTGGGAAGACAGCTATATCCACAATGCATTTGAAAATGCAGGGGCAACCTTAAGCGGTGTAGAAGCTGCCTACAATGTCATGAGAAAGAAAGGTAAGTTAGACGAAACCTATAAGTTTATTGCATTTGGCGGTGACGGCGGTACTTATGATATCGGTTTCCAGTCCTTATCGGGAGCAATGGAGCGTAATCATGACTTGGTATATGTATGCTATGACAACGGAGCGTATATGAACACAGGTATTCAGCGTTCTTCTGCCACACCAATGTACGCAGACACCACCACTACACCAGTGGGAAATGTTTCCGTAGGAAAGCAGCAGAACCGTAAAGATTTAACAGCTATTATTGCAGAACACTATGTGCCATATGCAGCGCAGACCACTTTTGTACAGAATTTTAAGGATTTGCATATTAAGGCAGAAAAAGCTATTTATAAGAAAGGTGCGGCTTTTTTAAATATTATGTCACCATGTCCAAGAGGCTGGAGATATCCTACAGAAGATATTATGGAAATCTGCAGACTGGCAGTGGAAACTAATTACTGGCCGTTGTTCGAGGTAGAGGACGGAAAGTGGACTTTGAATTATGAACCAAAGAAACGTCTTCCAATTGAAGATTTCTTAAGAAAGCAGGGAAGATTTAAACACTTATTTAAGAAGGAAAATGAACACCTTATTGAAGTGTACCAAAGAGAAATAGACAGGAGATGGGAAGACTTGCAGAAACGCTGCAGTCGATAAAAAGCAAATAGAAGTACAAAACAAAAAGTGCAAAAGTATAGGAAGAAACAAATAGTTAGCTCCCTATACTTTTCTCTTTTATGGGAAAATACAGCTTTAAGAAACAGTCTGTACTTTGATCATATTGGTAGTTCCACTGCGGCCTAAGGGAATTCCAGCCGTTAAAACTACTAAATCATTTTTTTCTAACATATTCTTTTTACATGCCGCTTCAATGGCACTGTTATATAATTCAAATATTTCATTTTTTTCTTCAAGATAAATTGGCTGGATGCCAAAAGAAAGTCCAAGCTGCCGGCATACCTTGGTATTGGTGGTGCAGGCGATGATTGGGATAGCAGGGCGATACTTGGCGATATTTCTAGCAGATACACCGGAAGTGGTAACGGTCACAATGGCCTTTGCATCTAAATTATAAGCAGTGGTACAGGTGGCGTGACAGATGGCATCTGTCACATTGGGATTATATTTGTGAGCGTTCTGAAAGAAGAGCTTCTGATAATCAATGCATGCCTCTGCTTTGCAGGCAATTTTCACCATGGCTTCTAAGGCTTCTACCGGATACAGACCGGCGGCAGTTTCACCGGATAACATAATAGCTTCTGTTCCATCGTAGATTGCATTGGCCACATCATTAGCCTCTGCTCTTGTAGGTCTTGGATGCTGCATCATGGAATCTAACATCTGTGTTGCCGTAATAACGATTTTTCCTGCTTCCTTTGCTTTGGCAATCAATTCCTTTTGCAAAACAGGAACCTCTTCATAAGGAATTTCAACGCCCATGTCACCTCGGGCTACCATAATGCCATCCGCTTCCTCTAAAATACCATCAATGTGCTCAATTCCCTGTCGGTTTTCAATTTTTGCGATAATAGGGATTGGAGTGGCATTTCTTTCCTTAAAAATAGATTTGATTTCCATAATATCCTCTTTTGTCCGTACAAAAGAAGCGGCAATAAAGTCAAAATCATGTTCAATGCCAAAGATAATATCCTCTTTGTCCTTTTTGCTGATGTATTCCATAGAAATATTTGTATTAGGCACATTAATTCCTTTATTGTTTGAAATAGTACCTTCGTTTAAAACGGTACATATAATATCTTTATCTTTAATCTCAGATACTGTCATCTCAATTAAACCGTCATCAATGAGAATTTTAGTGCCTACGGAAACATCTTTGTATAAATTAGAATAAGTGATGGAAGCGCCCTTACATGTTCCTAGGAGATCTTTTTCGCAATACAAGGTGAAATCCTGCCCTTCTTTTACGGAAATCCTGCCACCTTCTAACTGACGGATTCGGATTTCAGGCCCCCTGGTATCTAATAGAGTAGCGACAAGACGCTGTTCTTCCTGTTCAAAAGCAAGGAGTTTACTCAGGCGTTCCTCATGATTTTCATAGGTTCCGTGAGAAAAATTGAATCTGGCCACATCCATGCCTTTCTGAATTAGATTTCTGAGTACTTCATCAGAGTCGGTTGCCGGTCCAAGGGTACACACAATCTTTGTTTTTCGCATTTTTATTTCCTCCTGTATATGTTTTTATATTTTATAATAATTGTTGCCATAATTACGTTGGGATATCACTTGGACCTTAAGAAAATCTTAAAAAAAATATAAGAAAAAGGAATATTCAAATTTTTCACATAATATGATATACTTGTAATCGTCCGATAAAGAGGAAAGTATTATGAGGAAAGGAATTGAAAAAAATGAAAAAGAAAATTGTATTATTACTTTGTGTAGCAACTATGGCTTGTATGAGTTTCACAGCATGTGGAAGTGATAGCAACGAACCGGCTACAGAGGAAACTGGAGAAGAAAACACTTTAGATGATGCTGAGAGTGAGGATGTAGAAGATACTTCTGATGTAGAAGATGCTAATGATGCAGCTGAAGCAGAAGATACTAATGCTGCAGTTGAAAACAATGAAGTGGAAGAAACAAATGTAGAAGATGTAGAAAATATAGAAGCAGAAGAAAGTGAATCTGGTGAAACAGTAGAAGAAGTTGCTCCAGAAGATGCAGCTGCAGAAGATGCTGGTGAAACAGTAGAAGAAAACACAGAAGTAGCAGAATAATAATATCTGCAAACAAAATAAGCTAATAAAAGCACCTCCAATGCGGGAAATAATATCCGGCACTTGGAGGTGCTTTTTAGATATCCTGTACAGATAAAACACCATCAATGTCTAAGAGCATTTCTTTGTAATGAAAGCGTTGGTATTTATTATTGATTTTCAGTGTTGCTATAATCGTCATATTCTGCTTTTTTATTTGAGGTTTAATTACTTCAAAGGTTTCAATCAGAATATTTTCTTCCTTCATTTTATCTAGAAAAACAGTGATGGCATTAGTATTGTCAATCTCTAAGCATACACCAAAGAATTTGGAGTGGCGTGTAAAATAATTGTCAATGGCGGGAAGTCCCTGCAGGGCGAACAATACCAAAAGACTTGCCAAAACACCGCCTTCCACAAAACCACAGCCTACTGCCAGCCCAATGCAGGCGCAAGTCCAAAGGCTGGCAGCGGTGGTAAGACCACGTACTTGATGGTCATGGGATACCAGAATTGTTCCTACTCCTAAAAATCCAACGCCGCTGATAACCTGTGCGGCCATTCGTGACATGTCGGTTTCACCGGGAAACTCTACGCTCATAAACTGTCCGGTCAGGGATACCAGTGCAGAACCCAGACATAGGATTGTATGGGTTTTCATCCCAGCCCCCTTTCTGCGTACGCCACGGTTAATTCCGATGATTGCCCCCAAAAACATGGCAACTAACATACGAATCACAATGTTTGTTATAGTCCAGTCGGTAAAATTGCTGTTAAACATAGAACGCCTCCTTTCCTTGTTATTCAAAGCTCATACTAAAATGAAACCGATCCCCCTGGCTCGCACGATAAAGTATGCCAAGGGGCATTGTAGCCTTTTCCAATTCTGCATTGGTCCCTTCCTTTATATCAGATTTGGTATCGCCGACTTTTACAATGTGTGACATGGGATAAATGCCAAGTTCCATGGCATTGCGGTAGCACATCCAGGGAAGAGGGCGCCCGGCAGGAAGTCCGTCCAGTGTAAAGTAACAGTCAGGTGCATAGCCCTGTTTTTTCGCTTCTGGTAAAATTATATCCATCATAGTGTTAGTATAACCTGTAGTGGAACCAATTTTCAAGCCCGTTTCACGAAGTTTTGTCACTGTTTCAAGAATACCGTCAATGGGTGTAGCATAGTTAGGCAGAATCTTTAGCAGGGAAGGTTCAAATTCGTCATACATTGTTACTACGTCTTCTTCTATAGGGGCGCTGCCGTGTACTTTGATTTATTCTTTTTGGATACGCGGTATCTGCGTGAGAGCACGGATATTTATGTTAGCCATGGTATTTATAGTATGCTGCCTTGCCGGCCACGCAGTAAAGAAAACGGATTCTGATGAAAGTATAGGAACAGGGAACACAGAAAGTGCAGAACGGATTATGGAGCAGTTGAAAGATTAGATATTCCTGTGCCAACATCCATGGAAGACTTATTAGATCTGTGCTACAAAGGCCTTATAGTAATGCCTGACCCTATTTCATCGGGTGCCGGACTTTTAACAGTCCATGGCATTAATATGCAATTACTGGCGTTGGTGTTATAGGAGAAGTTCCGGAAGGATATAGTCAGAAACCTCTTGAAAATTTATGTGATCTTGATTTAGTAAAAGCTTCTGAAGCCAGAAATGCAAATTTAGCAAAATTTAAACATTTTTGGCAGGAAAAACAGAGTAACAAATATTACCAGAATAGAAAACAAATCTCCGCAAATACTATTCACAAGATAAGTGACGGAACATCTTAACTGTGAACAGCAGATAAGGTGAATCCGAACCTTATCTGCCAACACTATAAAGTATAGAAGAAAAATGTATTACGGAGGTAAAACACATGAGTAACAACAGTAGTTCAAACAGAATGGAAGTACCAGAAGCAAAGGCAGCAATGGACAAATTCAAAACAGAAGTAGCTTCTGAACTTGGAGTACCTTTAAAAGAAGGTTACAACGGTGACTTAACATCAGCTCAGGCAGGATCTATCGGCGGAGAAATGGTTAAGAAAATGATCAGAGCTCAGGAAGAACAGATGATGAGCAAATAAGAATTGCTTTTAGGGGATGATCTTGTGTGGGTCATCCCCTTGTTTTTGCTGGAGAAGTAAATCTGTCAGAAGCTAGAGAGGCTCAACCATATTTAGGTGTTCCAACTTCCAAAAAATAAATTGTAATTTTATAAAAAATACTGGAATTTTCAAATGCTCTATGATATACTAATGAAATGACTGCAAAGTGGATTATAGTATAGTAAATACATATAGCTATAGATTTAAGGAGGAAATAGAAAAAAATGAGTTTACAGGTAGAAAAGCTTGAAAAGAACATGGCAAAGTTAACAATCGAAGTTTCAGCAGATGACTTGGAAAAGGCAATTGAAAATGCTTATAAGAAAAATAAAAGCAAGTTAAGTGTTCCAGGTTTCCGTAAGGGAAAAGTACCTCGTAAGATGATTGAAAAAATGTATGGTGCAAGTGTATTCTATGAAGATGCCGCAAATGAACTGATTCCAACAGCTTACGACAAAGCTTTAAAAGAAAGCGAAGATTTAGAAATCGTTTCTCAGCCATCAATCGAGGTGACACAGATTGAAGCAGGAAAGCCATTTATTTTCACAGCTGAAGTTGCTTTGAAGCCGGAAGTTACTTTAGGTGATTACAAAGGAGTAGAAGTAGAAAAGACCGAAGCAACAGTATCTGATGAAGAAATAGAAGCAGAAATCAACAAAGAAAGAGAAAATAATGCAAGAACCATCACCGTAGAAGATAGAGCAGTTGCTGATGGTGATATTGTTAATATTGATTTTGAAGGATTCACCGACGGAGAAGCATTCGAAGGTGGAAAGGGAGAAAACTATGATTTAACTATCGGCTCCCATTCCTTTATTGATACATTTGAAGACCAGTTAGTTGGAAAGAACGTGGGAGATGAAGTGGACGTAAATGTTACTTTCCCAGAAGAATACCATGCACCGGATTTAGCCGGAAAACCTGCATTATTTAAAGTTAAGATCAATGGCATCCAAACAAAAGAATTACCGGAATTAGATGATGATTTTGCGCAGGATGTATCTGAATTTGATACTATGGACGAATACAAAGCAGATGTGAAAGCTAAATTAGAAGAAAAGAAAAAGGCAGAAGCTGAAAGTGCAAAGGAAGATGCTGTTATTGCAAAAATCGTTGAAAATGCAACCATGGAAATTCCGGATGCTATGATCGATACACAGGTTAGACAGATGATAAATGATTTTGCGCAGAGATTACAGATGCAGGGATTATCCTTTGAACAGTATATGCAGTTCACAGGAGCTACATCAGAGCAGCTATTAGAACAGATGCGTCCTCAGGCACAAGAAAGAATTGAAAGCCGTCTTGTGTTAGAAGCAGTGGCAGCGGCAGAAAACATTCAGGCTACAGAAGATGAATACAAGGAAGAAATTGAAAAAATGGCTTCTATGTATCAGATGGAAGCTGATAAGTTAGAAGAAACGATTGGTGAACTCGAAAAGAAAAGCATCATGAAGGATATTGCGGTAACAAAGGCAGCAAAATTCGTAGTAGATGCAGCTGTTGAAAAATAACTTTCAACAAAAATTAGAAGGCAGGAGGATTGCAAATGAGTTTAGTACCTTATGTCATTGAACAGACCAGCAGGGGAGAAAGATCCTACGATATCTATTCAAGACTTTTAAAAGACAGAATCATTTTTCTAGGTGAAGAAGTAAATGAAACAACAGCAAGTCTGATCGTAGCGCAGTTGCTGTTCCTCGAATCGGAAGATCCAAACAAGGATATTTTTATGTATATTAACAGTCCGGGTGGCTCTGTTACTGCCGGTATGGCAATTTATGATACTATGCATTATATTAAATGTGATGTATCAACTATGTGCATTGGTATGGCAGCAAGCATGGGAGCATTTCTTCTTGCGGGAGGTACAAAAGGAAAACGTATGGCCCTTCCAAATGCGGAAATTATGATTCATCAGCCTCTTGGCGGTGCTCAGGGACAGGCAACAGAAATCGAAATTGCTGCAAAACATATTCTTCAGACCAAGGAGAAATTAAACAGAATGTTGTCAGAAAATACTGGACAGCCATATGAGGTTATTGCGGCAGATACCGAGAGAGATAACTGGAAAACAGCAGAAGAAGCTTTAAATTACGGTTTGATTGACACAATTGTAACCAGCCGCTAATAAAAAGGCTGCCTCGTAAATTGAGGCAGCCTTATGTCAGTTTTATGCATGAATAAAAAAGAAAGAGTAAGGAGGTATAAGATGGCAGGGAAAAATATAGAAGAATGGTACAGATGTTCCTTTTGTGGAAAATCACAGGAACAGGTTCGTAAACTGATTGCAGGACCAAATAACGTGTATATTTGTGATGAATGTGTAGATGTATGTTCTGAAATTATTGAGGAAGAGTACGAAGAAGAATATGAAGTTGAAGAAGAAATCAATTTATTAAAGCCAATGGAGATTTCGGCACTGCTAGATGACTATGTGATCGGTCAGGAGGAAGCTAAGAAAGTACTCTCCGTTGCTGTATATAATCATTATAAACGTATTTTAGCTCAGAAGAATCTAGATGTGGAATTGCAGAAAAGTAATATTCTGATGTTAGGTCCCACCGGTTCAGGTAAGACTTTTTTGGCTCAGACCCTTGCAAAAATCCTAAATGTGCCCTTCGCCATTGCAGATGCTACTGCATTGACGGAAGCGGGATATGTGGGTGAAGATGTGGAAAATATTCTTTTGAAGCTGATTCAGGCGGCAGATTATGACATTGCCAGAGCAGAAAAAGGAATTATATATATTGATGAAATTGATAAAATTACCAAAAAATCAGAAAATGTTTCTATCACACGGGATGTGTCCGGTGAAGGAGTACAACAGGCATTGCTAAAAATCTTGGAGGGAACGGTTGCTTCTGTGCCGCCGCAGGGAGGAAGGAAGCATCCTCATCAGGAGCTGATTCAGATCAATACTACAAATATATTATTTATATGCGGCGGTGCTTTTGATGGTCTGGAAAAGCTGATTGAAACCAGAATGGATAGAAAATCCATTGGATTCACGGCAGAAATTGCCGACAAACATGAAGAAGACCAGGGATTTTTGTTCCGCAATGTATTGCCGCAGGATTTAACAAAATATGGTCTTATTCCAGAATTTATCGGACGTCTTCCGGTTATAGTTTCTTTAGATAAATTAGATAAGGAGGCCATGATTCGTATTTTGACGGAGCCGAAAAATGCGTTAGTAAAGCAGTATGAAAAAATGTTTGAGTTGGATGGCGTACAGATGTCTCTTGATCCAGAAGCTTTAGAAGTAATCGCAGAGAAAGCGTTAGAAAGAAAAACGGGAGCCAGAGGTTTGCGTTCCATTATAGAAAATATTATGCTGGATTTAATGTATACAATTCCGTCAGATGATAGCATTAAAAGCTGTGTGATTACCAAAGAAACAGCAGAGGGTAAAGCAGAGCCTATGATCATTAGGCAGGAAGTGGAAGAAGCAAAAGATGTAAAGTCAAAGCTTTCCAAAAAATTCAGAAAGCAGACAGAAACCGCGTAGGGGTGAATTAAATGGAAAATGAAGCAATGATTCTTCCGGCAGTGGCATTGCGGGGAATTACTGTTATGCCAGACATGATCGTTCATTTTGATGTAACCAGAGAAAGGTCAGTTCAGGCAATTGAGAAAGCAATGCAGGGGGAGCAGAAAGTATTTCTGGTGGCACAGCGTAACAGTGAAGTGAATGAGCCGGAAATTGATGATTTATACAGAATAGGTGTAACAGCTAATATCAAGCAGGTAATCAAACTGCCTAATAAAACGGTGCGCATTATGGCGATGGGATTATCTAGAGCACAATTGTTAAGTCTCCAGGAGGAAAACAGCTGTCTTATGGCAACAGTTCTTGAGCTGACAGAAACTATGCCGGAATATGAAGAACAGGAAGCAGAAGCAATGCTTCGCAATTTAAAGGATTTGTTTGGCATTTATGGCAAAGCGCATCCAAAGATCAATAAGGATTTGATTGCAAGACTGACAGATACCACAGATGTAAAGAAACTGACAGATCAAATTATTATTAATATACCTGTATACTATAATGATAAGCAGCGCTTGTTAGAAGCCATTCATTTTGAAGATAGGTATGATGCGTTGTGTAATCTTTTAATGAATGAGATTCAGATTTTTAAGATTCGACAGGAACTGCAGGAAAAAATCAAAGAAAAAGTAGACAAAAACCAGAAGGATTATCTTTTACGTGAGCAGTTAAAAGTAATTCGTGAAGAATTAGGAGATGATTTCCAAAGCGAGGCAGCACATTTTGAAGAAGCAGTTTCTAAACTAAAAGCAGACAAGACGGTAAAAGAAAAAATATTAAAAGAAATCGAACGGTTTAAAAACGCCGGGATGAATTCCTCAGAAAGCGCAGTTATTCGTGGTTATATTGAAACATTACTGGAACTTCCGTGGAATAAAGCGTCGAAAGACAGTACAGACATCAAACGTGCAGAAAAGATTCTGAATGAAGAACATTATGGCATGGAGAAAGTGAAAGAGAGAATTTTGGAATTTCTTGCAGTGCGTGCATTGACACAGAAGGGAGAAAGCCCGATTATCTGTCTGGTGGGTCCCCCGGGAACTGGAAAAACCTCCATTGCCCGCTCAGTGGCAAAGTCGCTGAATAAGAAATATGTGCGCATTTCATTAGGAGGCGTGAGAGACGAAGCAGAAATCCGGGGACACAGAAGAACCTATGTAGGTGCTATGCCTGGACGAATTGCCAATGGACTCCGTTCTGCCGGGGTTAAAAATCCCCTGATGCTGTTAGATGAAATAGACAAGGTCAGCAGTGATTATAAGGGAGACACCTCTGCGGCTTTGTTAGAAGTATTAGATGCAGAACAGAATGTAAAGTTCCGTGACCATTATGTGGAAATTCCGTTGGATTTGTCTGAGGTGTTGTTTATTGCCACAGCTAACTCTGTACAGACTATACCAAGACCGTTGCTTGATCGAATGGAATTAATTGAGGTAAGCAGCTATACGGAGAATGAAAAATTTCATATTGCAAAAGAACATTTATTGCCAAAACAGATTAAGAAAAATGGTTTAGATAAACATAAAATAGCAGTCAGCGATAAAGCATTGGAAGAAATTATCCGCGGATATACGAAAGAAGCCGGAGTTCGTAATTTAGAACGAAAGTTAGGTGAGGTATGCCGAAAAGCCGCAAGAGAATATGTGGAAAAAGAGAAGAAATTCGTTAAAATTACAGCTTCAAATCTAGAAAAATATTTAGGAAAAGAGCAATATCACTACAATATGGCCAACGAAAAGGATGAAGTGGGTATCGTGAGAGGTCTGGCGTGGACCAGTGTAGGTGGTGATACATTGCAGATTGAAGTGAATATCATGCCAGGAAAAGGCGAATTCAAGCTGACAGGTCAGTTAGGAGACGTAATGAAAGAATCTGCGGAAGCAGGAATCACTTATATCCGCTCAGTGGCGGAAAAGTATGAAATTCAGCCGGAATTTTTCAAAGAGAATGATATCCATATTCATATTCCGGAAGGTGCTGTGCCAAAAGATGGTCCATCTGCAGGAATCACCATGGCAACGGCTATGATTTCTGCTATTACAGGACGCAAGGTAAAGGCGGAAGTTGCCATGACCGGAGAGATTACCCTCCGCGGACGTGTGCTCCCCATTGGAGGTTTAAAGGAAAAGCTTCTGGCAGCCAAAAATGCAGGTATCACGACAGTATTGGTGCCAAAGAAAAACGACCAAGATATCGAAGACATTTCCATGGAAATTAAAAAAGGTTTGGAAATTGTTCTGGTGGAAACCATGGAGGAAGTGTTGCGCCATGCGCTGGTGTGACGAGAAAGGCGGTGTGTTATGATTATAAAAAGTGTAAATTTAGAGACTGTGTGCGGTATCACCAGCAAGCTGCCGGAAAATCAAATGCCGGAAATTGCATTTGCCGGAAAATCAAATGTGGGTAAGTCTTCTTTGATCAATGGCTTAATGAACCGAAAATCTTTGGCAAGAACATCTTCCCAACCGGGAAAAACACAGACCATCAATTTTTATAATATTAACGAAGCCTTATATTTTGTGGATTTGCCAGGTTATGGATATGCGAAAGTGTCCCAAAGTATAAAGGAAAAGTGGGGGAAGATGATAGAAAATTATCTTCACAAATCAAAACAGCTGAGGGCCGTATTTTTGTTGATTGACATTAGACATGAACCTTCTGCCAACGACAGAAATATGTATGAATGGATAAAGTATCATGGCTATGAACCAGTAATTATTACCACAAAATTGGATAAGATTAACCGGAGTCAGCGTACAAAGCATGTAAAGATGATACGAGAAGGTTTAGGAATGCCAAAGGAAGGATTGATTTTCCCATTTTCTGCAGTGACCAAAGATGGCAGAGATGAGATTTGGGAATATATTGACAGTCTGGTGTTAGAGGAAACAAAATAAATAGAGTTAGAGGATAAATAATCATAAGAAGCTGATTACGGGAAGCGTGATTGGCTTCTTTACATGTTTACCGGAATATTTTTTGAGAATGCAATTTTGGATGGTTGACAACGAGTATATCTTATTATAAATTAAAATAAAGATAAAGCAAAGAGGTGGAGCTATGAAAAAATCTGTGAAGTATCTAAAGATTTTTACAAATATTGCGCTGTTTATCTTACTTATTGTAGGGATTGTGATAGTATTGCCCCGTGTATTAAGATTCTTTCTGCCGTTTGTAATAGGAGGAATTATAGCAATGCTTACTAATCCCCTAGTAAGATTCATGGAAAAACGTCTGAAAATTGTTAGAAAGCATAGTTCTATGATGATCATTATTGCTGCACTGGCATTGGTAATCACCGCTATTTATTTTGCAGGGGTAAATATTGCAAGACAGGTTTTTGGCGTGGTAGAGGATATACCTCAGATAGTCAGCAGTTTTCAGGAAGACTGGGAAGATATCCGTCAAAATGTGTCTGTGATATATGATAAGATTCCGGATAATATACAGAGCAGTCTCAGTGAAACTTACTATAGTATTGTAGGTTCTTTGGGAAAGATGGTAAGTGGTCTTGGAGCCCCTACTGTGACAGCAGTAGGAAATTTTGCCCAAAACATTCCGGCTGCACTGATTGGTATTATTATGACAATATTGTCGGCGTATTTTTTTATTGCGGATAAAGAACGAATCGAATTGCTGCTGTTAAAGTATACACCGGAAGGTGTGAAAAAATATACTAGAT
>CASEML010000111.1 GCA_949289145.1 uncultured Eubacteriales bacterium | reverse complement strand
TAGTATTTTGGCATGCAGTGTCTGACCTTCCAGTTTATATGGGCATTTTGCCGGACCATAGATATTATCTCCTAATAGCGGATGTTTTATGCTTGCCATATGCACCCTGATCTGATGAGTTCGTCCTGTTTCCAACACACATTCCAAAAAAGTGTAGTTATTGAGGCGCTGCAGTACTTTATAATGAGTGATGGCATCTTTACCATTTTTATAGTTTACAGCCATTTTCATGCGGTCATTGGGATTTCTGCCGATGGGTGCGTTTATGGTGCCTTTATCTTCCTTTAAAATTCCATGAACAATTGCCACATACTTTCGGCATATGCTGTGTTCTTTCAGCTGTACTGCCAATGAATTGTGGGCAGCATCGTTTTTGCAGATAATTAAGGAACCAGTAGTGTCTTTGTCAATACGGTGCACAATACCGGGACGCAGCACGCCGTTAATTCCGGATAAATTATCTTTGCAGTGAAACATGACCGCATTTACCAATGTACCGGAATAATGACCGGGAGCCGGATGAACTACCATATTTTTGGGTTTATTTACCACAAGTACATCATCATCTTCATATAAAATATCCAAAGGAATGTCTTCCGGTATGATTTCCGGTTCTACCGGCTCTGGCACGTGGATAGAAATCGCATCATTTTCTTTAATCACATAATTCGCCTTTACCAAATTATCATTTACGGTAACCTGCTGCTGTTTTAACAGTTTTTGAATAAAGGAGCGAGAAACATCTGGCAATAGTCCTGCTAAGTATTTATCCAGACGTTCCCCCTGTTCTTCCTCTGCTACCCTAAAAAAATGATTATTCATGTGTTCCCCCGTCTTTCTTGGAAAATAGAGAAAATTCCGCTAATTCTTCTTCTTTAAAAAAGAAAAGAATGAAGATAAATAGTAAAATTATACTAACCGTTACATAAATGTCTGCCACATTGAAAATCGGAAAATCAATTAGTTTAAAGTAAAAAAAGTCAACAACATATCCAAGGCGCATACGGTCGATCATATTGCCAATCCCACCGGCAGCAATAAACACCCCTAATACACGCAGACTGTTCATTTTCCTGGTCCAAGGCAATTTTACAAAGTAAAATGCCGCACAGCACAGCACAAGAATTCCAATCATTAGAAGAAACACACGCTTATTCTGAAGCATGCCAAAAGCAGAACCTCGGTTTTCTAAATAGCGAAATTCAAATACACCATCAATCAGCACAAAAGGATTACCAATTAAATGAGTAGATGCCAAATATTTCGTCCATTGGTCTAATGCCACCAACAATATTAAAAATATAACTGCAAGAATATAATATTTTGCTTTTGAAGTCTTACTCATACATTTAATCCTCTAAATCGGTTAATAACAGGAAATTAATAGCAGATTCCATTTCTTGGTCTGTCACATCCTTGGTAATAAAAGCTTTACCGATGGCATTTAATAAAATAAATTTTACAGTACCCTGATCCATTTTCTTGTCTGATTTCGTTGTCTGTATGATTTCTTTAGGTGTCAGATCATCTAAAGAAATCGGCAATTCAAACCCAACCATCATATCACGAATTTCAAAAAATTCTTCATCCGTTAGCAAACCTCTTTTCCAAGAGATATGTGCTGCTGCAATAGTTCCCAACGCAACACATTCGCCGTGAAGAAGTTTAAAATCTTTTAATTTTTCGATGGCATGACCAATGGTATGACCAAGATTTAATAAAGCACGTTCCCCCTGTTCAGTAGGGTCTTTTTCCACCACGATACGTTTGATGTTACAACTTCCCTCCACCAGTTTTTCCAGTGTGATACTATCCTTTTCTTGGATTTCTGACATATTGGTAATGACCCACTCGTAATATGCTCCGTCTTTAATCAAACCTGATTTTAAGACTTCTGCCATACCGGAAGCAAACTGCTCATTGGGAAGAGTGTTTAAGGTATCTAGATTCATATATACCAGCCTAGGCATATGAAAAGCCCCTACCATGTTTTTATACTGATCAAAATCCACTCCTGTTTTTCCGCCAATACTAGAATCCACCTGTGCCAACAGAGTCGTAGGAATCTGTATAAAATCAATGCCTCGCAGATAGGTGGCAGCAGTATATCCTGCCATATCACCAGTAACACCTCCACCCAGGGCTACAATCATATCCTTGCGTTCAAAATGCTCTTCAATTAGATGGGTGTAAATTTCCCTTACAGTATCTAAGGTTTTACTTTCCTCTCCTGCCGGAAATTCAAAGACAGTGACCTTAGAAGAAATTTTGCTTAATACATCCTTCACCTGATCACAATATAAAGGTGCCACATTGCTGTCGGTTACAATACATAATTTTTTACCAGAAGCACCGATTTTCACCAACTCCTCTTCCAGATTATCGTAAGATTGTTGGATTACAATATCATAAATGGGTTTATCGTTTTGTTTCACAGTAATTCTTTTTGACATTTCTTTTCTCCTATATATATTTATCCAATGCTACAAATAGTCTGCCTTTTTTTGTATTAGAAAGGAATCCACGGTACACAAATTTTCCAAAGCCTCGGACAGAAACAATATCTCCCGGTTTCAGCATCTGGCTGTTAGAATAACACAGCTTTCCATTTAAAAATACTTTTTCTGCACCTACAAGACCGGATAAGGCACTTCTGGAACTAGAAAATGCCAGTGCTAATATGGTATCCATTCGTTCAGAGGAAACACTTCCTTCTATACGCTGGAACTCCGGCTTCATATCTTCTGCTTCCAAAACCTGCTTCACTTTTACAGAAGTATGCTTAATTCTGGTAAGTTCATTTTTTAGGAAATCTGCCATAGAAGAATGGGCAAAGCAGTAAGCACAATGTTCTTTTACTAGAATATCACCAATTTTACTGCGGTCGATTCCAAGATTTAAAATGGCACCTAAAAAATCACGATGATTCAGCTCTTCAGCAAACTTGTTATTTAAGGGAGTGATCTTCAAAATAGAAATAGGATAATCCGTTTGTAACTCATAATAAGTTTCCGGTATAAAAGCAGCCATTTGACGATCTGCGGCTTCATATCCTCCCCATAAACTTATTGTCACAAAAGAAATATCCTTTTTCATTCCATTTAGGGTGCTTATTTCATTTAAAGTTAAAAAGTCGCTATAGGTGGCAATTCCGCGACGGTAGGCAGTATTGGCCAAATCATGGAATCTGTTTGCCGCAACCTGTTCCTGCTTTTCCACTTACTTAAAACTCCGTATGTAAAGATGGCAGATCAATAGCACCACTTAATATATCTTGAAAATCACCGGAAATATCTACGCTTGGCGGTGTAATAATGAAGATAAAATTAGAAATCTTCTGTAAGTTGCCATCAATGGCAAAGGTGGAACCAGATGTAAAATCAATAATTCTCTGTGCCAGTTCCATTTCAAGCCCCTCCAAATTTAATACCACAGCTCGATTGCTCAACAATGTTTCTGTAATCTCTCTGGCATCCTCTACATTGTTTGGCTTGATTACAACTAATTCCATACCGCTCCCCCCTCGCTTTACTGACGGACGCATTGGTGTAACTTTATTTGATTTTACTGCCTTTGGAGCCTTGTAATCATCATCAAAGTAGTCCTCTGCTTTTTCCTTCGATGCAAATGTTTTTCTTTTTGGCTTTGGTTCTTCGTAATCATCGTTATAGAAATCATCTTCGTAGTCATCATCATAATCGTCATTCAATTTCATCATATTTAAAAGTTTATCAATTGCTCCCATTACTCTATCTCCTTGCTTTAAATAAAATTATACAGTATAGCTTCTTTTGCCAAAAATGCCTGTTCCAACGCGAATCATGGTAGCCCCCTCTTCAATGGCTACTTCATAATCGTTGGTCATTCCCATGGAAAGCACATTCATAGTAACATTATCAATGTTTTTGCGGCGTATGTCAACAGATAATTTCTTTAAGGCACGAAATACTTCTCTGTTTTCTTCAGGATTCGCCACAAAAGGTGCAATGGTCATAAGCCCTTGGATATGTACATTCGGCAGTTTTGCAATCTCACGTACTAAATCAACTGCCTCTTTGGCAGTAATGCCAAACTTGGATTCTTCTTCCGCCACATTAATTTCCACCAGAATATCCTGCGTGATTCCCCTTTTTCCTGCCTCTTTGCTGATTTCCTGTGCTAATCTGAAAGAATCTACAGAATGAATCAATGCCACCTTACCCATCAAATATTTTACCTTGTTTCTCTGCAGATGTCCAATCATATGCCATTCTAAGGTCTCTGGAAGTTCTTCCTGTTTTTCCAACATTTCCTGTACCTTATTTTCACCGAATATGTGTATGCCGCAATCCATTGCTTCTTTTAATCTGGGAACCGGATTAGTTTTGCTGACAGTGATCAGAGTTACTTCATTCCGGTCACGTCCTGCCCTTTCACATGCAGCACATATATTCTTTTCTACTTCTGCCAAGTTTTCCTTTATCATAACTGCCTCCTAGTAAATAATCTGATCATCTTTTACCGCACTGGCATCCAAAACAATATGGTCATATACAGCCAGTCCATAGGTGCTGTTTGCTTTCACTATACAATACTCATTATTTTCATATAATTTTGTTATTTCTTTAAAATCAGCATACCCTTTATTAACGTTATAAACTCCAATTAAGGATGCTTTTTTTCCAATAGCATATTTGTCAGCGGAGTCTTTTTTGTCAATGTAATCACCCGCTTCAAATTGATCTGTAGATACATAATACTCACCATTTGTCAAACTGTAAATTTCTGCGTCAACCAACTGCGTACTTAATGTTCCGTCTTCTAACGTAACTTCTTTTAAAAACTGTACCTGTGAACTGTCCTCATTGACAATGGCATATTCTTCCGGTATCAAATAAAATTCTTTTTCCACCACAGAACTTACCGGAATTTTTAAACCTTCTTCTTCACTAAGCACCAGTTCGATATCAATATAACGTTCAGAAGCATAACGTATCATGGAGTTTTTCAGGGAAAGATTTGCAAAATTTTTTCCATCCTTTGTTACTAATTCCAAATCAGCCTTTGCCTTGATTCCATCACGCTTAAAAATCAGGTTAACACTGCTTTTTTCAGAAAGTTGGCTTGCCGTTTCCTCTGATATTTCAATGACAATGTACCACTGTTCACTGGTAATCATTTTGTATACTGGGTCACCCTGACTTACCAGTTCATTATTTTTTAAAATGGTTTTCTGATAATTGGATTTGTCTAGCATCTCCGAGGTAACCTCTTCTACGGTTACATTCTCATAGCCATCTGTGTAATATTCTACAATTCCGCTGGCGGCGGCAACACCACGTTCAAAAGAAGTACCTGACTCCCCGGACAAGGCTTCAATCTGATTCATCATGGACAATCCCACCACTTTTAAAACAGAACTGTCAAAGCTATATTTAAAATCATACACATCTGAAAAGCTTTCTTTTGTAAAACTGCTGCTAAAATTCATAATTTCATTTCGCAAGGATTGTAATTCTTCTGCATCAGGTTCCACATCGGTGACACCGTTTTCCGCAAGTGTACTGGATAAAGTACCACTTTCATCAATGGTATAGACAATATTGTTGGCACCGGTCTTCTCCCCTTCTCTGGCATAATAATTGACGTAACCGGATTTTGTTGCATTGATTACATTTTCTTCACGCACCGCAAAACCGGTATAGGAATGATTTTTTGCCAGACTTCCGCTTTTTACTTCGTAGACAACTACATGTTCTTTGGTAACATAGGCTGCCACATATACAACCACATACACAAATATAATTCCAAATATCAGCATTCCCACATTAAAATTAATGGGTTTTCTGTATCTGGTCACTTTAGCATTTCTTTTTCGTCGTTTTGCCAAAAGTACCCCTCCTACTGATTTAAAAAGCCTGCTTTTTTAATTGGAACAGCAAGTATTTCACCACTTGCTTTTCCTTGGTAAAAATCATGTTCCTTCATATATAACAAAAAATCCTCCTGACATTTCCACCAACTCATTCCCCAATTTGAAAACACGGAATCTTCTTCAGGAATCCGGCTGAACAGCCGCTCAATTACTATATTTTCAGGTAAATACATTAAAAACCATGCAAGCCGTTCATAATATTCTTCTATACTACAAATTTGAATTTTGCCTGCAAGGTAGTCTTCTGCCATTTTTGTATCCTTTGCGATGTATAAAGAATGCAACTTCACATGAGAAACTGGAAGCACAGCCATAATGCGTGCAGTTTCTTTGATATCCTCCAGAGTATCGTAAGGCAGATTTGGTATCACATGAACACAAAGTTCAAATCCAAATTTTTCAATCATTAATGCGGCACCAATAAATTCTGCCAATCCGTGCCCACGGTTAATCTTCTGTAATGTATGATAATTTGCAGTTTGCAATCCCAATTCGATGGTAATCTGCTTGCCATAAGTTTCCCTGATCTGTGAAAGTACATTCAGATATGCTTCATGAATACAATCCGGTCTGGTGGAAATACTGATTTCCACAATTTCATCCATGACAGCAGCTTCTTCTATAAAAGTACGAAATTTTGAAAGCGGCAGATAGGTATTTGTATAATTTTGAAAATATGCAATAAATTTATGTGCTTTATATTTTCGCTCAATTTTTTCTTTGGTAAAAGTTAACTGATACGTCACATTTGTCTCAGGTGACATTGCTTCAAATCCGGTTCCCTGCCGCGAACAAAAGGTGCAGCCATAACCACAACATTTATTTGGACAAGTCACCGGAAGATTTACCGGCAGCTTATATACTTTTTCACCATATTTTTCTTTCAAATATTCGGAATAAACTCTATAAATTTCCCGTTCTGCCATTTCTTTTCTCCTAACATACATTTTATCTATTATATAAGTTTTAGACTGCAAAGTCAAATTTTATGGAATAATTATTTCAATTTTGAAAACACTATGTAAGGAAAAGAAAAAATTTTTAGGAGGTAATCAAATGGATTCAAGAGGACTTGATTATTTTGTACTTACCATTGTAATTATCGGTGCCATTAACTGGGGCTTGATTGGATTTTTTGGATTAGACCTTATCTCATGGCTTTTTGGAAGTATGAGTTTATTGAGCCGAATCATTTATGGCGTGGTAGGAATTTGCGGCCTTTATATGTTAAGTGTATTTGGCCGTATCACTTCCATGAGCAGAGCTTAGCTGAAAAAAGTATATGAAAATGAAACCAGCAGAAATCCCTGCTGGTTTTTCTAATTCGCCGCTGTAATGGCGGTAAGTAGATTTGTCATTTTTGTATATAATACTGCTCTGTCATCTGCTTTTAAAATCACAGAAATATAAGGATTACCCGCAGTATCCTTACTTAAAAGAATTAAGCAGGCTCCTGCTGCTTCTGTGGTTCCGGTTTTTCCACCGATTACCGTAATATTCTCGGGTGCTTTATATCCTGAATCCGTATTCAAAAACTGATTTGTGGATTTGAAAGTCAATTCTTTTTCTGCTCCGTTCTTATCATGATAAACGGAAGAATACTCTGTAGAATGTATTACTTCAATAAACTTATCATATTTCATGGCTTCATTAAAGATCAAATACAAATCATATGCTGTTGTATAATGATCTGCAGCTGTTAACCCGTGAGGATTGGAAAAATGCGTATTGGTAGCCCCAAGCTCTTTTGCCTTTTCATTCATCATATCAGCAAAAGCCTCCACGCTTCCTGCCACATGTTCAGCAATTGCTACTCCCGCATCATTTCCAGAGTACATGAGCAATGCATACAAAGCCTGATCCATGGTGAAGGTATCCCCTTCCTGAAAGCCGCAGAGCTGAGCGCCGGATTCTGTTATTTTTACATTTGAAGTGGCAGTAATCACTTCGTCAATACTGCTGTTTTCTAAGGCTATCAACGCAGTCATAATTTTAGTAAGACTTGCCGGATTCATCTGCTTGTGAATGTTAGAAGCATATAATACTTCTTTGTTTGTTAAGTCAAATAAACCGGCACACTCTGTATTTGCCACATCAACAGATGACGGTGTTATATTTTCACTGGTAACACATAAATCCTGTGCAAAGGTTTTGGCTACAGATGAATTATCTCCTTCCAAAACACTGTATGCAGAGGAGATGCTATTGGCATCGTAAGCATTTTCAAATGTTGTATTGCTGCCACAGCCCACCATCATCAAGGAACAGCTAAGCAAAGCTGCTATAATTTTTTTCTTTTTATTTATACATTTCACGCCAATCAAGGTCTCCTCTATCTAATGACTTAATAAGCAGTTCGGCAGAGGCTAAATTAGTAGCCAATGGTATATTATGAACGTCACACAGACGGAAAACATTATTCACATCCGGATCATGGTGTTTAGGAGCCAGCGGATCACGAAGGAAAATCAAAAGGTCTATCTGGTTATGTTCAATTTGTGCTCCCAGCTGCTGTTCACCTCCTAAATGTCCTGCCAGATATTTGTGTACGTTTAAATTAGTTACCTCTTCAATGAGCCTTCCTGTAGTTCCTGTAGCATACAGTTCATTTTTACTTAAAATCCCCCTATATGCAATACAGAAATTCTGCATTAATTTTTTCTTTGAGTCGTGTGCTATTAGTCCTATATTCATTTATCGAACCCCCTTTTAGTATTTTTTTGGTTGCAATCCTACGTTAAGTACAAATCCCATTCCAATGTACATACTTACCAGTGAAGTAAGTCCATAACTAACAAACGGAAGCGGTATTCCGGTGTTTGGCAAAACTCCAGTGGCAACGCCTATGTTGACAAAACTCTGAAATCCCACAAGGGATGCCATCCCCACACAGATCAATGTTCCTGACAAATCCTTTGCCCGCCGTCCTATCATAATACATGTGAAAACAATACAAGCAATCAGTGCAATGACAATAACACTCCCTACAAATCCCAATTCTTCTCCCACAATTGCAAAGATAAAGTCTGTTTGGGGCTCTGCGATGAAATTACCATTTTTTACGGAAGTAATACTATTGTTGTTTAACCCTTTTCCATATAGTTGCCCAGAGCCAATAGCCATAATTGCATTTGTCTGCTGATATCCGGTACTGTTTTGATATTCTTCGGGATTTAACCAAGCCATAATCCTGTTACGCTGATAGTCTTCCAAAAGAGTCTGATCCGGCTGGATTACGATGGCTAAAAATACAATTGCGCATGGTACAACGATAGCTAGTACAGTACCAATAAGTTTATAGCTTAATCCTGAAACATACAGCAGCATACATAACACAAAGGCAACAGTTATAGTAGTGGAAAGGTCTGGCTGCCTTTCAATCAGCCCCACTGGAATCAGCATCAAGACTGCCGTAATACAAAGTCTGCGGAATGTATTTATTTCCTCTTTATAAATCATAAAATACCTGGCAAAGAACAGGATAAGCAAAATCTTGCATATCTCTGCCGGCTGAAACTGATAGCCAAGGTTCAGCCAGCGTTTCGAACCGTTTACAGAAACGCCAAAGAACTCTACTGCTAATAAAAGTATAACAGAAATCGCATACATTATCCAATAAAATCTTAAAATATAGGAATAATCCAGCATCGAAATTATCACCATGATCACGATTCCAAGAAGCATACCAAGAAACTGTTTTTTCTGAACAGATTCCAAGGCACTGCCTACCACAAGAACCCCGATTCCGGTTAATGCAATCAGTAAAAAAACTAAATTAAATCTATAATTTTTCAATTCATACTTTTTTAACATATCTGTCTCTTTTCCTTTATTTTATGGCAATAAAAAGTTCCCAAAGCGTGCTTAATAATGTATCAGGTTATTTATTCTGATTTGTCTGCTTTAAATCTTTAATTGGAATGTTAGCAAAAAGTGCCGGAACATTTCCATTTTTCCCGTCAGATTCTGTCTGGGTAATCTGGATATCCAGTCCTTCTGCATCAATTTCCATATATTTTGAAATAACCTTTATAATATCATTTTTGATCATTTCCATTATTTCAGGTGAGCAGTTTGCTCTGTCAGAAATTAAAAGAAGCTTTAATCTGTCTTTTGCCACATCACCTGAATTTTTCTTCTTAAAAAAGTCCATTAATCCCATTGCCGTTCCTCCTTAGTTTTTCTTAAAAATGGAAGAAAGTTTAGCAAAGAATCCATTGTTTGCAGCCAAATCCATGAAAGGAACATCTTCTCCCATGATACGCTTGCAAATATTCATATATGCCCTGCCTGCCAATGCATCAGAACCTACCAAAGGTTCCCCCTGATTGGTAGAAATAACGATCTGCTCATCATCCGGAACAGCACCGATTAAGTTTACAGCAAGAATATCTACCACATCATCAATAGACATCATATCGCCCCGTTTCACCATGTCCATACGGATACGGTTTACAATCAAATCGGTACGCTTTAATTCGTTTGCTTCCAACAGACCAATGATACGGTCCGCATCACGGATAGCAGAAACTTCCGGTGTAGTAACTACCAGTGCTCTGTCAGCGCCTGCAACTGCGTTTTTGAATCCCTGTTCAATACCCGCTGGACAATCTAACAGTATGTAATCAAATTCTTCCCTTAGCTCATCGGTAAGTTTTTTCATCTGTTCTGGTGTAACTGCAGTTTTATCTCTGGTCTGTGCAGATGGCAACAAATAAAGGTTCGGATAACGCTTATCCTTAATCAGCGCCTGCTTAATACGGCAGTTACCTTCAATTACATCTACCAGATTGTATACAATACGATTTTCCAGTCCCATAACTACGTCTAAATTACGAAGACCGATATCGGTATCGATCAATACTACTTTCTTATCTAGTTTTGCTAATCCAGTTCCAACATTAGCTGTGGTGGTCGTTTTGCCAACACCACCCTTACCAGAAGTGATCACTATTACTTCACTCATTTTAGTTCCTCCCTAAAAATTATAAACACTATAAATTAATATCGTTTAGTACTTCCTTGCTGATTGGTTCAATATAGATGTTTCCATCTTCCACAAAAGCAATCTTTGGTTCCGTGGATACTTTTTTCTTTTTTCTTTTAAATATGGAAGTTTCATCGGAACATCTTGCAATACGGTCGCCGATTTTAATTTGTACAGGATTCATTTCCAAAGCAGCTACAAAAGCCCCTTCATTTCCATTGCCCCCTGCATAGGCAATACCCTTTAAAGCACCTAAAACCACAATATTTCCCGTAGAAATCACTGTGGCACCCGGATTTACATCTCCTAAGATAACCACGCTGGTCTCAGCCTCAAAGACTTGCCCGGAACGCAGCGTTCCTTTATAAAACTGACCATCTTTAGCATCCATTTCCGAAATTTTATTGTCTACGGCATTTTTAAATACCTGTTCATCAAAGGAGCCGTTGTCTACCACGCACAGAATTTCCATGCCGGAATTTTCGGAAATAATATTTAGAATAGCTCTTTCCTGCTCATCTGTCAATTCTCTGCCTTTAAAAGAAATTCCCATTTTGGCATTTTTGAAGAATTTTGCAGATTCTTTGAATTTTTTGCCGATGTCTGAAAGCAGCGTGTCAAAAGGTACGTCATTATCCATATGGACAATAATACCATAAGCATTACTTTTTATAATAACTGACTCTTTCACTTATTTCACCTCCATACTACTTAGTCACCGATCGTCTGACCATCAGGTATCTCCGCAGTTCCGCTCAGAATATCTTCAGAGTCTTCCAGATTGAAGTAATATTTAAATACATCACTGGCAATTTCTACAGCATTTGAGGAAGTATAACCAAAGGTGATACGTGCCGCAACGGAAATTTCCGGATTGTCATATGGTGCATATCCAATAAATAGTGCATGGTTTGCTCTGTTTTTATTCTGTTCTGCAGTACCTGTTTTTCCAACAATGGTAAGCTTGTTTTTAATATCCTTCAATGCTGAATAACCGTCTGCCGCTTCTGCCATACCGGATTTTACTGCCTGCCATGTGGAATCTGCTATTTCCACCTGATTATATACGGTAGGTGTATAGTCTTCTACCAGCGTACCGTCTGCTGTAGTTACCTTATCCAAAAGGCTTAAATTATAACAAGTCCCCTGATTCGCCAGTGTTGTCACATATCTTGCCATTTGAGACATGGTATAATTGTGGCTTCCCTGTCCAATAGCAGAACGAAGAGGGTCTGTGTCAGATATCTTTGGAGCTGTTTCTACAATCTCTAAACCGGAAACATCACCAAGCCCAAACATTTTTGCATATTTTGCCAATCTTGTCAAACCATATTCCGTGTCGTATCTGCCATTATTCAGACTTAATTTGTAGGCTACCTCATTGAAGAAATAGTTACAGGAATTTTTTAAGCCCCCTACCACATTAAGAGATCCGTGACTTGCAGGGTAAATCCAGCATTTAATCTCAGGTAGCATCCGATCCCAACGGCCAGTACAGCTAATATGAGAGCCGGTGGAAATTACCTGTTCTTCCAAGCCTGCAATCGCTGAAATCGGTTTAAAAGTAGATCCCGGAGCCGTCTGCTGCTGTGTAGCATTATTATACAGCGGTCTGGATAGATCGTTTAACAGACCGTTGTAATACTCGGAGTCTACTGTGTTGGCCAACAGATTATTGTCATAACTTGGATATGAAACCACAGCCAAAGCCTCACCAGTGTTTACATCTGTGACAATACATGATGCAGAACACGGATCCAGCGCCAGCTGTGCGGGTGTGATTTCAAGTTTCTGTATTTTTGTTTTCATGAAATTGTAAGCACCCATAGAACCATTATACAACTTTTCCTTGTTCTCGTCATCCTCTGAAAGTACGCCTTGTTCATACAAAATACAACATAATTCTTTTCCGCTCACCAAATTCTGCGCAATCATGTATTTAAACACTTTCTTCGTGAAACTGCTTGCATTTCCCTGAGCATCTTTTATGGCAGCACCCTTGGTCAGCTGTTCTTTAAGATATTCTAATAAAGCAGTGTAAATTTCATCAGAATCCGAATATCTGCTTTTTACGGAAAGTTTCGTAATGTCGATGCAGTTTTCTTCAATGAGGAACTGCAGATATTCTTTTAAAGAGATGGTTTCGTTTTGCCATGCTTTGTATGTTGCGTGGGAGGTATCAATATCATCTTCTGAGATGACAGCGTCGTTATATTTGCCCAATAATGTGGTTATGAAGGTTTCATATACCTGCATTTCTTCACTGAGCGATTCGTATGGTGTGGGAGAATCAGAGGTTAATTCTGTCATAATCTGGCTGATTACCTGATCACGCTTAGCGGTATAACTTGAAAGCACCTGCTTCTCCACAGTTCCCGCATCTTCTGCCTCAAAATGAGACGTTTTAATTACATTATTATTAATCAAAGCATAGTATACATCATCAATAGGAATTTTAATATCTTTTGCGGCACCATTCTGGGTATAGGTCTTAGCGTCAATAATTTTAGAATGGAGGATACCTGCCAGCTTCTGTTCAATAATATTATATACTGCCTTTTGAAGTTCAATATCAATAGTTAAATATAAGTCGTTTCCTGCAACCGGATCTTCTGACTCTAATTCTTCTACAACTTTTCCCATATTATCTACAGCAACTAACTTATATCCTTTTTTGCCACGAAGTACAGACTCCATTTCCTGCTCAATGCCAGACTTTCCCACAGTATCCGTCATTGTATAGGAATCATCTTCTGCTTTGTATGTTTCTAAATCCTCAGAAGAAATTTTACCAGTATATCCTATGATTTGTGCCATATAGATACTGTCAACATATTTACGCATGGTATTTTCAGCAATTTCTACGCCCTGAAGTACGTCGCTGTTTTCTAAAATAACAGCCACAGTTTTTTCTTTTACATCGTTGGCAACCACTGTTGCTACATATTGTTGGTACATATTAAGGCTTAATTGATATCGGATGGTAATCACTTTCAACAGTTCTTCTTTGGAATAAGAAGAATCAATGATAAATGGCTTTTCTTTGTCATCATCTTTGTATGCACCGATTCCATAACGTTCTGCCATATAGGCAATCAGCTGTTCGGCAGAAGAGTTTTTTTGTGTCAATGTGAGCTTGTCTATTTTATCATAGCCATAAATATCAGCAATAAAACGAAGCCTTGCCGTATCTTCTACCGTATATTCATAGAGCCCGTTTTCACCGATAATAATATTAAAGTCATTGACAATGGTATCTCCGTTGTCTTCGATAATCTGAATCAGCTTTCGTATAGTTTCATTAAGCTGCTGATTCTTATCTTTTCCTTCGTATGTATCTTCGATAGTGACAGAATATGCCAGCTCATCATAAGCTAACAGTTTGCCATTGCGGTCAAAAATATTTCCTCTGGTACTGGATATGGTTTGCTGACGTTCTGTTTTTAATACATATTGATCCAGATATTCCTCACCTTTTACAATCTGCAGTGTAAAAAGACGTTCAATTAAAATCGAAAATAAGACAATAAATACTAAAGTAAGCACAAAAAGCCTAGATTTCGCAACGCTTAGAATAAAATCTTTGATATCACTAAACAAATTTAGCAGCACTCCTTTTCTCGTCCTCTTCCAATTTACGATTAATTCTACGGATAATGCGATAGAATATAAGAGTAATTACCACCGTATAAATAACCTCTGGAAAAATCACATTTTTAAAATAATACCAGGTATCAAATCTCCCCCTTAACAAAAATGAAAATACATAGATAATACAGCCGTAAATGAAATCACTCCCTGTAATGAGAACCATAGGAAGCTTTATGTCATCGTCATAAAACATATTCTTGAAAAAGCCATTTATGTATCCTATGTACATATATATAAGGGTGTAAAAACCATAAAACTCACAGAAAAATAAATCAATCAGCATTCCGCAAAAGAATCCCACATATAACCCCTCTTTTTTCCCCCGCATAAATCCAAAAGAAGAAGTCACCACGATCAAAAGATTCGGTACCACATGAGTGAATATAACCGCTTTAAAAACAGTGCATTGCAGTAAAAAGCATATAATAATTAAAATAAATATTGTAATTTTCCGCTTCATACTACTGCTCATTCCTCCGTTCCTTTTTTCAAATCCAAAATAACTAATACTTCTTCTAAATGGGCAAAATCTACTGCTGGGCGAAGGGTTCCCGATTTCGTAAGATTATTAGAATCCATGGATACTTGATCTACATAACCGATTAATATGCCCGGCAGGTATTTGTCACTGATATTAGAGGTAACAATTTTTTCACCGGAAGTTACCTTATCTTCTTCATCAGTCAGCTTAGAAATGGAAATTTTATTTTCGCTCATTAATTGCAGACTTCCTGAAACAATGCAATTATCAGAAGTGGAAAGAACTTGTGCTGCCACATTACTGGAATCGTCAATAATAGATAGTACAGTAGCACTATGAGAACTTACGGATGTAACTCTTCCCACCAAACCGCTTCCTGCAATCACATTCATATCCACCTGAATACCATCTTCACTGCCCTTGTCTATCACAAAGTTTTGAAACCAATTGCCCGCATCTTTCCCTATCACTCGGGCACCTACCTTATTGTAGTCTGGATATTTTTCGTCCAGCTCATATAATTCCCGGAGACGGTTTAGTTCAAATCGATCCTGCTGCAGAATATTATTTTCTGTAGTAAGCTGATCTACCTGTTCCTTTAATTCTTCATTTTCCGCCATAACGTCTTTGAGATTTGTCAGGTTATCAGACCAACTGCTTACCACAGAACCAATCTGATTAATTCCTTTTTGCAAAGGTACCAGAACATAACTTGCCACTCCGCGCAATGGTCCCGCAGTGATTTTAGTATTAAAGGTTACAAAAATCATAATGACGCACAATACGGTGAAGATGAGTAACACATATTCACTTGAAAGTGTAAACTTACGTTTCTTTTTCTTCATTACAATCCCTCAAATTTATTTTAAGTTGGTAATATCCTTGATATTATATGCAAGATATTTGTAATCATTATTGTTAATAATCCGAGCCAGCCCTCTTGCTACGCTTTCCGACGGATTTTCAGAAATATTTACATTTAACCCTGTGGATTTAGTAATCAGAGGTGCAAGATTTCGAATTTGGGCACATCCACCAGTTACATATACACCTGCTTTGATGATATCTCTTGCAAATTCTGGAGGTGTGCGCTCTAAAATCACTTTAATGGAATCCATAATCGTGTGTAATGGTTCTTTTAATGCTTCGTAAATTAAATCTGCCGGAATTTGTACTTCGATGGGAAGCCCAGTTACTACATCACGTCCGCAGGCCATACCGCTCAATTCTTTATCTTCTTTGATACCGCTTGCCAGTTCATGTTTGATATGTGCTGCGGTCTTATCCCCAATAATCAGATTATAATTTCTTCTTATTATATTCTGTATAGCTTCGTCTAACTTTACACCGCCTACTTTGATCAATTTGCTGATTACTACACCGCCAAGAGAGATGACAGAAATCTCAGTGGTCTCAGCGCCAATGTTTACAATCATGACCCCGGTAGCTTCGTTTAAACCCACACCAATTCCTGCTGCATCTGCAATTCCTTTTTCTACAGCGCAGATTTTCTTTGGCTTTAAGCCGGAATTTTTAATCAAGTCACCAAAAGCTCTCTTTTCTACTTCTGTTACATCGGTGGGAACTGCAATATAGTAATCTGCCGGTTTGATATTATTGTTAGTAGAAATTTTGATAAATTCATATAATAGTGCCTGCATATTTCTGATATTTGCAATAACACCGTCATTTAGAGGATAAGAAATATGAATGTTGGCAGGAGCTTTTTCATACATTTCATATGCTTCATCGCCAATCGCAAACAATGTTTTTTTATTGCGGATTGCCAGCATATTTTTCTGATTAAGAATACTGTCCTCTGCCATATTATATATTTTAATATTACTTGTTCCTAAATCTATTCCAAAACTGTTATTTGCCACTTTTCATGACTCCTTTCTCTACAATAAATCTTGTTCTGCAAAGCTGATATATTTATGATCACCGATAATAATATGATCCAGCAATTTTATATCCATCAGATTTCCTGCCTCTTTCATTCTTTTGGTTAATGCAATATCTTCCCGGCTCGGTGTCGGATCACCGCTGGGATGATTATGAAGCAGGATAATATAAACTGCTTCGTGCTCTACAGCTTCCATGAAAATTTCTCTGGGAGACACCAGGGAGGCATTGACGGTTCCTTTGAAGATTACTTTTTCACCAATCAGCATACTTTTGGTATTCAGCATGATCAACATCATGTGTTCTTGTTTTTTCATCCGAAATTCTTCCATATAATATTCAGCTACACTTTTAGGCTGTCGAAAACTTACTTTTTGATACTGTTCTGCTTTTGCTATTCTTTTTGCCAGCTCAGCAATACATTTTATCTGTATTGCTTTTACGTTCCCTACTCCGGAAATTTTTTTTAATTCTCTCAGGGAAAGACGTTCAATACTTAGTATGCCCCATTCTGCCCCACTTTCACCAAGAATATTTCTTGCCAATGCAACTGCAGTCATTCCTTTGGTTCCGGTGCGGAGTATTACAGCCAATAGCTCAGCATCGCTTAAACTTTCGGCCCCATATGCTTCAAATTTCTCATATGGCTGCTCTTCCTTTGGTAATTCTTTCATTGTTTTTTGTGGTTTTAACATATTATGCCCCCTTGTTTTTGCAGTATTTCTCTCAGAACAAAACAAGGGTTATGTAGCTAAATCAACCTATAAACTATTATGGCAATTATGATACCAATAATACTTGCAATTGAAATTTTAATGGTCAGGGCAAAAGTAATTACAAGAATTCCCAAATCCAATATCAGCGGCGAAGAAAGTCCAAAGGTCTGTCCATAATCAAGCCAGCTTAAAAAAGAAACGTTAGAAGCCAGATTTCCAATAAATCCGCCTAGGACAACGCCTGCTAACATTAATAAAAAACATGCCCACGAATTCTTACTTTTACTCATAAATTGCCCTCCAATTATCATTGTATATTCTACAATAACTTTTCTGTCACGCAAAAACAACAACATATATCATAGCACAAATGGAAGTTATTGTATACAATTAGTTTTGATTTTCAAAAATTTTAAAGAAAAATTAAATTTTACAGTTCAATAATTTTCTTGTCTACCAGCTGCTGCAGTGTTCTTAAGATGCCATATCTGGCATGTTCATAGGTAAGCCCTCCTTGAAAGTACACTGCATATGGTTCTTTCATCGGTCCGTCTGCACTTAATTCAATGGAGGAACCAGAAACAAAAGCCCCGGCGGCCATAATAACATCTGCGTCATATCCCGGCATCGCCCAAGGTTCCGGTACCACATGGCTGTCTACCGGTGCTGCTGCCTGAATTCCTTCACAAAATGCAATCACGCCCTCTGCTGTTCCAAAAGTCACCGCCTGAATAATATCGTGACGGCTTTCTGTTCCGTTTGGCACTACGGAAAATCCTAATCTTTCATAAATGTTGGCGGCAAAAATGGCACCTTTTAAAGCAGATTCCACTACAGTAGGAGACAAAAACAATCCCTGATACAGGCTGCCATTGATTCCCAAAGTTGCCCCCACTTCCTTGCCTAGCCCCGGTGAGGTCAAACGATAAGCGCACATTTCAATGAAATCTTGTTTTCCCGCAATATAACCACCAATTGGTGCCAGTCCGCCTCCCGGATTTTTGATTAGGGAACCTACCACCATATCTGCCCCTACATCGCTTGGCTCTTTCGTTTCTACAAATTCTCCGTAACAGTTATCCACCATGCAGATTACATCAGGCTTAATTTTTTTTATAAAAGAAATTAATTCTCCGATTCTTTCTACAGAAAGAGTAGGTCTTGTCTGGTAGCCTTTTGAACGCTGTATGGTTACCAATCTGGTACGTTCATTGATGGCACTTTTAATTTTATCGTAATCAAAACCCCCATCAGCAAGCAAATCTACCTGTGCATAGGTAATTCCATATTCTGCCAAAGAACCTTTCGAAGGCCGGATGCCGATAACTTCTTCTAAAGTATCATATGGTTTTCCTACAGGAGAAAGTATTTCATCTCCAGGTCTGGTATTTGCTGCCAGCGCCAGTGCCAATGCATGAGTTCCACAAGTAATCTGCGGTCTGACCAAAGCTGCTTCTGTATGGAATACCGAAGCGTATACATCTTCTAATTTATCTCGTCCCAAATCATTGTAGCCGTATCCGGTAGTAGCGGCAAAGCAGGCTTCACTTACCTGATTATCCTGCATTGCTTTTAATACCTTCAGCTGGTTATAAGTGGTGGTTTCTTTTATTTTATCAAATCGTTGCTGTAATTTTTTTTCTACCGCCATACCAAAGTTATAAACTTTTTTACTTATTCCCATGGATTGATATAGCTGTTCTAAATCTAAATTTGCCATTGTATTTCCTCTCTGTTGTATTAATATATATTTTTTTCTTTTAGCATACTCAGCATATATTGTAAAATCTTTTGGTTGTTATGTTCCAGTTCATTTTTATTGACCCATAGCACATCCCGTTCTCTGCGAAACCAAGTCAGCTGCCGTTTGGCAAAATGTCTGGTTTCCTGCTTTATCTTCTGAGCTGCTTCTTCCAAAGAAATTTCCCCGGACAGATAATCTATAACCTCCTTATAGCCTAATCCCTGCATAGATACCATATCTCTGCGGCAACCTAGCGTTATTAGATTCTCTACTTCTTCCACCAATCCCGCGTTAAACATCTGATCTACTCTTTTGTTGATGCGTTCATATACGGTAGAACGCTCATCGTTTAGAATAAAGTAAGCAAAATTATAAGGAGAAGTTTTCCTGCGTTCTTCTTCATTGTGTTTAGATATCGGCTGTCCGGTCTGTTTATAGTATTCCAATGCCCGGATTACACGTTTTACATTGTTGACATGGATTTCTTCTGCGGATTTTGCATCCACCTGTTGTAACATGTAATGGAGATGTTCGGCTCCTTTTTCTTTGGCAAGAAGTTCTAATTCTTCCCGATAGCCGTTGTCAGCATCCGTAGAAGTGAAGTCAATATCATATAGCACAGACTGAATATAAAAACCGGTGCCGCCTACAAGAATCGGAATTTTACTTTTTTCGTATATTTCTTTCATATATTTTTTGGCTAATTCCTGAAAACGGTAAACATTAAAGTCCTCCCAAGGTTCCAGTTCGTCAATAAGATAATGGGGAACCCCCTGCATTTCTTCCGGTTTGATTTTGGCAGAACCGATATCCATGTGCCGGTAAACCTGCATAGAATCAGCAGAGATGATTTTTCCGTCCACCGCTTTGGCAAGTTCGATGGAAGCCTCTGTTTTTCCCACCGCGGTTGGACCTGCCAAAATGATTAATGGTTGTTTCATGATCTCACCACCTTAGTATCTATCGTCATTTAAGTATATATTCTCCATAATACTTTTTTGAACGTTCTTACTAGTATATCATAAAGTGGAGCATCTTGCCATAGGGGAGTTGAAGCGTTTTTGCATTATAGGTGCTACATCGTGACGGTTCAGCGCTATTGTTTATCCATACGCTCATAAGTGCTTACAAATACTTCCCCTCAAGGCAGAGGCAACACGAATGTAAACTTTAAGATATTTGCCAGTACTGGTACCATTTTGTGACATTAGGCAATTAAAAAGGCGTCAGAATGTATTTTTTATGGTTTAGATACATTCTGATGCCTGTATGCTCCTCTATGTTTAGGATTGCTTTCCATATGATAAACCAAAGCCCATACCTAAAGATGTGCTGTTTTCCAGTCCGTAATTGTGGGACTGCTGGTTAAATATATTTTCATTTTTTATTCCTCTCTTTTAAATTTGACTTTTATCTTCTTACCTCACTTTTCTTATTTTATTATGACATTTGAAAAGAAAAAAGGCAAGGAAAAGAAACTATGATTCTTTTTAAATTCACTATAAACAATCCCGATTGACAAAATACAAATCAAAGGTATAATAATCATATACCCTACAGGGTATCGTTAGGAGGGACTTAGACTTATGAAGCAGTGTATGGATGCTGACAATTTGCATAGACGATTAAGTAAAATTATTGGACAAGTGCAGGCAATTGATAGAATGATAGATGAAGATGTGCCTTGTGAAGATATTCTTTCGCAAATAAATGCTGCAAAATCAGCGCTGCATAAAGCCGGACAAGTTGTATTAGAGGGACATATTAAACATTGTGTAAGAGATGGTCTTGAACATGGTGATCCGGATAAAACCATTGAAAGTTTTACAAAAGCAGTCGAAAGATTTGCAAATATGAAATAATAGCACAGTGAACATGGATAGGAATACAGTTGAATGGTCAGAATAGTTCAACTGTATTTTTTTGACTATTGACAACCTATACCTCTATAGGTATAATGTATACCCATAGGGGTATAGGAAAGGAGGTCGTTATGAAAACGATGATTAAAAAGCTGGAAGAAGTTTTAGAACTTGGCGGAATAAAGAGAGATATTCTTTTTCTGGTGTTGTCTGGAATTGCTTTGATTCTGAGCATTCTAAAAGTAGATATATTGCACTTCGATTTAGCATGGTTTGCTATTGTACTTTGCGGACTGCCTATTATTTTAGAAGCTATTATCGGATTAGTGACAGAATTTGATATTAAGGCGGATGTATTGGTATCTTTAGCATTAATCGCTTCTATCTGTATTGGTGAAGACTTTGCTGCCGGTGAGGTCGCATTTATTATGCAGCTTGGAAGTTTATTAGAGGAACTGACCGTTGCAAAGGCAAGAGAAGGAATTGAAAAACTTGTACATCTTAATCCCCAGACAGCACGCGTGCTGAAAAACGGAACAGAAAGCATTATTCCAGCAGAACAGGTAAAAATAAATGATATTCTGCGTGTATTGCCTGGAGAAACGATTCCGGTAGATGGAATCATTACCGAAGGTCAGACTTCTGTGAATCAAGCTGTTATGACAGGAGAATCCATTCCGGTAGATAAAACCATTGGTGACGAAGTATCAAGCGGAACTGTAAATCAGTTCGGTGCCTTTGAAATGAAGGCAGTAAAAGTCGGGGAAGACAGTTCCATTCAACGAATGATCCGTCTAGTTCAATCTGCGGATGCTGGAAAAGCAAAAATAGTAAATATGGCTGACCGTTGGGCAACATGGATTGTAGTTATTGCACTTACCTCAGCAGTTCTCACATGGTTGATTACAGGACAGATAATTAGAGCTGTTACCATTCTTGTTGTATTTTGCCCTTGCTCTCTGGTACTTGCTACCCCAACAGCCATAATGGCAGCCATAGGAAATGCCACAAAACATGGCTTTCTTGTGCGAGAGGGAGACGCACTGGAAAGACTCGCATCAGTTTCTAAAATTACTTTTGATAAAACCGGAACACTTACTTTTGGAACTCCAAAAGTTATCGACATTATTATCTTATCAAATAGCTATCCAAAAGACGAACTATATAGACTTGCAGCTTCTGTGGAAGCCTTATCGGAACACCCATTGGGAAAAGCCATTGTACAATCATATAAAGCTGAGCATTTTGAAGAATGTTATGCGGTTTATGACTTTCAGCTACTTGCCGGAAGAGGTGTTAAGGCAACTGTTGACGGAAAAACAGTGCTGGCAGGAAATATGCAGCTTTTACACGAAAATGGAATTGTTGTGCCAGAAGAAATAAAACAAGAAAGCCGCAAATATTTAGAACAAGGAAGTACTATTACATATATAGCAATTGATCATGTGCTGACAGGATACCTTGTATTGTCCGATACGCTTCGAGAAGAAAGCCGCAGTATGATTGCAGAATTAAAGCAACATACTGTTTATCCCGTACTGCTCACAGGTGACCACGAAAATGCTGCAAAACAGATAGCAAAAGAAATAGAAATTGATGAAGTGCATGCAAACTGTCTGCCAGAGGATAAGCTTGCTTATATAAAAGGCTGCCAGCGTGAAAACGAAAAGATTTGTATGATTGGTGACGGTATCAATGATGCTCCGGCGTTAAAAAAGGCATTTGTAGGTATTGCAATGGGAGGTATAGGAAGTGATATTGCCGTTGAAGCTGCTGACATTGTTCTTGTGGATGACGAAGTAAAAGAATTACCACATTTGTTTGCATTATCAAAAAGAATGTTAAAAACTATTAAAATAAATTTATCGTTTTCCATGTTGTTAAATTTTGTAGCTATTATTCTGGCGATGACTGGAATTTTGAGTCCAGTTGTCGGTGCATTAGTACATAATGCAGGTTCTGTACTTGTAATTGTTAACTCAGCTGTTTTATTGAAATGGAGGAAAAAGTAATGTTATTTTATGTATGCGGATTAATTGTAGGAATTATGATTTTATGTGGTGGGTTGTATTATCTGATAAAAGAAAAAGAGGATAGCGAATCTGCAAAAATTTATGGAATTGTAGCTGGCGTTGGGTTGGTTATCACAGTGTTCATTTTAGTTAAGTGGTTTGTACTATAAATTTAACAGAGACAAACAAAAAACAGTTCCATTATCGAATACCTCTCCGTTAATGGAACTGTTTTTATATCCTCTCCCTCTTTCCCCTATGTATCAGATTACCTAAACAGATACTGCTCTACACTATCCTCTTAAACTTCTTCTCCAGTTCATATTTACTCATTGAGATAATGGTTGGTCTTCCGTGAGGACAGTTGTATGGATTTTCCAAGGTCATTAATTCGCAAATCAGCTCATCCATTTCCTCATAGGACAAAGTTTGATTTCCTTTTACTGCCGCTTTACAAGACATTGAGGCTAACTTATCTCTTATCATATCCGGTGCTAGTTTTCCTGTCATAGTATCTAGGCTGTCAATCAATTCAATAAATAACTCCTTCTGTGCTAACCCATACAGATTCATTGGAACAGCGGTAATGGAGTATTCTTTGCCTCCAAAAGAAGAAATTTCAAAACCCAGTTCTTCAAAATAGGACTGGTAAGTTTGAAGAATCTCTTCCTCTTTATTGGATAAGGTCAATATCAACGGTGGACTGATAAACTGCGAGGAATGTTCCTTAGATTTCCAAAGCTTAACGTTTCGCTCATATAAGACTTTTTCATGGGCGGCGTGCTGATCGATGATAAATAGTTTATCTTCAAACTCTACCAACCAGTAGGTTTTAAATAACTGACCAATGATTTTGTGTTTGCTTCGTGATTCTTCTGTCAGTAAGTTTGTGTCAAATAATTCAAGTTGCTCTGAATCAACTAAAGGTTCCTGTTCTGATGAAGGAATCTCCCTTTTTTCCTGCTGCTGTGCCTGATATAGGGATTCTTCCCTAATCATAGAGCTTACTGCATTAACAGGTGCCAATGTCTTTTCTATTTGCTGCATCTGCTCTTGTTTTTCCTGTTCCTCCTTGACATCTGCATTTTTTTTGTCTGATTTTAAAACAACAGATGCAGAAGTACTTGCAGAACTTTGTGGAGTGTTATTTTCTGCAATATTTCGTTGTTTCTCAACAACTTCAGCTTTCGGAAAATCTTTCTTTTGTGCTGCCTGCATTTCCTTAAGCCGCTTTTTCTCAAAAGGTTCCGGCGCCTTTTTAGGTATCACACGTTCTTCTTTTTTGTTTTCTTCCTTGCCAAAGGAAACAATCGGAATCAACTCTCTGCCATTTAAGGCATCATTTACAGCCATATAGATAAAACGGTATACATCTTCCTGATTAGAAATTCTCAGTTCCATTTTTGTTGGATGTACATTTACATCTAACATTTTTCCGTCAATAGATAAATGCAAAACGGTAAAAGGATATTTATGCTGCATTACAAAGCCTTTGTATCCTTCCTCTATGGCTCTGGATATGATGTTATTTTTGATATAACGCCCATTTACGAAATAATTTTCAAAGCTCCTGTTTCCTCTGGATACTAAAGGTTTTCCGATAAACCCGCTTAAGCGGACACCATTAATTTCACGGTCAATAGGAATCAGATTGGCAGTGATGTCACGTCCATATATGTGGTATATGATATCTTTTAAGTTGGTGTTGCCGCTGGTCTGTAATTTTGTCTGATTATTGTTAATAAATTTAAAGGAAATATCCGGGCGTGATAATGCCATTCGCTCCATCAAATCACTGATATATCCGGCCTCTGTCTGATTGGATTTTAAGAACTTTTTTCTGGCAGGAACGTTGTAAAACAGATTTCGGACCAGAAATGTGGTTCCATCCGGTGCCCCGATTTCTTCCATGCCCACTTCTACTCCGCCTTCAATACGATATCTGCTACCGGTAAAGTCCGGTGAGGTTTTAGTGATCAATTCCACCTGAGAAACTGCTGCAATACTAGATAAGGCTTCACCTCTAAAACCAAGAGAGGAAACATTTAACAAATCTTCCGCATTGCGAATTTTGCTGGTGGCATGGCGAAGAAAAGCAGTTTTTACTTCTTCTTTTTCAATACCGCTGCCATTATCGGTAATTCGTATCAGGCTAGTTCCACCATCTTTAATTTCCACTGCTACTGCGGTAGCTCCCGCATCAATGGCATTTTCTACCAGTTCTTTTACTACGGAAGAAGGACGTTCTACCACTTCGCCGGCGGCAATTTTATCTATGGTATTTTTATCAAGAACTTCAATTTTCTGCATGTTTGTGCCTCCTATATTGAAGAATGGTTGTTTTGGTTTATTCTTTGCATTCAGGTGTCTGAATAAAATCAATATATGGATAATCTCCTAGAGCTTGTTCAATAATTACTTTCGTCAGATTAAACCAGCTTCTGCATTTATCAAGAATAATCGCATCACTCGTTACCACATGATCTAATGTTTTCAGTACGGAATCCACATTATTGATATTATTTACCTGTACTTCAAAATGAAATGTGCGTAACAACTGTTGAATTCGTTCCTTTAATTTTCCTGAATTAGACACAGGGGCATCTAAATAAAAGACTGCCTTTCTGATTTTATTTTCTTCTAGTACTTTTCCAATTTGGGCAATGGCTAAGTCTGTTTTATCAATCAAGCGGTAGGTACCCCTGAGCCCGGCTAAATCTCTTATAGTTCCATCCATACATTGGAATAATGGTGAACCTGAAAAGGCTACTTCTAGGGTAATTATTGTATTGAATCCATCAATATGGATTGTGGAACCCTCTAATCCAGTAATTATCTCCTTATTCTTTCTTATGTTAATATCTTCTTTTGCAGCAATGGTTCTTACTAAGGCTAATCTTTGCCTTTCGGACAATAAATAATGATTGCCTATAAATACAGAAGCTCCTTTTATTTGATAGCCCTGATTGATCAGATAATATAAATCACATCCGGCTCTATATAACTTGGGAATTGCTTCACCGTAAAACTCCTTTTCGTCATTAGGAAAATACCCTCTTTTGACAGTTTTGCTCATAATTTATCACCTATGATACCGTAGCTTTTCTTGCATAATCTCATAAATTATTCTCCATATGCTTTTTAATTCAATGTTGGTGTGTTCCTACCATCGGTTTTTAATTTTATTCTGTAACCGGTACAATTCATTTAAAGCTTCTACTGGTGTCAGGTTGCCGATATCAATACTTTCTAATTCTTTTAAAATATCAGAATCTTTTACCGTATCAAACAAAGAGATTTGTTCCGCTTCAATATCCTGACGGATGCTTTGCCCTTCACTTGCTTTTATTCCGTTTTCTGCAAGTTTTCTGGCATTTGCCAAGATGTCAGCATCATTTAATTCTTCTGAGATTTCCTTGGCCCGCTCAATCACCTGTTCCGGTACGCCCGCAAGTTTTGCCACCTGAATACCATAGCTTCTGTCTGCACCGCCTTTGATGATCTTTCGAAGAAACACAATATTGTCGCCTTTTTCCTTGACTGCAATACAGTAATTATTTACACCGTCGATTTTCCCCTCCAGTTCGGTGAGTTCGTGGTAGTGGGTTGCAAATAAGGTTTTAGCCCCTAACAGCTTTGTGTTGCTGATATGTTCCACTACAGCCCATGCAATGCTTAAGCCGTCAAAAGTAGAGGTTCCCCGTCCGATTTCGTCTAAAACCAGCAGACTTTTCGAGGTGGCGTTTCGTAAAATATTGGCCACTTCCGTCATTTCTACCATAAACGTACTTTGACCGGAAGCCAGATCATCGGAGGCTCCTACTCGTGTAAATATCCTGTCCACAATACCGATCTTTGCTTCTTGTGCCGGTACAAAAGAACCGATCTGCGCCATCAATACAATTAATGCTGTCTGACGCATATAGGTGGATTTACCAGCCATATTAGGTCCGGTGATAATGGAAATTCTGTTTTTGCCATTATCCAAATAAGTATCGTTACAGACAAACATGTCGTTTTGAATCATTTTCTCTACTACCGGATGACGTCCTCCCTTAATATCAATAATACCCTTGGTATTCATCTTTGGACGTACAAAATTATTCTGCTCTGCCACTTTTGACAAAGAAGCAAAAACATCTGCCATGGCAATGGCACCTGCTGTCTTCTGAATCCGTTCTACCTCTGCCGCAACGGTATCCCGAATCGTACAGAATTCATCGTATTCTAAAGCAACCAACTTGTCTTCTGCTCCAAGAATTTTATCTTCCAATTCCTTTAATTCAGGTGTAATATAGCGTTCTGCATTGCTTAGCGTCTGTTTTCTCATATAATAATCCGGTACCAGTTCTTTATAAGAATTGGTCACTTCCAGATAGTACCCAAAAACCTTGTTATATTTGATCTTTAAATTTTTGATACCTGTCTTTTCCCGTTCTTCTGCTTCTAAGTGTGCCAGCCAGGTTTTTCCTTCCGTTTTTGCATTTCGCAGTTCATCAATTTCCTGGTGGAAGCCTTCCTTAATGATGCCTCCTTCGCGGACAGAAATAGGCGGCTCTTCATTAATAGAATTGTTCAGCAAATTATAAATATCTGCCAGTTCGTCCATATTTTCACAGACTTCCTTTAAGAGTGGGGAGGAAAACTCTGAAAGAACTTGCTTTAATG
>CASEML010000110.1 GCA_949289145.1 uncultured Eubacteriales bacterium | reverse complement strand
GGATTATCTAATGCCGGAAATGGATGGAAAACAAACCTTGCAAAAGATTCGAAGTAATCCAAAAACAAAGGATATACCGGTATTTTTTTTAACCGGATTGTGTGACAATGAAATAGTGCAGGAAGTAATGAAATTGAATCCTCAAGGATATTTTTTAAAAACAGTTCATAAAGAAGAGCTGTTAACTGCCATTGCCAGCTTTTTGGATGTATTGTAAGAGATTTTTCTCTAAGCATATTTTAAAACCTTCTGACATATAGTGTATTAATTGCAGGCATAGCCTTTGTCAGGTATGTCCAACTCATACTATGGTCAGGAGGATTTTTTTATGAAAACGGTTGATTTATACAAAGATATACAGATGCGAACTAACGGAGAAATATATCTTGGGGTGGTAGGGCCGGTAAGAACAGGAAAATCAACATTTATTAAACGATTTATGGATTTGATGGTTTTGCCGGAGATAGAAGATGAGTATATAAAAAGCAGAACTCAGGATGAACTGCCCCAATCAGCTCAGGGAAAAACGATTATGACAACAGAGCCCAAATTTATACCAAAAGAAGCTGCCAAAATCAAGTTAGACGAAGATATTCAGGTGTCGGTACGACTAATTGATTGTGTTGGTTATATGGTAGATGGGGCGGAAGGGCATATTGAGGGGAATACAGAGCGACTGGTGAAGACGCCCTGGTCGGAGCAGGAGATTTCCTTTACACAGGCAGCCGAGATTGGCACAAGGAAGGTAATTCATGATCATTCTACCATCGGCATTGTGGTAACCACTGATGGCTCTTTTAGTGGGATTCCAAGGGAAAATTACATAGTACCAGAAGAAAAGACCATTGCAGAATTAAAGAAAATAGGGAAGCCTTTTGTGGTGATCTTAAATTCCATGAAACCATACAGTGAAGAAAGTACAAGGATTGCAGAAGAAATTTCGAAAAAAAATAATGTAAGAGTGGTTAGTCTGAATTGTCAGCAGATTCGAAAAGAGGATATTCATAAAATATTAGAGTATGTACTAAAGGAATTTCCGGTAATGGAAATAGAATATTTTGTACCAAAGTGGATTGAAACACTGCCAATGAGTCACCCAATTAAAACAGAAATCATAGAAAAGATTCGGGAAAGTTCCCAAAAGGTAAAAGCCATTAAGGATGCGGTGGATGAAAAATTATCCTTTGACAGCCCTTATGTCAGCAGAATGAAATTAGATGAGGTTGATTTGGCCACCGGAAAAATTAAGGTGCAGCTTCAGATAGTAGATAAATATTATTATGAAATGATTTCTGAAATGCTGGGGGTTACTGTAGAAAATGAATACATGTTATTATCCACAGTAAGAGAACTGGCAAAAATGAAGCAGGAGTATCAAAAAGTAGAAAATGCCATGCAGTCAGTAAAAATGAGCGGTTACGGTGTGGTAATGCCAACACAAGATGAAATTAAGTTATATGAGCCAGAAATTGTGAAGCATGGAAATAAATTCGGAGTAAAAATACGTTCTGAGGCACCGTCCATTCATATGATACGTGCAGGTATTGAAACGGAAATTGCTCCTATTGTAGGAAGTGAACAGCAGGCAAAGGATTTGATTGAATATATAAAAAATAACAGCAGTGAGGCGGAAGGAATATGGAAGATTAATATATTTGGAAAATCCGTAGAACAGCTGGTGTCAGATGGTATTAACTCCAAGCTTTCCCAGATTGGGGAAGAAAGTCAGAGTAAATTGCAGGATACTATGCAAAAGGTGGTGAATGATAGTAGTGGTGGCATGGTTTGTATTATTATATAAACTGCTGCGGGGAAAACTTGAGTTTTAACAACCAATTAGAAAAACAAAATGGGGCTGTCGCATCAAAGGTTAAGTAGACCTGAGGTGCGACAGCATCTTTTTGTGCATTTTCAGCACTACGTTGTGGATAATTCTTGTTTTTTTGATGAAAAAGCGCACTTTCACAGACCTTTTTCGTT
>CASEML010000109.1 GCA_949289145.1 uncultured Eubacteriales bacterium | reverse complement strand
GAAGTGCATTGCAACTGAAATGACACAGTTTTCGCCCATTAATGAATGCTTATCATTGTTTGTGACTTTATCAACCATTGCACAAATGGCTAAAATAAAGGCTTTTTTGTGCAAAATAAATAAGAAAGTGTAGAGAGATATTTATGTCAAATATTATTGAAATAACTGACTTTGAAGCAGCAGAACTGGATGTATACGCCCGTCTTACAGAAGTGCAGCTGCTCAACCGCCATGAGCCGGAAAAGGGGCTTTTTATTGCAGAAAGCCCAAAGGTAATTGAGCGTGCTCTTGATGCAGGATATGAACCTGTTTCGTGCTTGGTGGAACGAAAACATATTGCCGTACAGGCGAAACATATTATTGCCCGTTGCGGAGAAATCCCAATTTATACTGCCGATTTCGAAGTGCTGACAAAACTGAAACTGACCGGCTTTCAATTAACCCGAGGGATGCTGTGTGCTATGCGTCGACTTCAGTTACCAAGTGTAGAGGAAGTGTGTGCTGGCAAGCGTCGAATTGCCATACTGGAAAATATCATGAATCCCACCAATGTAGGGGCCATTTTTCGATCGGCAGCAGCCTTGAACATTGATGCCCTGCTGCTTACTCCTCAATGCAGCAATCCACTATATCGTCGTGCGGTAAGAGTCAGTATGGGTACGGTGTTTCAGGTTCCTTGGACCTACATGGAAAATGAATCCACCAAGTGGCCCCAGCCTGGTATTGCGTATCTGCAAAAAATGGGCTTTAAGACTGCCGCGATGGCGTTAAGTGATAATGCCATCACTATAGGTAATCCAAAACTTATGGCAGAAGAAAAACTTGCTATTGTGTTGGGAACCGAAGGTGACGGACTGGCGTCCTGTACGATTTCTGATTGCGATTATACGGTCCGTATTCCCATGTCCCACGGGGTAGATTCTTTAAATGTTGCTGCAGCCAGTGCTGTAGCTTTTTGGCAGCTTTGTTTCCGATAGCCTTTGGAACAAAATTTTGATATAAAATGTTTGGCAGGAGCATGTGATTGGAGGAAGAAGGAGAGAATGAGAACAGAGGAAGAAATGTACAAACTTATTTTACATATTGCAAAGGAAGATGAGCGTATCCGGGCGGTTTATATGAACGGCTCCCGAACTAACCCCAATGTTCCAAAGGATATTTTTCAGGATTATGATGTGGTCTATGTTGTGACAAGTACTAGAGACTTTATTGAAGATAAAAGTTGGATTGATCACTTTGGGGAACGGCTTTTTATGCAGTATCCGGATGAACATCCGGATTGTCCAAGTGACAAAGAAAATTTTTATGGCTGGCTTATGCAGTTTAAGGATGGGAATAGAATTGACCTACATGTGGAAAGTATTTTTCATGCTAGGGAAAATATACTAAAGGATAAATTATGTGTGATTCTTTTGGATAAAGACAATATGCTTCCAGAGATTTCAGCACCCACCGATAAAGATTATCGGGTAAAAAGGCCGTCTGAAAAACAGTATTTATGTACATGCAATGAATTCTGGTGGTGCCTGAATAATGTGGCAAAAGGGCTGTGGAGGGAAGAAATACCATATGTGCAAGATATGTTGAATTTTCATGTGCGAAAACAAGTAGAGAACATGTTGTCATGGAAAGTTGGAATCGAAACAGACTTTTCTGTCAGTGTGGGTAAGTCCGGTAAGTATATGTATTGCTGGCTGCCTGAGGAAGAGTGGAAAATGTATCTTTCAACTTATTGCGGTGGAAATACAAAGGAATGCTGGAATGCGGTTTTCAGAATGTGTGATTTATTTGAAAAAGCGGCGGTATTTGTGGGAGAAAAGCTTGGGTACGAGTATCATGATGAGGAAGGCAGAAATTGTCGAAGTTTTCTGGAGCATGTGAAAGAATTGTCGTTTGATGCAGCGGAAATCTATTAAAATGTAGAAGGTAAAGGGGCTTTAGGTGGCAGGAAAATAGGGCTGTGATTGCGGGACGGGAAGCTTTATATTTATAAACCTCAAATCCGTTATCAGGGCAAAGCGATAGATATGCATCTGGCATGTAATAACATAGTTTTTTAGAATATGGTCTATTGATGTTTTTGGAGTAGTTTATATGCTCCAGCTTTCTCCAATGCAATTCCGAGAATATAGAATAGAATGATTCCCACGATACCTTCTCCAACCAGCCCTGGAATCTGTGCTGCACCAGCCACAATACTTCCTTCCAAAAAGCTTCCAGCTACAAAATAGCCTAATACCATGATTACAGTTCCGACTAAAACGGCAACAGCGGTTTTAGCACTGCGCACCTTTGCTTTTGTGTTTTTATCAAAGGCAATCAGGGAAATCATGCCGCCCATTACGCATTTAATAATTAAAGTGGGAATAATCCATGCATACCATCCGCCGAACATATCCGCTAAAGCAGAACCGATGCCGGCACAAAGTATACCGCCAGGATTACCTAAGAAAACGGAAGCTAAAAAAATGAATCCATTTCCTAAATGTGCATAGCCTAAAGGAATGGGTACCTTAAAAAATAAAGTTGATACGCACACTAATGCCATGAAAAGCGCAATAGAACAAATCTGGTTCGTAGTAAATTTACTTGAATGTTTTTTCATAATAAATACTCCTTGTACTTAAATCTTAGAGACAGTGTACAGAGAAAATGGAGAGATGTAAAATACCAGATTTGATTAAAATAACCATACCAGTTGTAAAGTGCAGGAATGGCAGAGCCAATAATTAAAGCCGCAGAAATTCTGCCTGTCTGTTTTTGAATATGGTATAATATGTAAAACCCAGATTTTTTAGGATTGTGACAGCTTTGCTAAATTCATAGCCTAAATACTCTGTTCCATGGGCATCGGAGCCTAAGGTGATGACTTCTCCGCCCAGTTCTTTGTATCGTTTTAAAATATCTTCGTGAGGATTTGGATGTCCCAGACCATATTTAAAACCTCCCGTATTTACTTCAATCCCTTTCCCTAAAGCAATGATTTTTCTTAATATTTCATCCAGAATATCCTGATATTTGGCAAAAGAATAATCTTCTTTCCGGTTTGGACAGTATCTTACAATATAATCAATATGACCATAAACATCAAAACCTGTGAATGCGTTCATATTTTCTAAGATAGATTCAAAATATTCCAGATAGCAGGCAGCCTCCTCATTGGACTGAAAAAATTTGGGATAGTAGGGATCTATTCCGTGTACAAGATGAGAAGAACCTATGACAAAGTCAAAAGGATATGAGGCGAGATATTGGGTGTGAATATCTGCCAGGTGAGGCTGTAAGCCGAGCTCCACTCCGAAGCGCAAGTCAATTTTGTTCTTGTATTCCTCTTTATAGCATAGGTAAGCTTGAAAATAGCTGTCAGTATCCAATTCAAAATTTTCCTCACATTGTGGATCATAGTCCAGATCCATATGCTCCGTAAAACACATGGTTTTTAAACCAAGAGCAATGCCTCGCTCAATCATATCCTTCATGGGCGTCTGGCTGTCACCAGAAAAGGATGTATGTAAATGAAAATCTGAGTATATCATAGTCTTGCCTCCTACAAATTTGTTCTTAATTTTACACTATTACAATTACCAAAAGTATACCATACAGTAGTCCGAAAGGGACTTGTACAAATTAACGAAAATTTTAGACAAATATTGTGAAGAATTGTATTTTAAGGAAAAGATGGAAATTAAAAGTTTGCTGAGACAAATTTAAGACAATTTCAATAAGTCAATATCATGATTTAATATAGAAGCAAATTCTAATCATTAAACATGAAAGGAAAAAAGAGCAAAAAAAGAAGGAGCAATAAGGAAAGTATTGCTCCTCCCGAACTAATCACTAGTTCATGAAAGTCATGTTTATAATAACATGATTTTTCTTATTTGACAATACTTTTTTTTACTCTTAGAGAAAAAATATGAAATTGGGATATAATGTAGTAAAAAGAATAAAAGAGAAAGCAAAAGAACTAAATAATGGAGCAGTAAGACTACTGGTATTTCTGGCAACCAGGGCAGATGATACCGGGCTAGCAGAAGGAATTTACTATAAAGAGTTTTGTATTCGTACAGGCATGTGTAATCAGAGTTTTTACAATGCAAAAAGCAAGTTAATTGAACTTGGATTTATAAAAGAATTTAAAAATGATAATAGAGACATTGACATATTACTTTTAAATAACGTATTTCAAACGAAAGAAGATTATAAGAAGGGATATATTAATTTAAACATAGAGCTATTTCAAACTGAGGATTTCTGGAGTCTGACCGATAATGCAATGATTATGTGTCTGGATTTTGCAAAGAACTCTTTTGCGGCCTTAAATGGCTCATATCGCAAAAATAAAGCAGACATGTATAAAGATTACGAAGACATTTTTAAAGTGTCATATGGACGGATTTGGAGCTATTTAAAGGCATTGAAAAAAAATTTTTCCATTGGTGCGAAAAATGGAATTATGTATATTACACCATTAAAAAAGGTAAAAGAGAAAGCATTTATTAGCGTAGCAAGTAAGAGGCGTAGTGACTGGGTGCAGGTAGTAATTCGGCGTCTATATGCCATCACAGATAAGAAAGCAGTTCGGGAACTGGAAGCATTATTGAGCCAATACAAACCAACTGCAGATGATCAGGGAAAGTCGATTCAAGAAATATTGTTCAGGTGTGTAAAACATAGCGTAGATAATTTGAAACGGACTGAACGTGAAGTGAATTGTGCTTACATACATAAACTGATCAGAAAGGAATTAGAATTAGAGTTAGAAATGGCCTAAAGGATTAGGTCTTTTTGGCGTATAACGAAACAGATTTTTAGAAGTAATATTTGTAAAAAATCGACGATTAGGTGTAGTGGAAAGGGAAGAACGTGCTAATTTTTATGAATGAGGCGTTTCTTCCTTTTATTTTATCTATATTTCATTCTAAAAAATGAAAAAGGCTTATGTGGATATTCTAAATAATAAAAAATTCATTGTAACCATTCTAAAAAATGGAGAGGAAAAATAAAATTTTATTCTAAAAAATTGAAAACAGTAAAACTTGGAAATCGTAGAAATATAAGGAAAAATTGTAAAAAGTAAAAGATACATATTTTTTCTATATACTCTCTCCACATATAATAGTATGTATAAAATATTCCTTCTATTCTCTTGAAAAAACTATATCTTTAATAATTCTTAAATGGTATCATTGAAAATAACAAATTCTTAAATTGTTTCATAATGGAAAAAATAGGATATTAGTGAAAATACAAAAAAGAGTCCTGCAAAAGCAGGACAGTAATAATCAAAAAAATAAATTTTAAATTGAAAAAATAAAAAGCAATATGGCAAAGATATAAATATAATTAAATAAACCCTTTTCAAAAGTATTGGAAAGAGTAGAGATTTTAAAGATAAAAGTGGACAAAATACATATTTTGTCTACTTTTATATTATAGCATAGCTAGTTATACGTTTCTAGTATTTATTTACAAAAATTTAGAAAATCTTAGAATATTACCTAAAAATTGTAAATAAAGCAAGCTAATTTGACTTGCCTTTTTATAGTAGTTAAGTAATGTTATTTCTAATTACAGTCGGCATGAAATCATTGAGGATACCATTTATATCTATGTAAGATTCAACAGAGATCAAGTCATTTGTCCTTATTTTGTGTGGTATGCCATCCTTACTGGATCAAGGGAGCGAACCTTGAAAAGAAATAGGAAGCTGTAAAAAGGGTGCTGGAATGGAAGGAAAGAGGACTAAATAATAGTGAGATTGCCAAGGAAGTGGGAAGCCATCGGGGGACTGTGGCAAATTATTAAAGCTAGATTATAATGTAACGAGTAATATGTATCATACAACTTACCCAAGAAAATAAAACCTTACGCAGAAGATATAAAACGGTTACTGACAGAAAGAAAAACATTCCGGCAGATCAGAACATATATATTATATGTGGGAAAGTTTACACGGATGCAGGATCAACAATTCGGATGTATGCGACGGGGAAACGAAAGTTAATGAAAGAGGCAGGAGGCGCACCAAGGGAAAAGCAGGAACGACGTTAAAACTGCCAGTAGGTAAGACCTACTGGCAGAAAATTTATGTTATTTAATTGGTTACTTGATGTGTAGTGGTTCAGAGCATTTCAATCTACCTTTACAACCGTTAATTTCCTTATATCCGTATTGGACTGTTTAAGTTACAGTGCTTTTTAATAAATTGGTATTTATTCTCCCAAGGATATTTCGATATAGGCTCCATCATCGTAGAGATCAGCCAGTACCAGAGTCTTATCATCAGAAACGAAGAAATAAGACTTTTCATAGGTTTCTGTCGGTTCGCCAAATAACTGGGTCAAAGTTTGGGCATATTCGTTTAAATCGGACTGGCCTAAGTTGATAACTACCTGTTCCAATAAATTGGCACCTTCCTGATATAGATTAAAGGATAGGGATACATTGGCATTTTCTTCCAGAAGAGGAAGTGTATAGTTGCGTTCTAAGAGAAGTCCCTCTCCGTTTTTCATTTCTTCTCCTTGACCCAGAACTGCCGTAACCTCGGAATCGGGTTTTCCTACCAGATCTACCAGACCTTTCAGATCCACATTGGTTTGAGAAGTGGTTTCGTTTTCTGTTTGAACTGTCGGCGTGGTTGCCTCAGTACTTGTTTGCGGCACCTCCACGGTCTCAGGAACTGCTGAAGGCGCTGTGACGTCTCCCTGTGAATTGCTTTGGCATCCGGCCAGAGTCAGAAGGCAGAGAGATACCATTAAAAAACAACGTAATTTCATATTTTTCCTCCTACTACAAAAATGAAATTTTTCCAATATATCTGCCGATATATTTTGAGGTTATATTAGTACCTGTTAGGTATTAATTCATTGATAAGTTATTCTTGTATGATGAGAGCGTGTTTGTCATCAGAATAGGGAGTTCCTGTAATCAATACAGCTTTTTTAAAATTTCGAATGCTGCTGCTGATGTAGTTTTTATCCAAATGCAATGAATCAATCAGCCGATTCGCACTAGTTGGTCCGTTTTCTTTTTGCTCAAACAAAATCTTTGTTTCTGTAACAGAATATTCGGAGTCTTCAATTAAGGAAGCCCAGAAGTACCGCATAAAATTGATTGAATTCCCTGATTTGCTTTATGGTCTTTTGCCTATTCTCGATAACGTTGTTCCTCTCACGAAAAAAGTTGACAAAAGCTATTTTTAATGATACATAAAATAGTGGCTTTTGTCAACCAAATACAGAATGGCAGGTTTCTGGTCTGCCAATAATCCGGGAAAAAAGACTCCTGACCGTTGGATGGCCTTGCTAATTTATAAAAACAAAGAAATCGCACAATATGCAAGCAATATGACCATAACAAGACTAACTGCTTTCGCATGTTTGCAAAAAAATTACAAAAAGCAGAGCCAAATGACGCCTACACAAAAGAGCCGGAGGCTCCGATTAATGTTAAAATGAGTATGAATCCGATTAAAGCTGCTCACAAAATTCTTATTTTCTTATTTAAAGTTAAGAATCTTCATTACATAAGTGGCATTTGCTTTAAAGTCTTCAGGTAGTTCAGTAGCTAATTCATTTGCCTGATTAATAGTTTTTTGAGCTTTACATATTAAAGACTTTATTTCATCAACAGTTTTGGTCAGTTCGTAATTATACTTTAATAATTGCTTTTCATCAGAAGTTAGAGTAGGTTCCGGAGGGGTATCTGGTGTTTGCTTTAGGGATTCTAACTCATCACAGAGTTGTCTTAAAGATGCTTCCTTTTCTTGGTTTTGTTTTTCAATGTCTAAAATATGGTTTTCCAGAGATCTTTTTTCGGATTCAATTTTCTCAATTTGTTTCTTCAGTATATCTACATTTTTCGAATTATCTTGTTCCAACTCATTTTTTAATTTCTCACGCAAAGAGGCTTCTTTTTGCGTGAATTCTTCACGAGTTTTATTTAAACTCATGATCAGGGCATTGTTTTTTTCACGGATTTTTGTTGCTTCATCTACAGCAGTATTTAATTCAAGATTTTTTTCTTCGAGTTTTTTTTCTAACTCAGAAATTTTTTGTTCACGCAAGCTCTGTTCCGTTTTTATGGCAGCCATATCACCTGTCTCTACTTTACCCTGCCTTTTAATTATTTCTAATATACTTCGTTGCCCTTCTTCATCAAGTTGTGCAAAAGCACTTCCTTCTTTTACGGTTAGTTGCTCGTTATCAAACTGTTCTTTTAGTTCAGGAATTAGTTTTTCATTTATTGCAGTATACTGCTGAACTTGTCTTTTGGAGATTTGCAATGTATCAGCAACCTGTTCTTGAACAGATTCGTTTTTTCCGTCTCTTTCATTTCTTCTTTTATATAATTGCTGAAGCTCAGCAATTTTTGCAGCTTTCTTCGCAGGGGAAAGTTCTCTTACTTCAAGATTTGCTTCATTTAAAAGGATCAGTTCATCTATTTCATCCAAATCTTTATTGCGATTTAGAATTTTACACGGAAGTCCCAAACTAAAAAAAGGTTCCACATTTTTTTTATATAATTCCAATCGTTCCGGATCGATCGTTTCAGGTTCCGCATTTTGAAATTCTTCTCTTAGCATTTCAATAGATGTATATCTTCGTTCCCCGGATATTAAGATATAGAGATCTTTTTCTAAATCATACTTCACATCAAAATTATGTAGTAGTTCGCCTTTTAGAATACTTTCTTTCAAAGAAGTCAAATTTACCATTTCGTAGTCATTTTTTTCATTACGCACAATTTTATGAAAGGGTACTAATTTATATCCAAAAGGGTCAGCGGAAGTCGGATTATTTATTTCCGCAATTTTTTCTGTAGTTAATTGTTCAGCTGCAGAATTATCTGCAGCTTCTCTGGTTTCTAAAGTAAGACCAAATTTTTTTCGTGCCATTTATCAAAATCCTCCTAAAATTTCTTTTAATTTTTGTTGTTGCTCTGCAGGCAATAAATTAAATTCATAAAGTAATTCTCCATAATCCTTTAATGCATTTGAAGTATCGCCTTTTGAAAAGAGAAGTGGTTCATAAACACTTTCCATTTCTTGTATCCGTACACTTTTACGAATAAATGAATTAAGGCAGCTGTCGCCAAAAGTATCTTTAAATTCTTTTTGGCGTTCCTTAAAATTATTGGTTCTGGTGTCAATGTCTACCAAAAAAGTTCCGCCGAACTTGACATTACTTACCATAAATTCATCTTTTACGGTTAACATCGTATCAATAGTGTTTCTTGCACCTTCAAAGCTTAGCTTTTCGGCTTTTGCAGGTACGTAAACATAATCGGAAGCGATAATACTGTTTACTGACAAACTGTTATTTGCCGGTGCATTATCAATCAGAATATAATCATATTCATCCTGTATAGTATCTAATGCCTTTTTGAGTATAATATTAATATTACAGGTACGATCACAAGAAAGAACAGTCTGAGTATCTGCATGTTCCAAAGAAGAAGCAATAATATCAATTCCTTTTATGTCTGTCGTTTGAATGCATTTTTTAATGTCTTCTCTGGTTTTTAATTTTTCAAGAAATATTGTTCGTATATTGTAAGGACAGGTTCCGTATCTGTGGAAAATCATGCTTATATTGGATTGCTCGTCCATATCAACAATTAAAATCTTGTTCCCCAAAGAAACAAGTAATTCTGCTAATATTTCTGTGGAAGCAGTTTTGCCCACACCACCTTTGTTATTCATAAAACTTAATGTAATTGCCATTTTATCAACTCCTATTCGTATAATATAATTTTTTGTTCAATTACATTATAACAAATAATAGAGCTGAAATCAATAAAAAATATTAATTCATAAAAGAAATATCAATGTCTTTTATAAAAATTACTTCATCATTTACTTTTTCATAAGAAACGATTGATAGATATTCTGAAGTGGAACATATAATTTTGTGTTCGAGTTCATGTAACGTAACAGAGGAAAAAATGCTTTTCAGTTCACTAAGAAAATCATTACAAAAGAAATACTCGTTTTTTTTCTCTTTAATTAATGTAAGAATCAGGAGAAGCATTTTGTCGCTTACTCCATAAATTATATTTTTTTCAGAATTTAATTTAGCAGCATTCATTTGTTGTTCGGTTAAAGGATAGTGCGTTACTATTAAAATCTGATTTTCGAATTCAAACATAAAAGTTGAATCATTTGTATAGAGTTGAAGGGGATAAGTAGGACGTTCCCCAGGTTCAAGTTCTCTTATTGATTGTAAACAGTCTGAAAACAGGTAAGCATAAATCACTTTTTTAAATGGAATATTTACATTATATTTTAGGGGATCTTTTGCAACAATCAGGACATAATCTTCCAGTTCTAAAATAATATGCTCCGAATCACATTCAACGATATCTGGAAAAATAATATAATCTGGAATTTCGAGATAGCTCATTAGAAGTTCTGCGTTCTTCTGAGTTGGAGAGAATTTTCCTGCTTCCCAATTATAAACATAAGTATGATAAGTGTCTAACTTGATTGCAAGTTGTTGTTTACTTAAGCCTTTTTTTTGGCGATAGTAAGTGACTTCTTCTGGCGCAATATATTTATTTTTTGCAGCTAAAGATTTAAAAAGAATTTCTCTGCGAACTTTAAATAATTCACAAAGCTTGTTAATATATTTTTCAGGTACACTGTCTGTATTTTCAATTACAAAGTATCGTTGTGGCGTGACCCCAAGATACTTTGCCACTTCATTTTGGTTACAATTTATTCGTTCACGATAGTATTTAAGTATTTTATCCATTCTATATATTGTCCTTTCCTAGAAATTAAAGGAAATTGAGTTTCTTCCTCTATTTATTTTGCCTAAAAATATTATATAAATTATTATATAAATTGTTGAATTTCTAGTCAAGCATAACCGTGGAAGCAATTTTATATGTACAGAAAAAACGGAAATTTTGCTGTAAATATACATGTTAATTTGTATTGAGTTTTTTAATCAATCAGGATATAATAAAAACAAAGGAGATGATTTGTATGCCAAATATAAAACCAGTATCAGATTTAAGAAATTATACAGAAGTGTTAAAAGAAGTGTCACCAAATAATCCGGTTTATCTTACTAAGAATGGTCACGGAGAATATGCTATAGTAAAAGTAGATGATTTAGACCGTTTACATGCTACAGTTAAATTGATGGCACAGCTTGCTGAGGGTGAAAAATCTGGAAGAGAGGATGGTTGGCTTTCAGCGGATGAGGTAGAAGCCGCTTTGGGGATTTAAGAATGAAGATTGAATATTCCAAGCTAGCACAAGAGGATTTATTTCGAATTAAAGAATACCTTAGCGAATCTTTTGGTAGCGAAAATGCCAAAAAGTGTCTACGAAAAATAACAACAGCCATTCGCCATTTAGAGACTTTTCCTTTAATGGGGTTAGATTTGGGACGGATCATAGATGTTCCAACAGATTATAGATATTTATATGTGGAAAAAAATTATGTAGTATATCGTTGGGAAAAGAATTGTATAAAGATAGTCAGGGTATTGGATGAAAGACAAGATTATATGCAACAGCTTTTTGGTATTGTTCCAGAATCACATGACTCTTATTGGGAGGAGTAATAGTTGGTTCAAAAAGAGTAAATGAATTTTGGTGTTTTTTGTCTTTTCTGCCTGAATAATGATGCCTGGGGTGAACCGGGTTCGCCCCTCACATCCAAAAAAGGGAATGAAGTATTAGCTGAAATATTAGAAAAGGGGTGAACCGGGTTCACCCCTCGCATCCGAAAAAGAAAATGAAGTATTAGCTGAAATATCAGAAAGGGGGTGAACCGGGTTCACCCCTCACATCCGAAAAAGAAAATGAAGTATTAGCTGAAATATCAGAAAGGGGGTGAACCGGGTTCACCCCCTCACATCGAAAAAGGGAATGCAATATCAGCTGAAATATCAAAAGGGGATGAACCGGGTTCGCCCCTCACATCCAAAAAAGGGAATGCAATATCGGCTGAAATATCAGAAGGGGGTGAACCGGGTTCACCCCCTCACATCGAAAAAGGGAATGCAATATCAGTTGATCTATAACTCAGTATTTCCTATATTTATTAATTCCTTCTATTTTTTTTCACAAGCTTTAGTTTCTCGGTTGCAAGCCCAAGGTTCTCTTTCCCCACTACTTTTTCGCAGGCTCTAGTTTCTCGATTGCAAGCCCAAGTTTTCTTTCCCCACTATTTTTTCGCAGGCTCTAGTTTCTCGGTTGCAAGCCCAAGTTTCTCTTTCCCCACTACTTCTTCGCAAGCCCTAGTTTTCTTGCCGCTCCTAATCCCTGCAAGAACATCTAACAGCTGCAAGCAGCCGTAAGAAGTTCTAAGCCGCCCCTTCCCAACCAGGGGGCTGCCCCTTGCACTTCGCCGAGGCGAATCACAAGGGGGGAATAGGCTGTTACACAGCCGGGGCACATCTTGCTGGCAAGCCAGCAAATTCAAGGTTTTTAAGTGTATCACTTTTAAGTCTTTTAAAGAAATTCTTCATCATTTATAAAAAAGTAGGCTGAATTATATTGAAAATAGTAATTGCTTAATGTATCATATTAAGTGGATAATAGAAAAGCATGAGATTGTGAAATGGAAAGGGGAAATAAAAATAATATGAAGAAAATGAATCTTTATGAAATCGAAACGCTCGAAGAATTAATTGCCTACTCAAATGATAGTTTAAATATCGATGATGAAGCAAGTGTGACTATTAAAGTTGAATTGTTTGCTCAACTCAAAGAAGATATTTTTTATGGAAAATGTAAATTATTGTTTATAGTTGAGCCAAGTGATAAGCCCACTCTTGATGAGGAAAAAGCAAAGAAAAAGATGAGGAGAAACGATGAAAGAAAAAAAGTATGACATAAGAATGATTTTTTCAACAGATCAAAAAACGTATGATCTTATTAATTTAATGGCAGCCAAAAAGAAATGCTCTAACAGTGAAATACTAAGAGAATTGATAAATAATAGTTTGCAAGCAAGTGCGTTAAATGCCAATATGGATCTGATTACAGAAATAGTAAGGAATGAAATATTAACTGCTTTAAAACCTTCCGTAGAACGACTGGCCAGTCTGGAAGCAAAAACTTGTATGGCAAGTGCAACTGCTATGTATTTGTCAGCGGAAGCAATAGAAAAGTTTGTTGCGCCCGCAGATCGGGTGCAGATGCAGGAGGCCTATAATAAGGCAAGAAAAAAAGCTGCAAGTTATACAAGGGGTAAAGAAGATGGAAAAAAAGAAAAGAATTAATCCATCATTTCTAGAAAGTGACTGGGAAGTAATAAAAAATTATGGTAAAACTGATAATAGATCAATGAGTGACGTTGTCCGAGAATTTGCATTGAAGGGTATGAAAAGAGAATTACTGGATGAAAAGCACATTGCTGCCATTAAGAATCTGGTTCATGCAGAAGTAGAAACGTTAGCAAAAAAAGTTGATGAGTTAAGAGAGATGGAAATGAAAAGCTGTGAAGCTGCAGCCACAGCCATGTATTTGCTAGAATATTTTTGTTCAAATATAAAAATGGCTGATGAAGATATTGTTGCTAATGCAATTCAGAATTCTAAAAGAAAAAGTATTGAATATGTTTTGGCGGAGGAAGAAGATGCATAATGTAATAATTTCTAAAATTGAATGTTGGGATAGTAATAAATGGAAGAGTAAAGAAAAGGGGGATCCTTGGAAGGGGATGATAAAACATAACCTTAATTTCATTGACTATATCAAAGGGCGAGAAGGTGTTGACTATACACCCTTAGAAGATCCGAAGGAACTAACATTGACTGAAACAGATAAGTCTTCAAAAGAATTGGAAAGAACTTCAAAAAATGGGCTGTTTGGACATTATAAAGTTGGTTCGGTAAAAGAAGTAAAAAAAGTAATTAAAGAATATGGAAAAAGACATCAGCCTATATTTCGGGGAATGCTTTCAATTTCAGAAGCAGATGCGTCAGAACTTGGTTATTTTCAAAAGAAAAACTGGAAAGCTCTCTTGGATGCCAAAATGCCAGAAATAGGAGAACAATTTAACATTGATCCTGTAAATCTCAGATGGGTAGCTGCTTTTCACTATGAAAAAGGGCATCCCCATGTGCATTATATGTTTTGGGATGCTACAGAGAGAATTCAGAAAGATTTTGTTTTTAAAAAACAGCAAAATAAATGTAGGGAAATTTTTTCTAAAGCAATATTGCAGGGAGAACGGCGAAAAATGTATTTGCAAAAGACCTTGCGAAAGGCACTCATATTGGGGGGCGATGTTACAAACCCAAATGATGAAACCCAAAAAATCTACTTAGACGGATATACGAATGGCATATTGAATGAATTTAGAATAAACCCAGTAAATTATCATATTATGGGGCATATTTCAAACAAAGATATTTCGGAAATCGCAAAAATGATGGCAGCAGTGTGTCTGGATTTTCCGAAAAAAGGCAGTATGGATTATGGAGCACTTAAGGATAAAGAATTAAAAGAAAAAATTAACCAGATTGTTGATAAAATTCTGGAAATTCCTGCGGTCAAAAAGGAAAAAGAAGAATATCTTTATTACATGGAGAGACAATATGCTACATATTCTTTTGGCAACACTGAAGAAGGAAAAAAGAAACTGGCGGAAAAGGTTCAGGAGGAGTTTACGAAAGAGCTTTATACAAGACTTGCTAATAAAGTAGTTAAGATTTGTAAAGAAGCAATCAAAGGTCATCGTCAAATAGAATGGCAAAATAAAGTGTTAAGGCAGCAGCTATTCTGTGATAGTTATAAGCTTATAAGGGCAGCTGCAGAAGGCTTTATGAAAGAAAAAAGCAGGCAAGAGCATGGAACCAAAAAGAATGAGCTTACAAAAAATCAGAAACTTGCTGAGGCGAAGCGACAGGGTAAAATTAATAATCAGGAAGAAGATTTTGAAAGATAATAGAAAAATAGGAACAGATATGGTATGATTAAAAAGAAAAAGTTATGTAAATAAAACAATACAGATATGTTGTGATTAAAAGTTGCAATGAAAGGAGGTCGCATATGCAGATTCTCATGCATGAAAATTATCCGGTTGCTAAAATACAGATTGATAAAGAAACAGGAAGTATTGTCAAAGTTAAAGATATATTTGATATAGCTAGGATACCAGTGGGGGTTCATATTCGTAAAGGAATATTAGAACGTGCAGAATTAAATGAATGGTGGGAATCGAGATGCATTCCGATTACTAGACAAAATTACACTGCACATATAAACGAACTGGATGTTATTAATGCAAGAGTTCTTGCCCTGAGAAATAATGGATTAAGTCTTTCAGATCATTACTGGATAAAAAATGAAAGTGACTCGTATGACTGGAAAAATATTAATTTTCATCAAAATAGTTTTTCAGGGGATATAGGTGATATTTTTTGTATGGGCAGACACATAGAAGATATTGATTTTCGGAGTCCGGATAGTACTTCAGGCGGCTGGTTGAAGAAAAAGTGGGAGAAGCAGGAGCAAGATACATACTTGCTAAAAGGTTCTAGTAGTCCCTTTTACCAGGAGGCAATCAATGAAGCAGCTATCTCTAATGTTTATAAGAATATAGGATATACCCATTATTTACCGTATTCGATACAAAATCTGAAAATAAAAGGAAAAAACGAGTTATTTAGCAGATGCAAAAATATGACAGATGATAAAACCGAATTGATATCGGCGTATTGTTTATACAAGGAAGAAAAGAAACCAAATCATGTAAGTGTATATGAGCATTTAGTAAAAATGGCAAGAAAGCATGGCATGGAAATTGAAGATTTTTTGAAACATGAAATTTTAATAGATTATATCACCAATAACATTGACAGACATTTAAATAATATTGCTTTTTTGCGGGAGGTTAAAACATTAAATTATATTGGAATTGCTCCGGTTTTTGATTCAGGAACTTCTCTCTGGTTGGATACGGCTGATAAGTTTATTAATGGAAAAGAAGATTCATCAGCGAAGCCATTTGCAGGAAGCCAAAAAGAGCAGATGAAAAAGTATATTGATAAAGAGTATTTGGAACAATTCTTGGCAAAGGATATAAAACAAATTCCATCTTATATTGAGGAGATTTTTGAAAAATATCATTATGATAAAGAGCGGACAGGAAGAATCGTAAAAGCGGTTGAAATTAGAACTAAAGATATATTAAAAGAACGTTCTTATGAGAAAGTTACTATTGCAATGCCAGAAAGTGCAGAAAATATTTTTTCAACAGAAGAGGATATTATCCGAAAGGAAAAATATAGTGTCCATGTGGATGAGCAGTTGGAAAGATATAAAGAAAATAAATTTCAGACAGTTCCAAAGCATTCAATGAAACAAAAGCAAAATAAAAATAGATATAAGGGTAATAATGTAGAGAGATAGACACGGATCCTGAAGTTCAGGATCCGATTTTTTGTTATAAATTTTTTCCATAAGAGCTTTTTTTGATTTTTTTCTGCAGTAAAAGATACTGTTTTGCTGTGAATTTATAATAAAGCATAGTATTTTCCAAACGCCTATGACCAAGATAGAATTGGAGTTCTTTTAAATCTGCACCTACTTCTGCCAGTTCTATTGCTCTGGTATGACGTAAGGTATGAAAATGATGCTTAGAAGTATCTTGGATGTCTGCCAGCTGGCAATAATATTTCATCAATTTATCCAGCGTTTTCCGGCTAATAAAATTCCCTTTTTGTGAGATAAAAATAAAATCATTTTGTGAAGTTGCTTTACGCTGGCGTAAATGCAATTCTAGAATTTCAATAGTTGTAGGATCTAATAAGCGGATAGTGTTGCTCTCACCATGTTTAAGACGCTTGCAGTAAATTGTATGATGGCATGGATCATAATCACCTACTTGTAAATGGTTAACTTCGGAAACTCGAAGTGCACATTCATAAGCCACTCTCATAAGTGCTTCATTCCGGACCCGGTATCTGGACATATCGTTTTCCACCACATTCCAAAAACGACTTAATTCATCAGATGTTAAGAATTTTAAACTTTTGTTACTCATAAATTTCCTCATTCATATCTTTGTAAAAAAGTAAATATAAAGGAATATCGTGTCAGAAACAAGACAAAATATGTATTTTGTCTACTTTAAGAAGGAAAGTCAATATTATTTACAAAATTGAAAGAGAGGTAGTTTATGAAATTAAAAAAGGCTTTATCCATTATCAAGAGTAGAAAATTCTCAATATTTGTTTATAAAAATGGAGTTAATACATACGAGAATTTTGATATCGAAAGAAATGATAACGGAAAACTTCCAAAAATAAAATATGCTAAGGCTTATGTAACGGAAATCATACCTTGCAATGACAAAGTAAATGTTGTGATTGATAAAGAGCAAGGGAGGTATAAGCATACACACAGTAATCAGAGGAACGAAGATATGCATACAACCATATTTGGAGAAAGTAAAAAAACACTGGCAGACAAGCTTTATGGATTACTTAACGATGAAGTCTGTGATATGACAGAAGTTTGTGATATTGGAGAATTTAGCGGCTACTTTGCTAAGGTATTGGAAGATTATGTATTAGCTTTAAAGAATGGCATTGTTGATTAAATAAAGCAGCTTTAAATATAAAGTTTTAGGAGTGAACCTTCACCCCTTGGAGCAAAATCAATGCTGAGCTAACGGCACAACGGGCAAAAGGAGGAAATGATGAAAAAAATAGTAACAAGATTATTTGCGCTGCTTATTTGTATCGTATTGATATTAAATACTGGTACAGAAAGTTTAGCCGCAACTAAAACAGTAGCATTAAACAAGAAAAAAGTAACTCTTTATGTAGGAACTTCTAAAACATTAAAGGTAAAGGGAACTTCTAAAACGGTAAAATGGAGCACATCTAAAAAATCTATTGCAACTGTAAGCAGCAAAGGAAAAATAAAAGCCAAGAAAGCTGGAATTACAACTATTACGGCAAGGGTAGCCGGGAAAAAATATAGCTGCAAAGTTACAGTCAAAAATCCCTATTTAAATAAGAAAAAACTCTCTCTTAAAGAGGGAGGAAGTTATAGACTGAAAATAACTGGTACTACCTCAAAAAGTTGGAGTAGTAATAATAAGAAAGTTGCCATTGTAAGCAGTAAAGGAAAAGTAACAGCAAAAAAAGCTGGAAGTGCAACAATAACTTGTAATGGAAAAAACGGAAAAAAGTATACTTGTAAAGTTGTGGTGACTTCTACTCCAAGACCAACAGCAACAGTTCTGCCAAAACCAACAGTAACCATTGCTCCAGAAGCGACAGTAACAGTAAAGCCAACGGTTACGGCAGTACCAACAACAGCACCACCAGTAACACCAGATAAACCAACAGTTGCACCGACAAGTGAACCGACAGCAATAGTAACGCCAACAAGCATACCAACCGTAACAGTACATGTACATAATTATGAAGAAACGATAACTAAGGAAGCCACTTGTACAGAAGAAGGTGTGAAAACTTATATTTGCAAAAATTGTGGAGAACAATATGAGGAAACAATCCTGGCTAAAGGACATGACTATGAAATCGTAGAAATTGTAAATGCAACTTGTAAAGAAAAAGGATATACGATTTTAAAATGCAATCATTGTGAAAAGGTTATTTATGACGAATATACAGACTTTGCATCACATGAATATGAAGAAAAAATAACAAAAGAGCCTACATGTACAAAAGTTGGTGTGAAAACCTATACTTGCAAAAATTGTGGAGATAAATATGAAGAAGCCATTCCGGCCAAAGGACATGATTATGAGGAAACGATAACTAAGGAAGCTACTTGCACAGAAGAAGGTAAGAAAAGTGGTATTTGTAAAATATGCGGAGAAAGTTATGAAGCGGCAGTTGCGGCCCAGGGACATGATTATAAAATTGTAAAAGTGGTGGATCCAACCTGTACGGAAAAAGGATATACCATAAAAAAATGCAGCCGTTGTGAAAATGTTATTTATGACAATTATACAGATACAATTCCACATGAATATGAAGAAAAAATAATTAAGGAACCTACTTGCACAGAATACGGAACTAAGATTTGTACCTGTAAAATGTGTGGAGAAAGTTATGAAGAAACTCTCGCAGCCAAAGGACATGATTATGAAATTATAAAAGCGGTGGATCCAACCTGTACGGAAAAGGGATATACCATTAAAAAATGTAGTACCTGTCAAGAAGAAATTGAAACTGACCAGACTGAGATCATACCACATGATTACGGAGAAGGGGAAATAACGAAGGAAGCAACTTGTACAGAGGAAGGAATTAGAACATATTCCTGTAGCGTGTGTGGTATAACAAAAAAGGAAATCATAGATGCAATGGGGCATAGCTATGTAGATATAAAAGTTGAAGTAACTGCAACAACGAGTGGTGGAGTAAAGCATACATGTTCAAAATGCCAAAAAACTTATATGGATGAAATAATCGAAGCGTTAGAATTGAAAAATTGGAAATATACAGTTGATGAGAAAGATAAGATAATAACTTTAATCTCTTACTTGTCCGAGAATGATGAAGTAGTTATATATCCAAAGTATGAAGTTTCAGGTGAAAGTTACAGTACTGTATTTGATTGCAGCTTTAAAGGAAATGAAAAAATTAAGTCTGTAAATTTTGTAGGAGGATCAATTAAAAAAATATCATTTTATGGTTGTGCAAATTTAAAAGAAGTAACATTTGGAGATATTAATACGTCAAATTTAAAAAGTTTAGAAAATGCATTTTATGGTTGTAAAAATTTAACTAGCATTGATATAGGTAAATTTGATATTTCAGGCGTGACATCCGCACGAGGTATGTTTCAGGAATGCACTCAGTTGAAGGCAATTAAAGGAATTGAAAATCTATCATTAGAGAATTTAAATGATACCTCTTGTATGTTAAAAAATTGTTCTTCTCTAGAAGAGATTAGTTTTGGAGAAAGTGCAAATCAAATAAATAATGATGGTGTAGCAGGTGTAAGTAATATGTTTGAAGGTTGCACAAACCTTAAATACGCTGATATAAGCTATTTAACGGGTTCAAATACTAGATACTTAGAATATACGTTTAAAGGCTGTAAAAAATTGGAGTCAGTAAAAGTACATTACGCCTGGATTTATAAATATAAAAATTATAATACTAATATGTATTGTACTACTATGTTTGATGAAAGTAGCTATACATTCGAAAAACTTTTGAAGGAAAATAATTGATTTGCAATTAGGTTTGGAGGAAGAAGGATGGAAGATAAAAATACTATCAAACTCCAAGGAGTTCCCGGAAGATTTACGGGAACTGCAGTGAAGGTAGAAGCAAAAGAAATTCTTGGGGAAGCAGCGTACTTAACAGAAATTACTCAAAAGGATTTTGAATTAATAAAACAATATAAAGATTTGAAAGGACTTGATTTCTCAAATTCATATTTTAATGGGGTCAGATTTGATTCTGAAATTGAAAACTGTAACTTTGTAAATTCTAAATTTTATGATTGCCGATTTGCAACAACAAATATTAAAGAATGCGATTTTACAAATTGTGATATGGATCTGGATTTTAGTATTACTACAGTACAGAATTGTAATTTTACGAATGCCAGACTAGAAGGTTCGGCCTATTATACGAAATTTCTAAACAATGATTTCACAGATTCAAAATTGCAGCGATTTAGGATGAGAGGACAATCAGAGTTGAAAAGAAATGTACTGAAAGGAACAGAGCTTGATGCAGTTTTTTGGGGACAAAATGTTGCGGTATCTGAAAATCATTTTGTTGATAGCGTGAAAGCAGGACTTTCAAGTACGCCAGAATTAGCTGTGGAATATAAAGAACAGCAGTTAAAAGCTTTGCATGGAGAAAAATTTGAGTATGGAGAAAAACTAAAATTACTTAGTAATACCATGGCAGAACAAAGAGAAAATCGCTATTTAAAAGAGTTTGCAGAGCAGCATAAAAAAGCTATGGCAAGTTTGCAGGAAACAAAAAAAACAGTTGTAATAAATGCTTTCGCAGGTGCAGGTGCAGGCAAGACAACTGCCTGCCATATGATTGTAGCAGAACTTAAGAAACGAGGGTATGTGGCAGAGTATGTTTCAGAGTATGCCAAGGATTTGGTTTGGGACAATAAATTGGAAGTACTGGATGGGAAGGAATATAACCAATTTGAAATACTAAAGGCGCAGCTTCATCGTATGGACAACAAAATGGGAAAGGTGGATTTTTTGGTAACTGATTCACCTGTTCTGCTAAATCAAATTTATAACAAAGAGTTCACTGATTATTATAAGGAAATGCTAGTATCAATTCATTCAGATTATAGAAATTTCAACTTTTTTATTAATCGTAATCCGCAAGAATTTCAGCAGGAAGGGCGAATACACAATCTTGCAGAAAGTATGGACAAGGATCAGGAGATTAAAAACATGCTTTCTGAATATGGCTTAGAATATCAGGAATATACGCATGAAACAATAGAGGATGTTGTAGAAAAAATAGTTAGCGAAACGCAGTCAGCTTCTGTGGGAAAGGAAAAAAAGGTTATGGATGGAGAAATCAAAAAATTTCATGGTAAAGATTTAGACCAATATATTGAACCAGGGTTTGTGATTGAAGATGACGAGTATCAATACTTTATTGAACGATTTTCAATAAAAGAATTAACAGATGATTATTTTCAAATGGCGGACGAGGCTGTGGCAATCAGTCCGGTATCGGGAGAACTAGAGCCAATCCATCCGCTGAACCCTTCCACACAGAAAGCAGAGCCAGTTTATCATACATTTGTGACAGATGCACAGGGAATTCACAAATATGTTGGTTATTGTTTTGCAGGTGATCGGATCCAATATGGAGAAAAATTTCATCAATGGAAGATGGAGCAGCTGCATCAGCAAGGAGAAAACAGAAAAGTACAGGAAACAGAGCAGAAAATGCCGGAAGAAGTGAAGACTATGGAATCAGGTGAAGAATTTGCAGAAGAAAAGTGGGATATGAATACAACTTGGGAGCATATAGAAGAACAATGGGATTATCTTGAGAAACATGCAGAAGAATATACACCGGAAAGCTATGAAATAGCAAAGATGAGAATTGAAGAAGATGAAATGTTTTTAGAAGAACAGGAGCAGGTATTTATCGAAAGCATTGAGGAGGTGAGGGTGAGTGAAAGAAGAGAAGAAAAGCCTATAGGAACGATAGAAGTAAAAGGGGAAGCTGTACAATTCTTTTCAGAAAATGAAGGATTGGAGAAATATATAGATGCGTCATTTAAACTTTCCGTATCAGAACTGGAAAGCTTACGTTTGAAAGATTTTGAGAATGAACAGTGGAAAATAGTATTTGATGAACCAGATAAACATTTGCTGTTGCAGTATAAAGCAGAGCAGTATTTTAAAGAGGTTGTCACAGCTGGTGCTGAAGAATATACCTTGGAACATTTTTGCAAAGATCATGAAAGTAAGATAAAAGTGCGTGATGTGGTAAAAGAAACAAAAGAACGATTGGAAGAATTTGGTGACAGTGCTCTGAAAGTAAAAGGTGAAAAAGAAATCAGGGTGAATCCAGAACCGGTATCACTACCACTACCCTTGACGAAAAAACAGGTGCAAGATATTTTGGAAATTATAAAGGAAAGTGCTCCACACAGGGAAGCGCGAGAACTACAAGATATTGTAAGATACATTTCTTCTATAGAGAGACAGCTAAAGGAAGTAAGTGAACAGCTTAACTTTGCAAAAGCACAGCTTACATCGTTAGGAAGTAAAAATCTAGAAGTGGGCAAGCTCCTTGATGATACAGAAGTATTGAAAAAGCATACGTTTAGCCTTCAGGAGAAACTTAGAGAAATAAAGCAGGATTTTTCCAGTATGCTAAAAAATATTTCAGAATCTATAAAACAAACAGGACAGAGCGGGTTGAATAAATTAATAGAAGGTTTGAAGATTGAAGAAAAATTGGAAAGTTTTCAGAGTGGGCTGTCAAAATTAACAGCTGATGTTGCAGAAAAGCAGATAAAAATGGAACGTATCGGATTTGAACTTGGCCAAGCAGGGGCACATTTGCAGAACATTGATAAAGTTGCTAATGGACAAGTACCATTAAATCCATCGCCATCCGCAGGAAATACTTTAGGTAATAATCTGGCAAGTCCGTTTAGAAAGATAAAAGATGCACTTAGTAACTTGAATGAAACAACAGGCAAGGTGCTTGGAAAAGTAAAAAATCTTAAGAATCAGGAAGAACAGAATCAAAAAAGGAAGGTGGCTAAAAAGGAAGAAAAATCCAATAAAAAAAATCAGCAGAAAGAAAAACGTAAAAAAGCTATTCAAAAGCGAAGAATGATGACTTTGGAAAGATAAGATAGTGTCAAGTGACCTATGAAAAAAATAGCTAAAGAAAAAAGGCTAAATTGAACCTTGAAAATATGTAAATATTAAAGATTGTGGCTACGGACGCCACCCTTGACAGCACAACAAGAACTGCTGGGAGTCGAT
>CASEML010000108.1 GCA_949289145.1 uncultured Eubacteriales bacterium | reverse complement strand
ATTATAACATAGGACGGAGAGAAAGATGGTTATCGTTTAGCCATCTTTCTCTCTTTTTATGGATAAATTTCAGGGGAAGGCGTGGCTCATACGAGTCATGCCTTCCCCTGTTTAGAACTGTCTATTTCCCGACAGCCCCTTCTATAAAAAATATACTTCCATGGGGGTTGTTGTCTTCAACCCATAATTTTCCCTTATGTGCGCTAATGATTTCTTTGGCAATGCAGAGACCAAGACCAAAATGTTCTTTATCAGTATGAGCGTTGTCAGAGCGGTAAAAACGTTCAAATACCAGCTTCTTTTCAGAATCTGCGATGCCAGCTCCTGTGTCCGCCACGCAGAAGCGATATTTTCCGGCAGAAGATAAATTTAGGGAAAGAGTTACTTGTCCATTCTCAGGAGTGTAGGATAATGCATTATCCATTAGAATAGATAACATTTGTATCATGCGCTCTCTGTCACAATTACAGTCTGAAAGTATTTTGTCGGGCAAAGAAAGCAGCAGAGAAATCTGCCGGCGTTTTGCCAGAGCTTCATATTTTTCATATACACTTAATAAGATAATGTCGGGCTGGCAAGTATCTAACTGCAAATGAAAATGTTTGGAATCAGAATTTGCCAACAGCAGCATATCTGAAATCAAATGCTGCATTCTCTTTCCCTCTTCTGCCATTATTTTGATGAAATGTGTTTGTTCTTCTTTTGAGTCAGCTTTATTTAATGCTTCTGCAGCAGACAAAATCACAGCCAGAGGTGTTCGCAGCTCATGGGAGGCAGAAGCCACAAACTGTGTCTGCTTTTTGCGGTTTTCTTCCAAGGGAATTAACATTTTTCCGGTAAAAAACCAGGAAAAGAAAGTGAGAAGAACAATTCCTAGAATATCGGCAATAAAAATAAAAAAGCGCAGTGACAAAATCTGGTGTTCCTGATTTATCAATGGAAACAGTAAAATAAAGCTTAGGTTACCGTTATTCTTTGGAATGATACCGGCAGAAGCATAGTAACCTCTCTTATATTCGTCTTCTACGGAAAATTCTTCGTGTACTGGAAGCAGGCTGGAAGTGCCCTGAAAAATATTAAGCTGGTAGTCCTTTTCTGCCAATTTCAATACTTTATCTATAAGAACGGTTTCCTGCTGCTTTTCTTGAGAGGAAGTGGAGTTATGGAGCTGCTGATAAAACAATTCCTGTCCGTTATCATATAAATAGATCCGAAAATTACTGCTGTCATGGAGCTGATTTAGCCACTGATGGGAAATTGCAGTTTCTCCCTGTAAATGAAGGATTACAGTGTTTGCTTCTTTTAAAAAAGAAGTGTAGCTGTTTCTTTTCATATTACTTTCTGCAAAGAAAAGGCAGGTGCAGGAAAGCGCAATTAAGATGAAACCAGTGACAGAAATGCAGAATAATGTCATTTTCTTGTGTAGTTTATGAAACATAAAAGTACCCCCCCATCATTGAGGTTAATTTTCCAATATGTATCCAATACCGCGAATGGTTTTTAGATTCAGGCGGCTATTTACATAGTTCAAACGTTTTCTTAGAAAATGAATATAAGTATCTAGATTGCCTTCTTCTACTTCTGCATCTGTTCCCCAAACTCTAGAAAGAATCACCATACGTCGCAAGACAGTTTCGGGGCTTTGAAGAAATACTTCTAAAAGACGTCCTTCCCGGCCGGAAAGCTGTAATGTGTTACTGGGGCCTTTTAACTCTCTTATACCTGTGTCATAGGTAACGTCACCAAATTTAAGCAGATTATCTTCATTGTAGCTTCCGTTTCTTCTGCCGATAGAACGGACGCGTGCGGACAATTCTTCGAAGGCAAAAGGTTTTACAATATAATCGTCTGCGCCGGTATCCAAGCCTTCAATACGGTCATAAAGCTCCCCTAAAGCAGTAAGTATAATAACCGGCGTAAGAATTCCCTGTTCTCTGGCTTTACGTAAGACCAGCAGTCCATTCATGGTAGGCAGCATACGATCTAGCAGCACGAGATCATGGGCATCCTGCAGAAATAAATCCAGTCCATCCCTGCCATCATGGCAGGTATCAACGCTGTGATGTTCTTTTTCTAACTGAAAAGATAAGGTATCGCACAGGTTTTTGTCATCTTCTATAAGTAGGATTTTCATATGTGTCCTCCTGATTTTGTTTTTTGTATATACCTCCTAGTATACCATAGAATTCTTAAAACAATCTTTAAAAAGCCAGGAAAAATTAAAGTCGGTTTTAAAGAAAGTTTAAAGATATATCTGCTAAACTAAAGTATGTTAATCAAGGGAAAATAAATAACAGAAAGGAATGACACTATGAAAAACCATAATAAGTTTATTTCTGCGCTATTGGTTGCCGTCCTAATGTTTGGACTTGTGGCATGCGGAAGCTCGGGAAATGGAAAGGGTGAAGAAAATAACGGTATTCAGAACACGGAAAATTCAGAAACAATCAAAGGGCGGTTCGTAGAATCTCAACTCAACCTGCCGGAGGGCGTAAGTGAAATCCTTGCAGTGACTAAATTAGATGACGGCACGTTAGAATTGGCAGGAAGTATTGGAAAGACGGGAACAGATTGTATTCTGACTTCTACGGATGAAGGAGAAACCTGGCAGGTAAAAGAATTGGAAGATTTGGATTATTCATATATATCTAATGTGGCAATTAGAAACGACGGAACAGTGGCATATATGGGTTATTTCAATGAAAATCAGGAAAAAGATTCTTCTGATTTGCCTGATTCCGTAGGAATGAAGCTGGTATCAAAGGAAGGAGAAGTAAAAAAAATTAATTTTACACTTCCAAAAGCGCAGGAAACTGACACAGAAGGCAGCATAACATTTCAGAAAATAGATCAGGAAGAAACAATAGAGGGTGATGTGAGTTTCAATGAAGATGAGACCGATATAACCAACAATGAGGAATCAGACGAAACTCAGATGACTTCCACTGCAGATGATAATATGGTGCTTCAGGCAGCGTTTGATGAAGCTGGAAGTCTTATTATACAAGATTTGTTTTCCACCTTTTATAAATTAAATATAGAAACTGGGGAATTGAGTGAACTATACTCTGGAGAAGAATATATTCCTTATTTTGGTATAGCAGGAAATAAAATTTATGCGGCAGCTGAAAGCGGAATGAAGATATTTTCCAGTGAAGACGGAAGTATGTCAGCAGCAGATTCCGTTCTCGATGAGGTGGCAAAGAAGAATTCGGAAAGTTCATCTCTGCAAGGTGACTTTCCGGTAGTTATGACCAAAGGAATGAAAGACAATAGTTTAGTATATGCCAATCATCAAGGGGTATTTTATCATTTGGAGAACGGCAGTGTCAGTGAACAGTTAATCAATGGAGAGCTTTGCTCATTAAGTGACACTACATTAGGGCTGTCAGGAATTGTAATGGTAAATGAAAAAAGTTATCTGATTTCTGCCAGAGATTCTATGGGAAATATAAAGCTTTTAAAATATGTATATGATGAGAATGCGTCTTCTGTTCCAGAAAAGCAGCTGAAGGTATATGCGTTAGAAGATTCTAACTTATTACGTCAGGTAGTAGCCAATTTTCAGTCAGCACATTCAGATACTTTTGTGAAAGTAGAAATCGGAATCAGTCAGGAGAATAGCATTACTGCCGAAGATGCCCTTCGCACTTTAAATACAGATATTTTAGCAGGAAAAGGCCCGGATGTGCTAATATTGGATGGCATGCCTGTGGACAGTTATATAGAAAAAGGAATTTTGGCAGATATAAAAGGACTGCTGGATGAAATCGAAGCTTCTGATGGACTCTTTACTAATATTAAGAATGCTTATGAGAGCAATGGGAGTATTTACTGTATGCCATGCCGCTTTAAGATTCCTGTGATAGCAGGAGATAAAGAGGCAGTAGAAACAGGCAGTGCAGAAGGATTGTTAGATTATGGGAAAACGATCAAACAAGAGGGAAAAAGAGTATTTTCATTCAGTGGAACTACTGATTTACTGGAAGAACTTTTTCAGGTGGAGTCAGCAGACTGGCTTACCGGGGAAGGAAGTTTAGATCAGAGCAAATTAGAAACTTATTTACAGACAGCAAAAGAAATATATGACTTGGACTACGACAGTAATAGTGAGGATAATAATGGGAAAGATTCCGGAACATGCACATACAATATTTTAAGTGGCTATAATTTGGGAACGGTATCATCATTGGAAAGATTGATGAAAGAATGTGAAATTTCTTTTGGAACCTTGGCAAGCTTTTATGAGTTAAAAGACATACTTTCCATAGAAAAACAGTTAGGTGGAACCTACGGTATATTCAGCAAACAGGAAACAAAAAGCTTCGTTCCATATCTGATGGTGGGGATTGTCAGTGGAAAAGAAGAAGACCAAGATGTGCAGGAGCTTGTTAAAACTATGTTTGGTAAAGAATCTGGTATGCAGTCAGAATCAGGATTTTCGGTAAATAAAGCAGCTTATGAGGAATTATGCCGACAGGAAATTCAAAAAAAACAAAGTAATGAAGAGTTATCTGTAGTATTTTCAACAACAGAGGGAACTACAGGGGGATATAGCATTCTTCCGCTTACTCAAAAGGAAGTAGATACGCTGACAGAAAATATAGAAAGTATGACTTCTCCTGTGATTACAGATAGAATCGTACAGGATCTCATAATCACTGAAGGAAGCAAATATTTAGAAGGGAATCAAACTTTAGAAGAAACAAGTGCTGCTATTATGCAAAAGGTAAATTTATACCTTTCAGAATAAGGTAGAGATATGAAATCAAAAAAAGGAATTTTATTTATATTACCCGGACTTACGGGGGTTATGGTATTTTATTTGATTCCATTTGTGGATGTGATAGTCCGCTCTTTCAGACAGATTAACGGTAAATTCTGTGGTTTTGCCAACTATAGACAGGTTATGGAAAACAAGGCTTTTGCGTTAGCGGCTGGAAATACGGTTCATTTTGTAGTGGTGTGTCTGCCATTACTATTAGGATTGTCCCTAGTGGTGGCAGCCATGCTGCGAAGGTCGGGAAATGTTGCAAAGTTTTGCAAAAGCACTTATCTGATACCTCTTGCGGTTCCGGCAGCAGCAGTGGTGCTTTTGTGGAGATTAATTTTTGACAGTCATGGCATATGGAATCGTCTGCTGACCCTGTTGGGATACAATTCGGTGGATTTTATGAATACCAATGGAGCATTTTCTGTTCTGGTGTTTAGTTATATTTGGAAAAACTTAGGATATACTGTGGTATTGTGGAGTGCCGGACTTTCTGCCATACCGGAGGAGATATACGAGGCGGCCTGGGTGGATGGTGCCGGTAAACTTCGGGCATTCATAAGTATTACAGTACCAAATTTAAAACAGACGGCCTTTACCATTGTGGTAATTTCTTTCCTGAATTCTTTTAAGGTATTTAGAGAAGCATATTTGGTAGCAGGTAATTATCCTCAGGAAAGCATATATATGTTGCAGCATCTGTTTAATAACTGGTTCCGTGACTTATCCATGGACAAAATGGCTGCAGCGGCAGTGTTGTTATTTCTCGTAATTCTTATATTTGTGTATATTTTGCACCGCAGTTGGGAGGAAGAACATTGAAGTCTATTGTTTATACAGGAAAAATAATCAAGGCAGTTTTGTTGGGGTTATGTGCCATAATAACTATCAGTCCGTTGTTATTTTTATTGTCCGGCTCCTTTATGGATCAATTAGAAATTTCAAAGTTAATTGGACCGGTGACGAAAGGGACAGAGGGAATGGCAGACTGGCATTGGATTCCCCATTATCCTACAATGCAGAATATGATTGAACTCTTATTAGATTCACCGGAATTTTATCAGATGTTTTGGAATTCGGTAAAGATAACGGTAATTATTTTAGTGGGACAGCTTATATTTGGGATGCCTTCTGCATGGGGGCTGGCAAGATATGAATTTCCGGGAAAGAAGCAGATTTATTTTATATATATCATTTTGATGATGCTGCCTTTTCAAGTTACAATGCTTTCAGAGTATCTAGTGCTTGACAAAATAAAATTGCTGGATTCTCATGGGGCTATTATATTACCCGGAATTTTTTCCACATTTTCAGTATTTTTAATGTACCGTTTTTTTGCAGCCATCCCTCAGGAAGTATTAGAAGCAGCTAGAATGGATGGAGCAAATGAGTGGCAGATATTCTGTCGCATAGGCGTACCCTTAGGGTATGCAGGAATTGTAAGTGCCATGGTATTGCAATTTTTAGAATGTTGGAACCAGATAGAACGTCCAATGGCATTTTTAAAGACAAAAGGACTATGGCCTTTATCCCTATACCTGCCGGAAATAAGCATGGAAAAAGCAGGATTTGCCATGTGCGCCGCTTTGATGGCATTACTTCCAGCGTTATTTGTATTTCTTTATGGGCAGGATTACTTAGAACAGGGAATAACGGCCACTATGAAAGAAAAGAGATGAATTATGAAGAGAATAGCATTAAAAAGTGTAACCATTTTTCTTATCTTTATGCTTATATGTACTGTGGTATCCAGAGCTGCGGATTCTTTGACTGTGGCCAAGGCAACAGTAGAAACAGCAAGCTCCAAAAAGATTGAACATATCGTAAAGGCTGATGGAATAGTGGAAAAGAATCGGGAACTGGCTGTGATTACGGAGGCTGATTTGTTGGTGCAAACAGTGTATGTCAGTGAAGGAGAGAAAGTAGAAGAAAATGCAGTGTTAGCTCAGATAGATTTATCCCAGTTAGAAGAAGTAATGCAGGGAATCAGGAATGAAATCAAAATTTTGCAGTTACAGAATACTCAGGCAAAGGAAACGGAGGAGGCAGCACAGAAAAGTAAAGAGACAGCACAGAAACGTGCCGGTGAGGATTATCATAAGGCGGTACAGGAAAATACCGCAGCAGTTTGTCAGGCACAAAAAGAATTACAGGAAGCACAGAAAGCATTGAATGCTTATGAAGAGTCACAGAAAAGTATGATGGATAAACAGCTGGGACAGGAGAAGCAAGCAGCGGATTCACAGAAGAATAGTGAACTGTCAGGAAATTCACAAGAGGATGCATCTTCTGGTAGCGTCACACAGTCTGCAGAAAACCAGGAAAGCCGATTGGAAAGTCTGCAGGCGGAAGTAAAGCGCACACAGGAAGCCTACGATGCAGCAATGGTTGCCTATCAGCAGGCAATACAGGAAGCGGGCAGGCAGGTGGAAGACGCAGACAATACTGTGGTTTCCAAAGATGTCTCTATAGAATCTAATCAGATTACTATAGAAGAAAAACAAAATAAGTTACAGAAACTGGAAAAAATAAAACAAAATCAGGGGAAAATAACAGCACCTGTTTCGGGGGTCATTATCCAGATACTTCTTTCTGTGGGCCAGAAAACCAGTGATACGGCAGGTTTTACTATGGCAGATACCAGTTCGGGTATGCGGTTTGTGGCAGAAATCAGTAAAGAACAGGGAAAATATGTGCAGGTGGGGGATGAGGTTACTTTAGAAACAAAGGGAAACACTTTGTCCGAATTAAAAGTTGAGGCAATAGACCAAAAGGAGGATAGTGAAGATCTTGTGGTAACAGTGCTTGTGCCGTCAGACAGTTTATCTATTGGTGATAGTGCAACTATAAGTGTGGTGAAACAGTCGGAGCTATATGAGACAACCATTCCGTACAGCGCAATTCACAGTGAAGAGGACAGAGATTATGTGTATGTGGCAGAACAACAGGAAACGATATTGGGGGAAGAGTATATTGTAAGAGCTTTACAGGTTGAGATATTGGATAAAAATGAAAAATATGCTGCACTGTCAGAAATGGCAGTTGATTCAGAAGCAAAAATCATTATAGAGTCTGACCGTTATATCGAAGCAGGCAGCCGTGTGCGCCTGCAAAACCAATGAGTAGATACGGCAGATACATTGTAGCTTTGATGTGTCTGCTGTGTGCTATTTGCCTTGTTATAATAGGTACGGTTCTTTGGAAGAAAACTGAATATTATGATAACTATATCACTATAGTAAATACAGATGGAGGCTATGAAGAGGACGTATTCAGCAAATTGGATGAAAAACAGAAGTCATTGGAGAAGGAAAAACTTATGAACTATACTCTATGGGGGGAGAAGCAGGGAGGTTCTGTCAGTGACGGAGAGAATCTGCGTCAGACAAATACTACTATTTTAACCATCAGAGGTTCTTCGGAATATTTGATTTCCTATGGGAAAATATTACAAGAGGAAGATAAAAGTGGATGCCTTATCGGTAGAAAAACCGCCTGGCAGTTGTTTGGAACTTATCATGCGGAAAAGTTGTATGTGAAATATGAAGGACAGATATTTCAGGTGAGGGGAGTGCTCCATGAGCCCGAAGAGATTCTGGTAATTCAGAAGCAAAGTAATATAGATACAATTTTAGACCGTATCACTGTGAAAAAACAGTCCGGCAGCAGCGTACCGAAAACAGTACAGGATTTTACCGAAAGATATGGTGTTAGCGGAGAAGTTTTAAGGTTTGATTTCTATGGTGGGCTTTCATGGCTCTTTGAGTTGATTCCGGGAAAATGGTCGGATTTTTCCGGTTGGAATCAAAATATTTCATCTGCTAAAGAGGAGTGGGAACTATTGGAAAGTACGCAAAAAAGTATGATGGAACTGATGTTTTTGCGACAAACAAAGAAAGCATTTATTTGTTTCCTTTTTGCATTGGTTTTGGCCAGTTGTGCTGTGGGAATTGCTCTTTGTAGACATAACCGGAAAAGACATGGCAAAATCTTGCTTAGGGATCACACATTAGAAAAATAATGTGATATAATAGGGACATCAATGACAAAATAGGAGGTTTTTATTATGATAGAGAAGGTATGGGATATTTTAAAGAAGGAACATACCCCATTGGAGAGAGGGCTTGCAATGGCTAGTACTTTTTTGGCGGGGATTATCATAGGATTTGTTTTATCGCCAGTGAAAAAGGGCATTATGTTTGGCAGCAAAAATGGATGCAATAACGGAAGCGGTAACCGCAATAACAGCAGTTCTATTCATTTGCATGAGAAAAAGAGAAGGCCAAAAAAGTAAACAAAAAATTAAAATATAAAAAAAACATAAAATGTTAGCACTCTCTCTTGACGAGTGCTAACAAAAGTGATATAACATATATTGAACAAAGGGCAGAAGAAAGGATTTATCCTAATAGCAGGATAACCTCTCCGTCTGAAACCGGTTCTGGTTACTATGCACTCGTAGAAATGTCCGTTGGGCTTTTTACGGGAAACAATGACATCGCATATACCCATTGTGGGTGCTATATTTGAAAGGAGAGATGACTTATGTTGATGCCTAGTATTTTTGAAGATACGTTATTAGATGATTTCTTTGATTTTCCTACTAGAGAAAGTTATACACGAGGCGGTAACTCATATGGATTACTGCAGACCGATATTACGGAAAACGATAAAGGATATGAAGTTACCATGAATCTTCCGGGATTTAAGAAGGAAGATGTGAAAGGCGAACTGAAGAATGGTTACTTAACAATTACCGCTACCACCAATACGGAAAATAATAAGAAGGATCAGGAAGGACGGTATATCCGTAAGGAGCGTTACAGCGGTACTTGCAGCCGAAGCTTTTATGTGGGTAATGAAGTTACTCAGGATGAAATTAAGGCAAAATTTGAGGACGGTACCTTGAAGCTTACGATTCCGAAAAAGGAAGCACTTCCTGAAAAAGATCAGTCAAAATATATTCAGATTACAGGATAAAAGAGCAGGCAGAATAATTATATAAGGAATAGCTCTAAGCCGGCAGCACCTGATTGTGCTGTCGGCTGTTTTTTGCTAGAAAAAATTGAAAAATGTAGGGGAATTTGATATACTATTAAAAAAACTTAGAGGGTTATGAAATATGAAAGGAGAGAATTTATATGTATTTTTTAGTGATTTTAGTACTGTTGGGCGGCTGTGTATTTCTCAGTGTCTATTTTGGAAGGAAAGTTCAGGGAAATGAAGGAAGAAATATTGGGGAAAAGTATATGAAGGAACATTGGGGAATAGGAGCAGAGAAGAACAGGGAAGATTAGGAAAAGTAGGGGGGCTTGTATGAAGTTAAGAGGAAAAGTTGTCGCTACAGTAATCATATGTATGGTAGCGATGACTGCATGCGGGCAGTCTCAACGGATAATGGAAGAGGATTTTTACCAAAGTGTCAACGGTCAGTGGCTCAAAGAACATGAAAAGGAATCTTACACATATAGCGGGACTATAGAACAAAAGGAAAATGTGGATAGGATTCTGGAGGAATATCTCAAAGGCTTGTGTGAGAAAGATTCCCTTTCAGAACTGGAGGAAAAGGCGGTGCTTTTATATGAGCAGGCGGAGGATTGGGAAAAGAGGAATCAGTTGGGAAGTGAACCTATTCAGGATTTATTGGCTATGACAGAGTCTGCCACCAATTTAGATGACTTAGTGGAATTGTATAAAAATAAGGAAATTAGTTATTACAACAATATTTTCACCTTTGAAGTAGGTAAGGATAATTTAGACGAGAGCAATCAGGTGAAAGTTTTGCCCACCACTATTTGTGGCGCCACAGGAAGTCTGACGGAAACACAGTTACAAAAATATAAGGAATTGATAAAAAAAGAAGCTGAGCTTGCAGGGTATGACAATGAAAGGGCAGAAGAAATGTATGGCGTCAGGTAAACAGTGAGGAATATGAACGTTATCTTTTAGAAAATGATACTCATTTACCTGCGAAGCTTAGAGTAAATGAAATATTGAACCAGTTTGAAGAGTTTTACGAAACATACCCACAAATGAAAGAAAGCGAGGGGTTTGTGGAGGAAGAAAATCGTCTGGAAGTTTGGAAGTAAGAAAACGCAGAAGTTTTATTTTTAATGGAAAAGACTGCGGCACTATGCCTTTGAAGCATTTGTGTCGCAGTCTTTATGATTAACTTAATTTCAACAACTCTCCCATCCGTTTATGAGTTGCTTTCGTGCAAAGCCCGGTAAAAATTCCGGCGGCAATGCCGCTGATAAACAGCACAGGAAGATAAGCCATAACACTGAAGGATTGTAAGATTACAAATGCCATCAACAGTTGTCCGATATTGTGGAATATGGCTCCCACTACACTGGTGATAACAATATATTCTTTGCCAAGAAGATGATGAATTGCCAGCATGGCCACAAGACAGAGCAGTCCGCCTGCCAGACTATAGGCAAAAGAAACCATCTGTCCGGCAAAAATACTTCCTAATATAATGCGCATCACCAGAACACAGAGCGCATCCTTCCAAGTGCCATTGAGTATGAGCCACAGAGTCACAATATTAGCCAATCCCAGTTTCACTCCGGGAATGGGAAGAAGTGACGGAAGGGCAGATTCTGCCACAAATATGGTAAGAGCAATGGTGGTGTACATGGCCAAAAGTGTGAGTCGTTTTGTTTTTACTTTCATGGAAACCTCCATAATAATTAATGGGTAATGATATCAGGTGCCTCTTGATTAGGTGCTTCATCTACAATTTGAATCACCAGTTTATGGGGAAGACAAGTAATAGGGAAATGTGTGGAACTGATCATGCCCATATGTTGGCAGGTTTTGTCCGGACAGTCCGCATCGGAAATTCCGATTTTCCCATTATCAACTAAAATAGTATTAAATCCCCTTTCCGTATCCGAAGAATATTCAATGATAAATTCGTAGGCTTCTTTATGTTCTGTTAAATCGATTTCTCGAACTAAAACCCCATCCTGATAAATATAAGCGTATTTCCCAGAGCCATTCCCTTTCATCTGAAAGTACAAGACCACTCCGCAGACTAGAGCCAATCCTCCAATGAAAACTCCAATTATCCGACTAAGCGTTTTCTTTTTATCCATAAAGATTCCTTTCCTTTATATATGTATGGTTAATTAGCAGCAATAGATTGATTTGTAACGTTTTTCCAAGGTGTCGGCAGGCATTTTGCTACCTGCAAAATTGTATCAGCCTTGCCGTCAAAAAACAACAAAATCCCCGTAAATGAAAAAAAAACTCAATAACAAATCTTGCAATCTGGTAAAGGGAAAGATAGAATATGACATAAAGTTAGCAAACAAAAACTTAAGTTAGGAGAGGAAAACATGAAGCAAGAATGCTGTAAAAAAATCAGGCTGTGGGGAATCATATTTCTTACCAGCTTGTTTTTTGCCGGTTGTCAGGCAGAAGATACCTCAGGTGAGTATGAACAGGAAACGACACAAGAGGATGTACAGACAGAAAAATCACAGTCCACCGATACAGGCGAAATACACAGTTACACTCAGAGTGACATCGCCATGGGAACTATTGTTACAAGCAATATTTATACCACGGGAGAAGATGTGAATTCTGAGATTTTTGATGTATTGAAGCAAGTAGAAAACACATACATATCATGGAGAGAAGAAGATTCAGAAATTGCTAGATTAAATGCCAGTGCGGGAAATGAACAGGGTGTGGAAATTTCCGGAAAATTAGAAGAAATGCTGCAGGCAACTTTAGATATTTCTGAAAAAAGTAGCGGAGCACTGGACCCAACGCTGGGAAAAATTTCCAGATTATGGGACATTGATGGAGAAAATCCAAGAGTGCCAGCACAGGAAGAAATTACCTCGCTATTAAAAGCAGATGGGTATAAAAATGTGTTCTGTGAAAATCAAAAAGCAGTATTACCTGCGGATATCAGCATAGATTTAGGTGCGGTAGGAAAAGGCATTGGATGCGATGAGGTAAGATCTTTTTTAGAAAATCATCAGGAAATCACCGGTGCTGTTATTTCTGTGGGCGGCAGCATTCTTACTTATGGCGCAAAAGAAAATGATAGTTTATGGGGCGTAGCTATAACGGATCCGTTGTCAGGCGGTGAGAACTATATGGGCGTTTTGTATTTAGAAGGTGAAAATTACGTTTCTACTTCTGGTGATTATGAAAAGTATTTTGAACAGGATGGTGTCCGCTACCATCATATTTTAGATCCTAAAACCGGATATCCGGCAAGAAGCGGGCTCACATCTGTAACCATAGTAGCTAAAAACGGATTGTTAAGTGATGGTTTGTCTACCGCCTGTTTTGTTTTAGGTTTGGAAGAAGGAATGAAATTAGTTGAAACTTATAATGCGGAAGCAATTTTTATCGATACAGATCAAAATGTATATGCAACAGATGGCTTGCAGGATAAATTTGAGCTTACATCGAAAGAAACATATCACTTACAAGAACTACAGCAATAAAGAGAGGAGCAGACAGTGAAAGAAATATTACAAAAAATACGTGCTTTATTAAAACCAGTTTTATACATGATTCCTTGCGCAGCTATAGCAGGTGCAGCATTTTTTGCTGCAACCAACAGGGCAGCTGCCAACACTGCCGTAGCATTGGATTCTTATGACATTTCCAAGATTGAACTTGCTTTAAAGGAATCTCAGCAGGCAAAACAGGAAAGCACTCAAATAAAGACAAGCACACAAAAAAAATCCCAATCTAAAACCAGCGATAAGAAATCTTCACAGCATGGTGAGGCACAAAGTTTTGTGGATGGTACTTATGAAGGAGAAGGCGTAGGATATGCGGGGCATATTAAAGTAAAAGTAGTAGTAAAGGACAGTAAAATTGTATCTATTGAAGTAACAGAAGTGGAGGCAGATGACGGCCCATTTGTAAGTAAGGCAAAGGGGGTCATAGACTCAATTCTGGAGTACCAGACATTAGATGTGGATACAGTCAGCGGGGCAACCTACAGCTCTAAGGGAATCATAGCTGCAGTAAGAAACGCCTTAGAGGGTGTAGAAGATACCTCAGAAACGGCAGCCCCCCCTGCAAAACCTGCACCTACAGCTGTTCCGCAGTTTGAAGATTCTAAGTATAAGGATGGAACTTATTATGGAACTGGAACAGGCTTTGGCGGTGAAGTTAAGGTAAAAGTGGTTATTGCAGATGGTGTGATTACGGAAATCACCATAGAAAGTGCCGGCGGCGAAGACGGAAGTTATTTAGCAAGAGCTAAAACCTTGATTGCCAAAGTATTAGAAAAGCAGAGTCCAAATGTGGATACTGTCAGTGGTGCTACATACACCTCCAATGGAATTATTTCAGCGATACAAAACGCATTGTCTCAGGCAAGACAAGAGGGAGATGATTCTCAGGAAACCGGAGGTGGAACTGATAAAACTCAGTACGAAAAAGAAGCAAAAGCTGCGGCTTCTACAAACAACTCTGTGATAGCGCAGGAAGCAGCGGAAGATGTGGTATACAATGATGGAACATATACTGGAAGTGCCAAAGGTTTTCGGGGAGATACACAGGCAACGGTTACCATCAAGAAATCTAAAATAGAAAAGATTTCAATTTCTTCCCAGGATGATGAGGCTTTCTTAAAACGTGCCATGACTTTAGTGGATGTTATTATTAAACAGCAGACCACAGAGGGCATTGATGTGGTTACTGGAGCAACCTACAGTTCCAATGGTATTCTGAATTCAGTAAAAGATGCGTTGAAAAAAGCAATGAAAAATGGTGATACAAGCGAAGATACTACACCTACTGCAACCCCGACACCAAGGCCTACCTCTACTCCGCGACCGACTCCGACACCAAGACCTACCAGTGCTCCGGGGGAAGAACCACAGGAAAGTCCTTATAATGATGGTACCTACGAAGCCAGTGCAGTAGGTTTTAATGGAAATATGACCATTGCAGTTACCATTCATAACGGAATTATCACACAGATTGAGGTGAAAAAGTATGTGGACGATGATGAATTTTTCTGGGATGCATATGACGGCGTCTGTCCGCAGATTTTAGACAGTCAGTCGGCAGATGGTATCGACACAGTCAGTGGGGCAACCTACAGTTCTAAAGGTATTATCAATGCAGTAATAAAAGCCTTACAGCAGGCCAAAAAATAGGAGATATCATGTTAGGAAAAAACACACATTTTAAGATCAAAATAATTAATTTGATTATGATAGCGGCCATTTTGTATATATATAATATAAATCTGGATTTGTGGGAAACAAAAGAATCTTTGCAGGCAGAGCAGAAAATGGCAGAACTGGCTACAGAAAAACTGACGGAGTTAGAAACTGGTTTAGACAGTATGCTTGCAGAGTATACCACACAAAACCAGGAAACAGAGGAGGCTTTGGAAACCTATCTTTGGCAGGACGGTACTTATGAGGGCACTGGAACTGGATTTGCTGGTGAACTTACAGTCAGTGTCACGATTGAAAAAGGTACGATTACAGATATTCAGCTGGTGGATTCAGGTAATGATGATGCAGCCTATGTAGACATGGCAGTGGGCGTAATTGATAAAATGCTCGCCGCACAAACTTGGGAAGTGGATGCAGTCAGTGGTGCAACATTTAGTTCTAACGGAATCAAGGATGCGGTAGCGGAAGCATTGAGTCTGGCAGAAAACCCATAAAGAAAGGGAAGAAAGATGGATAGAAAAAAACGACTGAAAATACAAAAGGGAGTCAGAATTGCAATACAGATTGTATTCTTGCTGCTGGCTCCAGCAGTTTTTACCTCTGCATTTGCAGGAGTCAAGTACATATTTACACAGCTTGCGTCAGCACAGATGCTGGAATGGAGTGCATTTCTAAAAGCGCTGCTGGGAATCTGCCTGTTCACCATTATATTTGGAAGATTTTTCTGCGGTTATGCCTGTGCATTTGGAACTTTAGGTGATTTATTGTATATGTTTTCTGCTTTTGTGCAAAAGAAAACCAAAAAGAAACTACCAAAAATTCCGGAAAAGGCAGGCAGTTATTTTAGAAAAATTAAGTATTTGATACTGGCAGGTGTTGTGGTTACTTGTTTGCTGGGAGTATACGATAAATTCCGTGGAAGCAGTCCGTGGGATGTGTTTTCTAGGCTTACTTCCTTACAGCTTCCGGGCAGGGCTTATCTTGTTGGAAGCATAATCCTGCTTCTGATTATGGTGGGGATGATATGGGAAGAACGCTTTTTTTGTAAATATTTATGTCCTATGGGGGCGGTTTTTTCCCTGCTTCCTATCCTTCCGGTGTCACTGTATTGCAGGGACAGAGAAAGTTGTATCAACGGATGTTCTGCCTGTAAACGTCAGTGTCCGGTATCATTGGATATTGACGGAGATACTAAGGATTCGGGAGAATGTATTCAGTGTAATCAGTGTCTTACTGCCTGTCCGAAGGAAAATATTCATACGGGAATTAAGATAAAAGGAAATGAAATCTGGCTGATCATTGGGAAAGCAGTGGTGCTTTTGGACATATGCTATCTTTTACAGCTTACAAGATAAAAGCAACCTCGGCGTTTACAACGCTGAGGTTGCTTTAGATTATTTTACACTTTTTTTGATTGCTTCAAAACTTTCCTTGCTGATAACATGCTCGATTTTGCAGGCATCTTCAGATGCTGTTTTCTCATCTACACCAAGTTTTACAAGCCAGGAGGATAAGAATTGGTGTCTTTCATAAATCATTTCTGCAATTTCTCTTCCGGACTCTGTTAGAGTAATAAATCCTGCATCACTTACAGTGATATGATTTTTCTCGCGAAGATTTTTCATGGCAATGCTCACACTTGATTTTTTAAAGCCTAACTCATTGGCAATATCAACGGAACGGACCACAGGAAGTTTCTGACTTAACATCAAAATAGTTTCTAAATAATTTTCTGCTGATTCGTTTGTATGCATACCTTACACCTCATAAAGATAATTTTTGTTCTAATATTTTAAATAGTATAACATAAATATACTTTTAATACAAACATTTCCAACAAAATTTACAGCACTTATGGGCGTCCTGATAACCGTTAAGGCTGAACTGTTACAGTAAAAGAATATATTTTGCGATAATGAAAAATAATATCATAAAGAGTATTGACAACGAATTCAAGTTAGCGTATACTAACTATTGAAAATGAAAATCTTTATCAATACATAAACGAAGAAAGAAGATGAGATATGATGCCTTTAACAATGGCGAAAGCAGGAGAAGCTAATATTATTAAAAAGATTGGCGGAAAAGAAGAAACAAAGAGATTCCTAGAAAATCTGGGATTTGTCGCAGGTGGAATGGTGACAGTTGTATCTGAAATGAACGGAAACATGATTGTGAATGTGAAGGATTCCAGAGTTGCCATTGGTAAAGATATGGCAAATAAAATCATGATCTAAGGAAGGAGAAATTATGAAAACATTAAAAGAAGTTCCTTGCGGAAATACCGTTAAGGTAAAGAAGCTTACAGGAGATGGTCCTGTAAAGAGAAGAATTATGGACATGGGAATTACAAAAGGCGTTGATATTTTTGTAAGAAAAGTAGCTCCGCTGGGTGATCCGGTAGAAGTAACTGTTAGAGGATATGAGTTATCACTTCGCAAAGCAGATGCTGAAATGATTGAAGTGGAATAATTTATTATTTACTATTATTATATTATTAATAGAAAGCGTATGAAAAAGGCTTTCTATCTTTTTTAACTATGAGTTAGGAAAAACTAATAAAAAATAGGATTGCAAAACTAAAGATAGGATGAAATAATCTGAAAAGATTGAAAGGAGCAGAATATGTCTATTAAAATAGCACTTGCAGGTAATCCGAACTGCGGTAAAACAACATTATTCAATGCATTGACAGGTTCCAATCAGTATGTTGGTAACTGGCCTGGCGTAACAGTAGAAAAGAAGGAAGGTAAGTTAAAGGGAAACAAAGATGTTATTATCATGGATTTACCAGGTATTTATTCTCTTTCACCATATACTTTAGAGGAAGTTGTTGCAAGAAATTATCTTATCACAGAAAGACCGGATGCCATCTTAAACATTATTGATGGAACTAACTTGGAAAGAAACCTGTATCTTTCTACACAGTTATTAGAGTTGGGTATTCCAATGGTAATGGCAGTAAATATGATCGATGTATTAGAAAAGACCGGAGATAAAATTCACATTAATAAGTTAAGCAAAAAGCTTGGCTGTGAAGTAGTTGAAATTTCAGCTTTGAAGGGTACTGGTGTACAGGAAGCAGCACAGAGAGCAGTAGAAGTTGCCAGAGCAAACAAAAAGCATGAAAGAGTACATACATTTGCAAAAGAAGTAGAAGAGGTGATCGATGCTGTAGCAGGAAAATTAAGCAGCGATGTTCCGGAAGAACAGAAAAGATTTTTTGCTATTAAATTATTGGAAAAAGATGATAAGATTCAGGCGCAGTTAACGCAGGTTCCAAATGTTGCAAGTGAAATTGAAGCTCTGGAAAATAAATTTGATGATGATACAGAAAGTATTATCACCAACGAAAGATATACTTATATTTCATCTATTATTAATGATTGTTTGACAAAGAATAAAAAGGGTGAAAAACTAACCGTTTCTGATAAGATTGATAAGATTGTGACCAACAGATGGCTGGCACTTCCAATCTTTGCGGTTGTTATGTTTATTGTGTATTATATTTCTGTAACTACAGTGGGTACCGTTGCAACAGATTGGGCCAATGATGGTGTGTTTGGTGATGGATGGCATTTATTTGGAATTGGAACCTCTGATTATGATGAAGCAATGACAGAATATGCTTTAGAGAATGTATGGACAGATGATGTGGTATCTGTAATCACAGAAGCAAATGAAGCTGGCGTTGTTGGTGCAGATGAACTGCTTGGTGCCATTGAGGAGGAAGATTTCGGGGCATTTGATGAAGCCTTTGGAACTTATGCAGATTCTTTGACAGAAAGTGGATATGATGTGTCAGAAGCGGTAGAGGCTTCTTTGGAAGAAGCACCGGATACAGCAGATTACGGTGTATGGGTTCCTGGTATTCCTGTTCTTGTGGAGGCAGGTCTTGATGCCATTGGATGTAATGACTTGTTAAAGGGATTAATTTTAGATGGTATAGTAAGCGGTGTTGGTGCCGTACTTGGTTTCGTACCACAGATGCTTGTGTTATTCATCTTTCTTGGATTTTTAGAAAGCTGTGGATATATGGCGAGAGTTGCCTTTATCATGGATAGAATTTTCCGCAAGTTCGGACTTTCTGGAAAATCCTTTATTCCAATGTTGATCGGCAGCGGTTGTGGTGTTCCGGGTGTTATGGCATCTAGAACTATAGAAAACGACAGAGATCGTAAGATGACAATTATGACCACAACATTTATTCCTTGTGGAGCCAAAATGCCAATTATTGCTTTGATCGCAGCAGCTCTGTTTAACAATTCTGCATGGGTAGCATACAGTGCATACTTGCTTGGCGTGGCAGCAATTGTCTGCTCCGGTATTATCTTAAAGAAGACCAAAATGTTTGCTGGAGAACCGGCGCCATTCGTTATGGAGTTACCTGCATACCACATGCCGACGGTGGGAAATGTGTTAAGAAGTATGTGGGAGCGAGGCTGGTCCTTTATTAAAAAGGCTGGAACCATTATCCTTGTTTCTTCTATCATTATCTGGGCGGGTTCCTGCTTTGGTATGGTAGACGGGCAGTTTATATTCGACGCAGAAATGGAACTGGAAAGCAGTGTGCTGGGTATCGTAGGCAATGCACTAAAGTGGATTTTTGCACCTCTTGGATTCGCTGATATACGAGCAACGATTGCAACCATTATGGGACTTGTTGCGAAAGAGGAAGTTGTTGGTGTATTCGGTGTACTTGATTTTGAAGGTTTATCGCAGATTTCTGCATACTCCTTCCTTGCATTTAACTTACTCTGCGCACCATGTTTCGCAGCTATGGGTGCCATTAAGAGAGAAATGAATAATATAAAATGGTTCTGGTTTGCAATTGGATATCAGTGTGTATTAGCATATATCGTTGCATTATGTATTTTCCAAATTGGTTCTCTCATTATTGAAGGAACTTTCGGAATCGGAACAGTTGTTGCATTCCTACTGGTAATTGGATTCATATATTTATTATTCAGACCATATAAAGAAAGTAAGACATTAGACGTAAATGTTAAAAGCGTTGCCGGCGCAAAATAGGCAGTGCGAAACAAAAGCCTGCATCTGATAAAGGTGCGGGCTTTCATCATCGTTGTTTGTGAAAATAGAAAGATTGCAGCATGTATTTTCTATTGTTTGTAAGGAGGCAGACTATGGGAACAGTTATTACAGCAGTTATTGTTTTGATCATTGTGGGGCTTGCTATTGGAAGCATGGTGAAAGATAAGAAGAATGGAAAGTCCATTCAGTGTGGATGTGATTGTAAAAATTGTGGGGGAAATTGTCACAAGTAAGTGGAGGGATACAATCAGGAAAGTAAGGTGAAGAAAATATGAGAAAAGAACAAGAAAGCTATCAGCGTACACAAATGCAGAAGGAAATGGTAATTCAGCAGCTGAAAGAAAGAGGCTGCAGAATAACAAAGCAAAGGTTGATCTTGCTGGATATCATTTTGGAAGAAGACTGCTCTTGCTGCAAGGAAATTTATTACCGTGCAGCAAAAATTGATGAAGGCATTGGAACTGCAACTGTTTACCGGATGATTAATATTTTGGAAGAAATTGGTGCTATCAGCAGAAAGAATATGTATAAAATTGCCTGCGGAAATGAATGTGAAATAGAAAATGCCTGCACCGTAGAGTTAGATGATGATACGGTTTATCATTTTAATGCAAGAAAATGGCATTCTGTAATCTCGGCAGGATTGAAAGCATGTGGATACATGAAGGAGCAGAATATTCGAAGCGTAGTGGTACAAAAGTGCCAGTGTGATTGAAGGGTTTCATGGTAAAAATTTTGTGTAAAATGTGTTGATACAAGTGTAGCTTGCATGGTATAATTGTACCAAATAATATTGGTATAATAATTGGCAAACAAAGAAGGAGAACACCCCATGAAGCAAAAATATATTTTGTGCGCTGTAGGACTGAGCGTTCTGCTGTTTAGTGGTTGCGGTCAGCAACAAAGTCAGATGGAGTATAAGGAAACTGAGGAGGCAAAGCAGTTGTCAGCGGAGGACAGTCTGAACACCAGTACGGATGCTTATAACACCCCTCAGCCTACCCAGAGTGCGTGGAGCGATTCACAATCCTCTGCTGATTCTACGGCTGTGGACATTACCGGTGTTGATGCGGATGCTGTGATGCTTACCGCCGAGGAGGCTGAGACAAAGGCCTTGGATCATGCCGGAGTGACCAGTGATACGGTGACCTTTGTGAAAAACAAGCTGGATTACGAGGATGGCCGCCGGGTCTACGATGTGGAATTTTATTCCAATGATTATACGGAGTATGATTATGAGATTGACGCTTATACCGGAGAGGTAATCAGCTATGACCACGATGCAGAGGACTATGCACCACCTACTTCATCTGATGGCAGCAGCATGATTACGGCAGAAGAGGCTAAGGAGCTGGCACTGGCTAAGGTTTCAGGGGCCGCCGCCGACGATATCCGGGAGTTTGAAATAGACTATGAGGATGGTCATACAGAGTACGAGGGTCTGATTATTTACAATGGCATGGAATATGAGTTTGAGATTGATGCTTACAGCGGTGTTTTCCGCAGCTGGGAAGAGGAACCTGTTGACCGTTAATTAAATCACAAGGAAGAGCAGAAATTCCGGAGGATTGAGTTTTTGAGACTGCTCAATGAAAGAAAGGAGATAATAATGAAGAAAGCAGGAAAGAGAATTACCATGGTTTTATTGGCGATATGTTTTGTATTTGCGAGTGTTCTGACATGGACGGACAACGCATATGCGGCCAAGATTACTAGCGCAAGTCAGGCAAAAAAGAAGGCTTTGGAAAAGGTTCCAAATGCAATTATAACAGATGTAGATCGGAATTATGAAAAAGGGGTGCTAGTATATGAGATTGAATTGATAAAAGGGAAGAAAGAGTATAATATTATGTACCGTGCTTCCGATGGGAAAATCTTAGAATACGGCTGGGAGAAAAAATATGTTAGTGCCAGCCGCAACAAAGCGCTCATAGGCAAGAGCAAGTGTAAAAAGCTGGCACGAAAGCTGGTAAAGAACGGGAAGATTGTCAGTTGCACCAAGAAGGTGGATGATGGAATTACTATTTACAATATAAAAATGACAGCTGGCAGCAAGAGATACACTTTAAAATACCATGCAAGAACCGGTGCATTAATTGATTATGAATGGAAACTTACAAAAACTTCATCAAATACAGGAAGCAGCTATATCAGCGTTTCCAAAGCGAAGCAGATTGCACTGGATGTTGTGCCGGGGGCGATTGTAGTGAAGGCAGAGTTTGAAATGGATGATGGTGTGCCGGTATATGAAGTAAAGCTTATCAAGGGAAATTTTGAATATGAGTTTAAAATTCATGCTGAAACGGGTGTCATTTTAGAGCAGGAAAAGGATTGGAATGATTAATAAGCTTTTACGGTCTTTTGTGCATTAGGCAGAAGACCGTTTTTTTATTTTTGAGTTAGTCGAAGCTAACTCAAAAAAGTTGGAAATAAGAGCATACCTTTCGCATTTTCAATGAGAGGAAAGAGGTAAACAAGATATCTGTTTTAGAAGGCAGATTGCCGGAGAAAGAAAAGGAAATCAGATTTTGTGAAAGTAGCAGATAATCAGGCAATTCAATTTTTCGGAAATGATATGGGAAGAAATTATTGTTTATGGAATCCAGAAAAATTGGTTTCATTGCTTGTGAGTATACCGGAAGCTTATTATATTATTAATTATATTTACTATTTTATGATGCAGGAATTTAACGGCTGACTTACCTATTATGTGGCAACGGATATTTTTATAAAGATGTTTATCATGGGTGCGCTGGCATATGTGATAATTGGAATATTGGAGGTGCAAAAAATTACAAAAATTCCTATGGAAGAAGCGTTGAAAAATGCAGAATAAAGAAATCATTCACAATGGAGGAGGATTATGGAGCAATTATCTGTAGTAACATTAATAAAATTTAAAAATATCATAGAGCGGATTCTTCACGTAAAAGGAAATTATCAAGGGGGCATCTTGGAAATGACGCTGGTGGTGGATGGCAATTTAGAGGTCACAAAGAGAAAAGAGTTGATTCCAAAGCTGATACATGCATTGAAACAGCAGGGAGAAGTGTTTTCCAATGTAAGATTTAATTACAGTATCTGGAACAGTGATACAGAAATTATCAGTAAGGTGTGTCCTATGATGCTTGCCGTGACAGATACCTTTTATCGGGAAGAAGAAAAACAGAGAGATAAGAAAAGTTTAGAGAAATTACTTGACTATTTAAAGAAGTTTCATGCTCGTTCTAAAATCATTATTCTGGTAACAGATGGAAACTATCAAATAGAGTGTAAAGAAAAATTAAAGGAGCGTATGCAGCCTTTTTTAGATAAAAAGCTGATGTTTCTGGTGACAGATGGAGAAAACATTAAACTCTCTTATAGGGAATCTTTGGTATGATGATTTTGATGCTCTCATTGATTGCTTGAACATTTTCTATGCTATGATATAATGTTTCTGAAAAAAGGAAATAATATGAAAGATGAAAAACATATAGGAGTAGAAAATGGAAAAAGTATATTTGGAAAAATTTCGTCAGGATTTAAAGGAATTTCATGAAATGACAGAAAAATTTTACAGAAAAGAAATAACTGTGCTTCAGTACAAGGGCTTTTCCGGAGGTTTTGGCAGTTATGCCCAACGCGGCGGGGAACGCAGCATGTTAAGGCTTCGGTTGGCAGGCGGAGAAGTAGATAAAGATAAATTAAAATTTATTGTAGACAGCATTAAAAAATATAACATTGATATGGTCCATCTGACTACCTGTCAGACCATTCAGCTTCACAACCTAACAAAAGCAGCCGTTTGTCAGTTGGTAGAAGATGCTTGGGAACATGGAATTATCACAAGAGGCGGTGGAGGCGATTATCCGCGAAATGTTATGTGCTCCCCTCTTTCCGGTGTGGACTCAGAGGAAAGTTTTGATGTTCTTCCCTTTGCAAAAGAAGCAGGAAATTATCTTTTAAGCTTTATTGGCGAAGTAAAACTGCCTCGCAAACTGAAAGTCTGCTTTTCCAATGATAGAAAAAATGAAACCCATGCTACCTTTAGAGACCTTGGATTTGTGGCTAAAGAAAATGGAACATTTGATGTTTATATAGCAGGAGGCCTGGGAATCAAACCTAAATTTGGAGTCAAGGCAGTAGAAGATTTAGATCCTTCTCAAGTTTTATATTGTATTAAAACAATGATAGATATTTTTGTAAAATATGGGAACTATGAAAACCGTGCAGCCTCCAGAACCAGATTTTTGCAGGATACGTTGGGGGTAGAAGAATTAAAGAGAGTATTTCAGGAGAAATTATCCCAAAATCTGAAAGAAGAAGACTTGGAACTTAATGTAAATCTTGGCAGTTTCCAACCCAAAAAGAAAGGGGATACCGTAAAGGAGACAGCTGTGAACCATGCAAGAGTGATTCCGCAAAAGCAGCAGGGATTGTATGCAGTTTCCTATCATCCGGTAGGTGGAACGGTGGAAAGGGATTTTTTCCGAAAATTGTATGATAAAATAAAAGATATGGAGGAAGTAAAAATACGCCTGACCCCTAGTCAGGGTATGTATATCATTAATTTAACAGAAGAAGAGGCGAAAGAAGTTTTAGAGATCACAGTGGGAGGAGCAGAAACTATCTTCGAACGTTCCACAGCTTGTATCGGAGCAGATATTTGTCAGCAGGGAATTGGATTATCTCAGGCTTTGCTAGCCGCTTGTGTAGAACGGGTAAAGAAAGAAAACCTCCCCGATGGCGTATTGCCGGCCATTCATATTTCCGGGTGTCCATCTTCCTGTGCGGCTCATCAGACGGCAGCTATTGGGCTGCGAGGGGGCAAGAAGCCATCACCGGAAGGACCGAAATTTGCATTTGCAGTTTATGAAAACGGGTGTGAGTTAAAAGGAAAAGAACGTTTCGGTCAGGATTTAGGTGTCATGTATGAAGAACAGATACCGGAATTTTTTGTGGAACTGGGACATGCAGTGGCAGCAGAAGGCCTTAGTTACGAGGAGTTTCGGAAGAAATATCCTGAAAGAATTGTGGAAATTGCAGGGAAATATATGTAATATATTCCACACATTTATGTTTGGTTTTTGTCATTTTGCTGTTTCATTTATTCGGAGGAATACTGTGAATATATTCATATAGAAAGGAATATTTTAATCCTATAACCCTTTGTTTTCATCAAAGGACTTCAGGAGGATTAACATAAGAATGAGAAGAAGAATATCATTAGAAGCAGAAGCCGTTAAGGTTTGTGATGCAAATTCAGTACCGCCTTTCATTTTTCAATTGCCGCCGGCGAAAGGACGTGAAGTGTTGGAAAGGGCTCAGAGCTCTCCAGTCTATATGTATCCTGCCAAGATACAGCAAACTGTAGCAGATACCGGAAAATGGGGAAAAGTCAGAGTATTTGCTGTTATGCCAGAAGAAGGTCAGCATTTGGGCAATGTTGTTTTTTATATTCACGGTGCAGGCTGGGTATTCGGAAGCTTTCACACTCATGAAAAACTGGTGAGAGAGCTGGCGGTCCGGACAAAATCGGTGGTGATTTTTCCTGAATACAGCCGGGCACCGGAGGCTAAATATCCTATTGCCATAGAACAGTGTTATTATCTGCTTTGTAAGCTTCCTGAATTAGCCAAGCAGATGGGATTTGAAATGGATCAGGATACCTTAACCGTAGCAGGAGACAGCGTGGGAGGAAACATGACCATTGCCATGACCTTGATGGCAAAATGGCGAAAAGGACCTTACATTCAAAAACAGCTGTTGTATTATCCGGTAACGAATGCATGTTTCAACACAAATTCTTATTGTCAGTTTGCAGTGGATTATTATCTTTATCGTGCAGGTATGATGTGGTTTTGGAACGAGTATACTACGTCAGAGAGGGAAAGAAATCAAATTACTGCTTCTCCACTGAGGGCAGCAGCAGAACAGCTGCAGGGACTTCCTGATGCCATGATCCTCAATGGGGAAGCTGATGTTTTAAGAGATGAAGGAGAAGCATATGGACGAAAACTGCGGGAAGCAGGGGTTCCCGTAACAGCGATGAGATTTCAAGGAATCATACATGATTTTGTAATGCTGAATGCATTAGATCAAACAAAGGCCTGTAGGGCAGCCATGGATGTTTCCGTTTCCTTGATTAACAGAAAAAACAAGGAGGCACATTAAGTGGCGAAAAAAAACACAAAAACATATGAGTTTGACGCAGTTTTACAGAAAGTACCTGATATAGATGGAGCATATGTGGAATTTCCTTATGATGTGAAAGAGGAATTTGGCAAAGGACGAGTAAAAGTATATGCAGAGTTTGACGGAGAGTCTTACGAAGGAAGTTTGGTACGGATGGGGACACCTGGCTATATTATAGGAGTTCGAAAAGACATAAGAAAAAAGATAGGAAAATCTCCCGGTGATATAGTGCATGTTAGGATAAAAGAACGTTTTTGAGTGTAAGAACAAATAAGAATCTTGAAGTAATTTCTCTGAGAAAACATTTATGAAAGCAAATAAATAATTTTCAAGGGGTTGTCACACTTTTTTCAAAATAATTTTATAAAATATAAATGAAATACAATAAAAATTATTAAGAAAGGTGATGAGCATGAAACTACCAAAAAGAGTTATAGGTATGATGCTGTCTGCTACATTGGTATTAACAGGTTGCGGTGCAGCAAACGATAACATAGAGAAGGAGGTCAGCAATACGGAAACAGATGAAACCAGTAATGTGGAAACAGAGGATAATTCAGCGGAGGCAACAGTGGATAAGATTGATGTAACTAAATGGAATTATAATTCAGAGGATAATGTGTACTGGCAGATTGGAATTTCTTATTGTGGAAATCCAGCAGCAAAAGAATATGAAACCCTTGGAATTTTCATTCCGGGCGATTATATGACGGCATCTGATAACGGAGATGGCACTTATACTTGCGAAATAAATACTCAGGTAAGTGTGGGAAACTATACGGCAGAAACAGCTCCATTGGTGATACAGGTAGATACTCCGGGATATTCGGCAATGGAGGCTCCAACAGATTATGTAAGTGAAGCGGCGGAATATACCAGTCAGGGTTTTGTATATGTAAAAGCAGGATGTCGTGGCCGCGATGCAGGTGCGCCTGCCGGAGTTACAGATTTGAAAGCTGCAATTCGCTATATCAGATATAACGAGGGTAACGTTCCCGGCAGCATGGAACGGATTTTCTCCTTTGGTATGAGCGGAGGAGGTGCACAGAGTGCATTGCTTGGTGCAACCGGCGACAGCGAACTGTACACACCGTATCTGGAAGCTATTGGAGCAGTCAGCGGTGTCAGTGATGCTGTGGCAGGCTCCATGTGCTGGTGCCCAATTACCAATCTTGACTATGCAAACGAGGCATATGAGTGGAATCTTGGTGTGTCACGTGCCGATTTGGACCAAGACATGCAGCAATTATCCGATGATATGGCAGAAGCATTTGCACTATATGTAAATGAACTGGGGCTTACAGATGAAAATGGCAATGTACTTTCACTGACAGAATCTGAGGAAGGTATTTATCAGGCAGGCAGCTATTACGATTATTTGAAATCGGTTATTGAGCAATCCCTGAATAACTTCTTGCAGGATACTTCTTTCCCATACGATGCACAAAGCAGCAGTGCCGGAGGCGGTATGGGCGGCAATGGAATGGGTCGAGGCAATCGTGGAGATTTAGCGGACGGAGAACTGCCGGATGATATGACAGATGGCGAGAAGCAGCCCAAGGGAGAATTACCTGATGGAGAATTGCCGGATAAAGAATTTACAGGAAGGGATACGGAAAATCAATATAATGACGATATTAACCGTACCGAAACAACCGGCGGTATTACACTTTCAGACACTTATGAAACTGCACAGGATTATATTGATGCATTAAATGCAGAAACAAACTGGGTTTCATATGACAGTGAGACAAATACGGCAGCTATCACAAGCATTGCTGACTTTGTGAAGGCATTAAAACCGGCATCTAAAAGTGTTGGTGCTTTTGATGACTTAAATGCAACTCAAGGAGAAAATATACTGTTTGGTTATGGTGACGGCTCAGGAGCACATTTTGATTCCATTATGGCTGAATTATTAAAGGATAATGAGGAATACGGAGAAGCTTATGCCAGTGACCTTGAAAAAACAGATTCCCTTGGCAATACTGTGGACTATCGTTTGAATATGTATAATCCAATGTATTATTTAAATGATTATTATGAAGGCTACCAGTCTTCCAATGTGGCAAGCTATTGGAGAATCCGTTCAGGCATTAATCAAGGAGATACTGCATTGTCAACGGAGGTGAATCTGGCACTGGCTCTTGAAAATTATGGTGTGGATGTAGATTTTGAAACTGTATGGGGTCAGGGGCATGTAGAAGCAGAGCGTACAGGTGATTCAACTTCTAATTTTATTGCATGGGTGAATGAATGCTTAGAGTAATTGACTTAATTTAGAGAAACACTTGAGTACAATATTTGGTTAAAAACAACAGGTACAAATTGTGAAATGCACCTTAAGGGGCTGTCGGGAAATAGACAGTTCTAAACAGGGGAAGGCGTGACTCATGTGAGTCACGCCTTCCCCTGAAATTTATCCATAAAAAGAGAGAAAGATGGCTAAACGATAACCATCTTTCTCTCCGTCCTATGTTATAAT
>CASEML010000107.1 GCA_949289145.1 uncultured Eubacteriales bacterium | reverse complement strand
AGGTGACGGAGAAGGAGCCACTGCATTGTTCGAAGTAAAAATCATTGGTGCGGAAAATAAAGAACAGGCAGTGCTTTTAAGCAAATCCGTAGTAACTTCTAGTCTTACCAAGGCGGCTATTTACGGTCATGATGCAAACTGGGGCAGAATTCTCTGTGCCATGGGATACTCGGGAGCACAGTTTGACCCGGAAAAGGTAGATTTATTCTTTGAAAGTGCGGCAGGAAAGATTCAGATTATTGAAAATGGTGTGGCATTGGATTATAGTGAGGAAGAAGCCACTAAGATTTTATCAGAAGACAAAGTAACAGTAATTGCAGACATTAAGATGGGAAATGTATCGGCCACTGCCTGGGGCTGTGACCTTACTTATGATTATGTAAAAATAAATGCAGATTACCGTTCTTAATCAGGAGGAAAAAATGGAAGAAATTAATGATTATTTGAAAAAAGCCGAAGTTTTGATTGAAGCATTACCTTATATTCAGAGATTCAACCGCAAAGTAATTGTGGTTAAATATGGCGGCAGTGCCATGATTGATGAAGAGTTAAAGAAAAATGTCATTGAAGATGTAACATTGCTGAAGCTGGTTGGATTTAAACCGATCATTGTTCACGGCGGAGGTAAGGAGATCAGCAAGTGGATTGAAAAATCCGGTAAGGAAGCAAAATTTATCAACGGACTTCGTGTTACAGATGAAGAAACCATGGAAATTGCCGAAATGGTGCTTGGCAAGGTAAATAAGAGTCTGGTTCAGAAAATCGAACAGTTAGGAGTGCGTGCCATTGGTATCAGCGGCAAGGATGGGGCATTGCTTAAGGTAGATAAAAAATATTCCGGTGGTGAAGATATCGGTTATGTAGGAGATGTAAAAGAAGTAAACGCCAAAATTCTCTGGGATCTGCTGGAGAAAGATTTTCTTCCGGTGGTCGCTCCGATTGGAATGGACGATAATTTTGATACATATAATATCAATGCGGATGATGCGGCATGTGCCATTGCAAAAGCAATGAAATCAGAAAAGCTTGCTTTTTTGACGGATGTGGAAGGGGTTTTGAGAGATCCTTCCGACAAGAGTTCTCTTATTTCGGAACTTACCTTGTCAGAAGCAGAAGAACTGATTAAAGACGGAACGGTAGGCGGAGGTATGCTGCCGAAATTAAATAACTGTATGGATGCCATTCGGGAAGGCGTTTCCAGAGTACATATTTTAGATGGAAGAATTCCCCATTGTCTTTTGTTGGAAATCTTTACAAACCGTGGTATCGGAACAGCCATTTTAGGAGATACGGAGGTGAAATTTTTCGATGGAAAGTAAAAAATATATTGATGCCTGTGAGGAATATATCCTCCACACATATAATCGTTACCAGATTGTGATTGAAAAAGGTGATGGAGTTTATCTGTATGATGCAGACGGAAAAAAGTATTTAGATTTTGGTGCAGGTATCGCAGTATTTGCTTTAGGCTATCATGATAAAGAATATTCAGATGCCTTAAAAAATCAAATTGATAAGATAATACATACATCTAATTTATTTTATAATATACCGGCAGCAAAAGCAGCAGAAAAGCTGGTTAAGGCTTCGGGAATGGACAAGGCATTCTTTACCAACAGTGGGACAGAAGCTATTGAAGGAGCCATCAAAGCAGCAAGAAGATATGCTTACAATAAAGATGGCAGAACAGATCATGAAATCATTGCCATGAATCATTCTTTTCATGGAAGAAGTCTTGGCGCTTTATCCGTTACGGGAAATGCTAAGTATCAAGAGCCCTTTAAACCTTTAATTGGTGGCATAAAGTTTGCGGAGTTTAACGATTTAGACAGTGTAAAGGCTCAGATAAATGAAAAAACTTGTGCAATCATTATGGAAACTGTGCAGGGAGAAGGTGGAATTTATCCTGCCAAACCGGAATTTCTGCAGGGTGTGAAGAAACTTTGTGAAGAAAATGACATTCTGTTGATCTTAGATGAAATTCAGTGTGGCATGGGAAGAACGGGATATATGTTTGCATGGCAGGAATATGGTGTAAAGCCAGATGTGATGACTTGTGCTAAGGCTTTAGGATGCGGGGTTCCGGTAGGTGCATTTGTGCTAAATGAAAAGACTGCCAAATCATCTTTGGCGGCAGGAGATCACGGAACTACTTATGGGGGCAATCCATTTGCCTGTGCAGCGGTAGATAAAGTGTTTGATATTTTTGAAAAAAGAAATATCATAGGGCATGTAAAGGAAGTAAGCAGTTATCTGGAAGAAAAACTGGATGCCCTGGTGGCTGATTCTGATGTGTTGGTTGGAAGACGTGGAAAAGGCCTGATGCAGGGCCTTATCGTAAAGGAAGGTATAAAGCCGGGAGATATTGTGAATAAAGCATTAGAAAATGGCTTGATTGTAATTACAGCAGGAAGTAATGTGATCCGTATGGTGCCGCCATTGGTGATTACTGCAGAGCATGTGGATGAAATGATAGAAAAATTGCAGAAATGTTTATAAGATGGTGAAAAGAAAATGAAATTGAAGAAAAGAATTTCCATGGCTGCGGTAGTAATATTGCTTGCCTTTATGTTATGGTATGCCATGGAAGACTCCATGACAGAAAGTGAGATTACAGCAGAGCAGGCAGAAGAACAGACCACTTTAAATGTATGGTATTCTGACGAAAGTCTTCAGGCGTATATAGAGAGTGCCGCAAAAAGCTATGAAAAAAAGAATCATGTGGAAGTAAATACAAGGCAGATACCAGAGATTGACTATATAGAGATGATCAATGACAGCAGCGTGGGGGAAGAATTTGAAGGTCCCGATGTGTATTTGGTCACCAATGACCAGTTAGAAATGGTGGAGTTAGCAGGACTGACTAGCGTGGTGGAAAAACATCGGGAGCATTACAGCAGCGAATATTATGGAGATACAGCATTGCATGCAGTCAGATATAACGGGAATCAGATTGCATATCCTATCAGTTTTGAAACCAGCTTTCTTTTATACAATAAGGAGTATGCTCAGCTAAAACGGACCTCAGAACAACAGGATAGCGATGGAGAGATTCCAGAGCAGGCGGAAACACAGACAGTAACTGTAATCCCAAAGACCATAGAGGAATTGAAGGATTTTTCGGAAGAATTTGAGGGAGCAGAAGGTGTGGAAAACATTTTTCGCTTTGACGTTTCCGATATTTTTTATACTTACTTTTTTGTGGGAAATTATTTAAAATTAGGCGGTCAGGATGGAGATAACGCCGGTGTTGTGGATGTGGCAAACGAGAATGTAATACAATGTCTTACTTCTTTTCAGGAACTGGCACAGTTTTTTGCCATTGATATTAAAACCATAAATTATGAAACTGTTTTGTCAGAATTTGCCAGAGGGAAAACGGTATATACCATTGCTAAGACAGATGCTATTCAAAAGCTGGCTGAACTTCAGGAAGAAAATGGAACAGAAATAAGTTATGGAATTGCCGTACTGCCCAATGTTTCTGAGGAATTGACAACAAAAGCATTGTCGGTGACCACAGCTGCCGTTGTAAACGGATATACAAGAAATGAAAAAGAGGCAGATAAATTTGCAGACTATCTGGCTTTTGGGTATGTGGATAAATTATATGAAACTACTGGAAAATATGCGGCGAAAAGGGAAGTTAAAATACCGGATAACGTGTATCGCAGTGAAATATATGAACAGTATGAAAATTCTGTTTCTCTTCCAAAACTTCTGAATGCAAGTAATTTCTGGGTAAATTTAGAAATTGCATTTTTCAATATCTGGACAGGTGAGAATGTGCAGGAACAGATTCAGGCGGTTTCCGAACAAGTAAAAAAACAATTGGATAATTAACAATTTACAAAGGGGCTGTCGGTTAATACCGATTTTTAACCCCTGACATGTAGAGAAGAGACAATCCAAGAAAATTCGGACTTTTTTAAGACCTGAATTCTCCAGTGGACTGTCTCTTCCCTTTTGTAACCCTTATTTCAGGGCGCAAAATCCCCTTGTCCGGATTTTTTGGAGCACTCCTTTCGCTAAGCTGTTTTCGGCTCCTTTTTCCCTTCGTATTTCTCAATCTCATGATATAAAAAACGATGGTATTTCATGATATTCCTGCCAATCGCATACAGCATGAACTCTTTATATACTTTCTCCTCTGACCGGTAGTTAAAACGCCGGAAGTTTTCGTT
>CASEML010000106.1 GCA_949289145.1 uncultured Eubacteriales bacterium | reverse complement strand
TATGTTACGGATGAACAGGGAAGCGTACGGTATGTATTAAATGGTAATGGTGAAGTAGAAAGTTATTATCAGTATGATGCCTTTGGAGAAACGGTTATACAGGAAGGAAATCAGAGCAGGCTGCAATACAATAGTCAGATATGGGATGAATTGAGTGGACTGTATTATCTGAGGGCACGTTACTATAATCCAAGAACAGGGCGGTTTACGCAGGAAGATGTTATATATAATGATGGGCTGAATTTGTATGCATACTGTAACAGTAATCCAGTGATTTATAGTGATCCAAGTGGATTTGCCAAGAAAGATAATAAAATTAATATCAACAGTGTTGATAATACAAAATTTAGAAAGCAGTACTCCATTCTTGGAAAGACTCATACTAAAACTTATGTTACAGGTACTGTTTATACTAAGGGGAAAGTAAAAAAAATTGATAGGACAGTTTATCAAATGAATGATATTGATTGGGACTACGTTTCGCCTAGTCCAAATAATCCACACAAATTGTCAAACAGACAATTAGCTAAAAATAAAAATGTTCCTTTTGGTAAGGATGATATGTGGATAGAATTGCACCATATTACACAAAATGAACCGGGGGCAATGATAGAAATTATGGGAAGTAAGCATGATAAGTATACAAAGCAACTTCATGGGATGATTGAGAAAGGCAAGAGTTTTAGAAACGATGAGGTACTTGATGCACAATATGAAAAGTTTAGACGTGAATATTGGGCGGAAAGGATAGCTCAAGTTGAAAGAGAAGAAAACAATTGTAAATATTTTAAGAAGAAAGGGTGATAGAAAATGTTGGATTATAAAAAGATAGACGAAAAGATAAAGGAATATTTAAAAAATGAGGAACAGGAATTTGATGATTGCTTTTTAGGAGGTGTTTCTTTGGAGAAGATTAGTTTAGTAGAAAAAAAATTAGGAGTTCAATTTCCTACAAGTTATAAGGAATTTTTGAAAAAATATGGTTCTGGGGGAATAGATGGTATTATATTTTGGGGAATAGAGAATAATAATGTTGATATAAACAAAAATACAGTTTTGTTTAATACTGAAAAATACAGAAAGAAGGGTATACCTGATGATTTGGTGGTTTTTAGAGATGTGGGAGAATATGTAGTATGTTTAGAGACAAAAAAAATGGATAAAAATGCAGAATGTCCTGTAGTGACATGGTCTTATCATGATAAGGATGGCATTATATTTTGTGAAAAAAATTTCTATATATATTTTTTAAAGTGTGTAGAGGAGTGTTTGTAATTAGGAACATAAAATCCTTAGTTATGCAGAGAGAAGATTGTAGAGACAGTAAATAAGAAAGGTTCTTGTGATATATAAATAGTGCGTTGCAATTTAATATCAAGAGATGGCTAAAAAGAATGGCAAAAGTATATTTTGTAAAAAATTAAACACCAAACGAGATTACTTTTTGATAAAAAATATTGAAAACTATATTACATATTATCTGAAATGAGAAAAAAATGTCATATATATGTGCTACAATATGGACAGCAATCCAGTGTTATCTACGGGAAGCAAATGTGAAAATGAAATATCAGAAACAGCAGGAAGCAGAAACATTACTTCAAAGCCGGCAGAAGCAGAAATCAGAAGCCTTTATGTCTATGATGAGCAGGGATTCCTGGTACAAGCATCGGAAGGAGGAAGTACTTATCAGTATGAGAGAGATACGGAAGGAAATACCTTAAGGAAAAGTGCCTGTGGTAGGACGTTATATGAAGCTGCTTATGATGCCTGTGGCAGGATTACAATGCTTGACGGAACACGCTACCAATATGATAAAGCAGGGCGTTTACAGCAGGCAGAGTCAGAGCATGGAATCCGTGCAGTCTGCCGTTATAATAAAAATGGAATGCAGAGGGAAGTAATCTGTGGTAATGGATTGCGGACAACCTATGGATATGACAGCAGAAACCAGCTGATCTCCCTGAACGCAGGATTTGAAGGGAAGAAGAACCGGAGTGTGGGAGTATGCAGGAGAAAGCGGTGAAACTGTCAGAGAAGGCAAAGAAAAGGAGGAGCAAAAAGACGAAGCAGTTCAGAAAAATCCGCCAGACAGTCAGGAAAACCAAAACAGCAGTTACCGTGTAACCCAGT
>CASEML010000105.1 GCA_949289145.1 uncultured Eubacteriales bacterium | reverse complement strand
TTTTCCTAATTCTTCAGGTGTCCATGCATGAGTCCCCGGAGCGCCAACACTAATAACATCTACTAACGCCCTCATGGACGTTATATAATTATCTAACGCCTCTGATTTGTGATTTGCCAGGGTATTTCCGTATGTCTCATCAAGCTCTCTTACCTCCTCAAACTGCTCTCTTACTGAGGTTTCAGAATAATAACACTCATAAATCAAATCATGATAGTGATATACCAGATTCTCCCTCTCCGTTCCAAGAATATCATCTCCTCCCATATATTCATACATTGCTGTTAACGGACCATTGGGATCGTTGAAATCAGCCTCTATATCTTCCATTTCTCCATCTGCTATCTTACAACAGTTTATAATATCTTCTAATGTAGCATCTGTAAAATCTCTGACCATAATCATACCCCCAATTCTGTACTCATTGCTTCATCACAATCCTTAAAAAGTTTTTTTGCTGTGTTCAGCATATCCACGGACGCTATCATCAAATCAACGACCGTCTGATAGGCTTCCCTTACTCCCTGTGCAGTACTTATTAATTGATCTGCCGTATCACCGACACTATAGTCCATTTGCATCTGTAACCTTGACAGATTCTGTTGGATATAGATATCATTAATATTGTTATTTAAAACGTTGATACAGTCATCTATTACTCCATAATTAACCTGTGTTGTTCTGCCGCTACTCATTGCCTTCTCCTCCCTCATATATCGAACAATCCGTGATTTCTACCTCCGCCAGAAACTCTGAGATTTCTTCACTGACTGCATCTGTGTACCCCTCTAACTGCGTCTGCATGACCATAAGCTTTTCTATATATGCTTCCAGATTGTCATGCACGTTCCCGGCAACAATCCCCTCATCTGCAACTATGATTAATTGTTCTACCAGTGTAGTCAATTTTCTTTCTGCCGTCGCACCAATTAATTTAATTAAATTTGCATATGAAATATATTCTTCATCTACGATTATTAAATCACTCCTCATTTACTTCACTCCTTTTCTGGTTATCCGACTTATAGCTGACTTATTTTTAGCATTCTGTTGTTCTTTTTCCTGCCTCTCAATTTGACGAATCTCATTCTGCCATCCGCTTATATTATTCTCCATGGATGCTATCTGACTTTCCAATTCTTCTATTTTCTTCTGCGCCTGCCAGATGTTATTTTGAATTACTTCTTCCATGTTTTCAAAAGAAACCGCAGCTTTTCTCCACCTCTCATTCCCATATAATTCGTCAAAACGTGCAATAAATGATGTCATCGCTGTGCCTTTCGCACGAGCTCTTGCCAAATCAACATCCGCCCGTTTCTTTATGTAACTGTTTTGCATAGTCACATACATATCCATAAGCTTAATTTTATCTTTCTGATAAACAACTATTTTTCTTTCCAATTCCGCAATCTGATTATTAAAGTCAGTAATTTGCGTATTGGCAGTCTGTATGTAACGCCTTAGTTCATATTTTCCCATAGTTTTCCTCCTCTGTATAATGATATTTTCATTTCTTTATCTGCCTTCAATCACCCTTACTTTCTCTATTTTGTCTTTTACGAATATGTAAGCGTCTTTTGCTTCTAAAGACTTCTTAAATTCTCTTGCTGCTCCTATTGGAACGTCCGTCACCTTTATATTTTTAATATCTTCAAAAACAATGATATTCTTATCTTCCCTCACCTGCTTTAGCAAATCTCCTGAAGAAAATCCAATCATGGCATTTTCCATATCCGTTAACAGGAAACATACCTTCATGGATTTTAATGAAGAATTAAGCATCTTGTACATATCAAGCAATTCCTTATCCGTACCTAATGTCTTCATCATGCCTGTAGAATTAATCATTATAACCTGTAGAGGCTCAGTTACGATATCCGGCTGACCAGTCTTTGACTTTTCCAATCTGTTTTGAAACTTTTCGATAACACTGCCAATAATCTCTGTCATTCCTGAAACCGACTGTGTATATGCAGCCGCCTTATGTTCAAATTTACTATATTCGCCATCTTCGCTGTCAATCAGATAAATATCTACAGGATTATTATCATTCCCTGATAACAATCTGTTAAGCATATATTCGATATAGTTATGTTTCGCTCCTGTTTTCGGTCCCACAAAGGACTGAATGAAGGTGTTACTGAGATTAATTGTTCTTCTTTCAATGGAATTAAACTCAATTCCAAGCGGAATCTCATACGGAGCATAATTCTCCCCATACTGTTTTATCATATATGTCTCAGTAACATTCTTAGGAATTTCAGGTATTCCGGGCACATACACATCTCCGTATTTATCATGTATATGCTGAATAAAATTCTTCATCAGTTTAATCTTCTCAAATTCCTTTTCTGCGGCAAATGCCAGATAATACTGAATTTCATAATATACCTTGTTTACCTCAACAATTCCCCTGCCTGCAATATCATTAATCTTCTTCCTGCAGGCTTCAAATACCACTCCGTAATCACTTGAATCATTACAGTAAAGAGCTGTTCTTTTAGAGAAATTGGACAAGAGCTTAAATCCTGCTCCATTTGCCTGACTGGCAGTTACAATTAGTGAAATACCTACAGAAACGCTTTCTCTGCTGATATTGATAATAATATCTTCATAATCAGGAAAATACCCTCTAAATGCTACCCAGTTATCAAGGAATATTACAATCTGCGGTAACTCCGTCTGACCGGATTCACGATATGCACTGTAAGAGCTGAGTCCCAAATCGGAAAAATATTTCTTTCTCGCCTGAATTATAGTCTGCATCAGCTTAAGAAATCCCTTCAGCCTTTCCTCATCAGATGAAGTAATTACACCTCCTACATGATTCAGATTTTCAAAATTCTTTAGTATCATGGAGGCAAAATCCAAAATATACATATTTACTTCCTTAGGTGAATAGCGCTCTGCCAATCCCCGAATAATAGTCTGCAACAGATTCGTTTTTCCTGACTGTGCAGAGCCGATAATGTACAGATTATTCTGTGATATATTAAATGTTTCTACATACTGTCTCTGTCTTGACGGGTCATCCACAATACCAATCGGAACGACAATATCCGTTCCATCATAATCAAAACCATCCATTGTAATTGCAATAGAATCCGAAAGAGCCGGCAGACAGATGTTTGGCAATCTGGAAATTCCATTATTCTCACAATACTCATTTATATAATTAACTATTGATTTAAGCTGTGTTTCTCCTCCATCATCACTGTTTGGTTTTTGTTCATAAATAACACGCCTCCTGCCGGATAATTCCACACTGGTAAGTGCAAATTTCTTCTGAGTGGCAATCCCGTCATTCTTAGCTGTTGCTCCGCTATATGCCGACTGGAATAACTGAAAAATTTCGTTGTTGCCAACCTGAAGATATGCCCTGCCGGGTTCCTTAATTTCAGCCGCAAGTGGAGACTTCAGCACCTCATTACTGTCATTCTTGTTCTGAACTTTTAAACAAAGTTTAAACTTTGAGTTACTCCATATCTGATCGCTTACTACACCTGAAGGTTTTTGAGTAGCAAGAATCAAATGTACACCAAGACTTCGTCCGATACGGGCAGCAGATATAAGCTCTTTCATAAATTCCGGCTGTTCACTCTTAAGTTCAGCAAACTCATCTACTATTAAGATTAAATGCGGAAGCGGTACAGAAGCCTTACCTTCTTTATACGCCTTTATATAATCATCAATATGATTTACTTCCTGTTCGGCAAAAAGCTCCTGCCTTTTAATCAATTCTGCCTTAATGGAAAGTAACGACCTTTCAATTTCATTACCGTCAATATTAGTAATGGCTCCATTCAGGTGAGGTAAATCACGGAACTGATTTACCATACCACCACCTTTAAAATCTATAATTATAAAACCAACTTCGTATGGATGAAACAATGTAGCCATGGAAAGAATGTATGTCTGCAAAATCTCTGATTTACCTGAGCCGGTAGTACCTGCTACAAGTCCATGAGGACCGTGATATTTCTCATGTAAATCCAAATATACAATCTCATCTCCGCTTTTTACACCAATTGGTGCCGCCATACTCTTATAAATGCAGGAGGCAGACCATCTTTCTCCAAGATTTAAGTCATATGGACTCATAATATTTAACAACTGGAACAAAGTTATATTCTTTGTCAATGAATTTTCAAGATTAACCTCATCCACATATACACATGCAAGCTTTTTTGCGGCAAATTCTGCATTCTTCACTGAAATATGTTCATAATCGAAAGTCTGAATTTTCTCACCATCATCTATATTCTGCATATAACCGGTATACGACTCATTATTCAGGAAAATTCTGACAGAGCATGCATTGTTTACAAACTCTTCAAACTCCTCAAAGAAAATAAATCTAAATCCCAACTCGTTAGCTCTTTCAATATATTTAGATACAGGGTGATTACTGATTAACTGTGACCTGAATACCATAACTACATAATCAGGAAACCCTTCTGCAGTACCGCCCATAGACTCCCTCATGGAAAGCTCAGAATACAGAAATTCCAATGTAAATTTTGCACTTTCCTCATCATACATAAAATTACGCATTTTATTCTGTTCATTGTATGTAATTTGCAACCATCTTGCCCAAGAGAACAAAGGAACATCTTCCTCATCCATAATAAGGAATAATTTAACATCCTTATAAAAATGAGAAGCAGCAAATTCCATAATCAGATTTTTTTCCATCTGGTATAGTTTTGTTCTGCTGCCAATAAATCCTACAGCATTTACTTCTTTTAAATCCAGGCAAACAGGCATTGAACTAATATACTGATATTTTTCATGCATGACGGCCGGAAAATCCTTTAATTCATCGTCTGTATCAACATAATCCTCCTGCTTATAATCCACCTGACAATTAGACATTACAACACCATCACCAAGTCTTATCTTAAGGTAATCATCATCTTCCTTTGTTTTTTCAAATAAACGATTATCAAAATCTTCAATAAAGGTCATATAATTATTTAAGGAAGGATTCATATAATTTGCTACAACCTTTTCCCTCTCCCGAAGCTTAATTATCTCATTTTCTTTTTTTGTAAGGTACTCCATGTATACCTTCTTTCTCCGTTCTTCTTTTTCCTGACGTTTCTTTCTGTCGTTTAAAAAATTAATGACTGTAACCGTTGTACTGACTGTCATGGTTGCAGCAAAGAAAATGACATACATACCCCTTCCACCCATCATACCCTGCAGGCCAACCATTAAAAGCATATTGACAAGCATAGGCATGAAAGACAGCAAAAAATTCTGAGGCTCACTCTCGTCCTTGTTTTTAGGACCTAATACCTCAATTTTATCCTCAGGTAATTTGAATTTTTGTCTGGCATTTTTAATAAATTTCGGATAACTGTAATGATTTTTCTGATAACTTACAATAGTGGTATCATTATTAGTAAGCAGTTTTGCTTTTTTTGTAGTGTATATCATTCCATCACATACACAAAATGAATATCCCTTAATAGTTAAAAATTCTCCAAATCTAAGGAAACAGACCTCTTCCTTTGCCACAAATCCGTTTATTTCCACTCCGAGAGCAGCCTGACTCAAATCCACTTCATAACCATTCTTATTTTTGTGTAAACATACACTGTCATCGTGTATGTATGGGTCATCAATCCTAATAGAGCATCCAACCTGTCCACCGATAGTAAGCTCTTCATTATTTTTACAGTTTATTGCTAAATCATAGTCATTTCCCACTGCATCAAAGCATGCGAAAAAATCAATACCGAAAATCTCGGTATCTGTTAAATCATAACAAAGTGATAAATGGTCTCCTATTTCAAGCTGTCTTACATACTCTTTTATATTTAAATCTTTTGTCAAATATACCGTATCATTACAACTCATAATAAATTGTCCATTTTCCTGACGGTCAATGCGAAATATGAAACCTGCCAAAAAACGGTCGCGTCTGAAAGCAATCTGACAGGCCTTATCCGTTCCAACTGTAAGGCTACCGCTGAAATTCTCATCAAATCCAACCTCTTTATACATATTATTTCCGTATATAACCAGTTTATATTTCATACTTGTCCCCCAAAATCATCTGTTAAAATTAATAATTGTCCCGTTACGAATACCAAAATCCTCTAACAATCCATCACCTCTTAAAAGCGCACGCGGCTCCTCGGTACACAGATAGCATTCTGCCACATTGGACAAATCAATTCCCAGGTTTAAACCGACATTTAATCCGTATATCAACTCATTTGCCGATATATCCAACGGTACCTCTATATCTATAGTTTGATTCATTCTTTTAAAATTAAATATTATTATAACTGTCTTCTCCATATTTACCTCAAACCTGTTTACTCAATACAAAGAGTTGTTTTTTCAAACAACTGTGAGTTTTTTACCATATTCAAATCAAGAGGCTCTGAATATTCTTCAATAAACTCACTAAATTCGTACTTTCTTAACACATCTCCACCGGACAGATAATCTGCCTGATTGCGTTTATATCTGTTACATAAAATTACAATATTCCGATTAAAATCAATCATATGATTCAGAAATTTCTCCAGCTTGCCAACAGCAATCTTATCTTGAGTAGTAACCAAAACAGTTCTGTCACATTCCTTTAAGAACACCAGTTTATCTGACTGCAAATCAGGCGAAAGTTCCACCACAATATAATCATATGAATTTTTGTTCCTTATGTAAGAAATAATCTGTGCATACATAGAAAAGTTCATCTGATACGATACAGGAAGATTTTTAAACGGCGGTAAAAAATCAAAATCTTCATTGTGAATCTCATTTTGTATAATCTTCAATGCGTTTTTCATATTAATCGAACACTGATAACAAAATGAGTCCCCCAAAAAGCCATCATATTTTAAATAGTAAGAAAAATCCTGATGCGGCACAGTACTTATATACATAACTCTCTTTCCTTTTTGCCGGAGCCTGTATGCCAAAGATAGAGCAGTAAGTGTATTTCCCGTACCACCGGAAACCGAAAAAACTCCTACAACCTTTGTACCCAGACTACCCATATCCGAACTATCGGCAATAAGGTTAGCATCAATTTTTTTAACAATGTTCTTTACACTATAATATTTATAGATATATGATGTATTGCTCTCCTCTGTTTCTTCATCTGTCAAATAATATATTTTTGTCTTTGAAAATGCCTCAGGATGTTTAATTGTCATCCCATAAGGAATAATCAATACATCAATTTTTTTAGGTATATTCATCAATCTTGCAAATATTAACTCATCAGTTATAAATTCGACATTTGCTTTGTCATTTACCAGTTCGGCAAATTTATACTCAATTGTAGATATATATTCTTCATCAAAAGATACAAATACTATATTTTTCTTCACCATTTTCTGCTCCTGATTATCCCATTATTACAGTAAATTCAACATCCGCTAAAGTTAATTTATCATAATTATTCAGATAATATTTTTCATTTGGACTTAAAAGATAATCATTGATACGAGTTCCGTTTGTACTGTTTAAGTCCTCTACAAAATAATTTCCGGCGGTCTTAGTAATTTTGCAATGTTTTCTGCTTACCATATTGGAATTAACGACTATTGCATCTGCATTATCAGATTTACCCATAATAAATTCCGACTTATCCATCTTAAAAATCAGCTTACCGTCTTCACCATTATGTTCCAATACTAACACCGGCTCTATTTCTTCTTCGGCTTCATGCAATACGAGATTATTCTCCTCGGCCCGAATATAAGACTCATACTTTAATATATAATCAATTACCTCATAATCAGTTTTTGTATTATCATTCATCACATAATATACCTCATTAAGTTTTTCGGTATTATTTGCAAATATATAATTAAACAATATAATAAGTGTTTTTCTAAACGAACTGCTCCATGTTTCTCCGTCATGAAAATCGCAATCGTAATTTATAGGCAATATTACAAATTTAATTGACTTATTTTTAACATCATAATAAAGGCGATTAAAATTAATATCTATTGCCGTAATTTTAAGAAAGTCATTATCCTCAATCTTATGTATTGAAGTAATAAATTTAATTAATCCGGCAGCAAGCTCCGATTTATTCAAAGTATCCGCTACATCAGCAAGCAGTCTGTATCCTTCAATACCATACAACAAACGAATTCGATTGTTATGCATCACATTTACTGCCGAAATCATGTCACCTTCTGATTTATTAACCAGTCTCATACCCAACATAAACATAGAATCATTGGATTCAAATGTATATGCAAGATGATCACCAAAGTAATTCACTATCATATATTCACCAGCTATCCTCTAAACTCAAATTCTTCTTCTGCAAGCTTAATAATATTACCATTCTCAAGCTTTACATAGCTTCCCGGCATTACTCTCATGTTATTCACATATGTGCCGTTTGTAGTATCCAAATCCTGGATATAATATCCATCCTCAAACTTCATAATACATGCATGCTTACGGCTTATACTGCTATTGTACCTTACACAATAATCAACCGAATCCATAGATGCACCTATAATAAAACTGTTCTGCTTAATCATAATGCTCTCACCGGTCTTATATCGCAGAAGAGTCGGATAGGTTGACATATAGTTGTCCGGATGTCCATTTTGGTAATTCACATCTACGCCGAGAACACTGGTCTCCCCACTCATGTCTATGTGCTGACTGCTGCCTGCTTCATTCAAACTTCTATTCACAGGCATATTTGTATTATTTGATATAAATCCCGGAGTAACCCTACCGCTAATCTTAAGTGCTTCCTTTGCCATAACCGCTTGGTTTTCCACTTCTTTAATCTGCTTTTTGTATTTATTAGTCTTCACTATTAACAATGTTGTAAGAATAATAATAACAGAAAAAAGAACAGCACCCTCAATAACTGCTATGATAATCATTGTATCTGCCGAAATTCCGGCTTTTTCGAGATTTTCAATCTTGTTGCTCAAATCATCTGCAGCCTCATTAATCTCATCCTGTGTATAACTTGTGACTTCGCCACCAGCTATATTCTCCAAAAGAGTGACTGCATTTTCATACGAAGCCTGACATTCACCCCATGACTCTTCCGAATACTGCTTTTCGATTAATGTTTCATAAACAGCAATCTGTTCATCCAACACTGTTGTATCTACAATTATTTCCGGATTATATGTAATACCAAGTACATCAAGTACATCCGTTACTTCATCAATCTGAAGAGCAAAATGCTCATTTGGATTGCCTTTATTTGCTGAACTTACGATTCCTACAACCTCTCCATCTGTATTTAAAAGCGGCAAGCCCTTAGCAACCGTATAGTCCGAACTATACATAAAATAATGTGCATTGTTGATTTCTGACCAGTCATCAATAACACAATCTATTTGATTCATATCTGCGTCATACGTCCTGACAATATCACCTTCTTTTATCTGATTACTCTCGGTACAAAGTCTGAGGGTTGTACATGAAGATAAATCTGCCGAAGGCTGTAAAATAGCGAAATCCAAGCTCTCGCTACTATTGACAACCGACAGCTCTACTGTGACATCATTTTTAAACACAAGCTCAATAACCGTGTTTACCTTATCACTTGTAACACCATGAGAAGCTGCAACTGCATTTTTTTCCTCTTCTGTCAAAATAACGGTATCATAACAGGAAATCAGATATACGTTACTTTCATCACCGATAAAAAAGGCATATCCTGATTTTATAATGTCTCTGGCACCAGTTTCCGCACAAAACATCAGACGAATATATGCAATACCCTCCTTCTCATCATACTTTTCAGTAATCTGGGAAGATGCATCCGTCACCGTAGCAACCGTATGCTCTTCTCCTTCTGATTGTTCTCCTTCAGGAAGTTCAGCAGCATTTACGCCATATCCAAAGAATAAACATAATATAAACATATTTAAAAATACTAAAAATAATTTTTTCATACCAATCTCCATATCTCAATGATTTAAATGTTTGAAAGCTTACATTTCATTGAGTTTCCTCCTAAATTTTTCTTCTGTAAGTTCCGTTCCAGCGAAACTGACATTTCCCTGTGAATCGACATCCATTGTAATAGCAGATTCACCATCTACAGACATATTGAACATTTCTTCACCTGTGGGCTCGTATATAATCTTTAGTGAAAGTTCCGCATCTTCACACTTTACTCCCGAAAGTAACTGCATATTAAAACACAATGGTCCAATTGCAACTAACATATAAAAATCTGTAATTTCTGTTGTTTTATCTACATAATATATAACCTCATTACAATCATAGTTTACTTTCACCGGCAGTGATGATTGTTGTATATATTCTTCCAAATTTTCCACTGTAGAATTATATTCTTTTTCTAACAAGTTTTTATTATATATAATTATACAATGAGCTTCATCTCCAACACGTGCATCCATGCACTTGCCACTCGACCTCAAATCATTTACGACCTCCACCGCCGTGCGGTTTCCATGCAGGATTGGCATATCCTTTATAATATAAATCTCACACATCTTAAGTGAAACACAAGGGATATATTTATTATTATCCGCTTTTTCAGAAGCAGATGAACAACCTGTCATGACAGATATAAAAACAAAAAACAACTGCAACAAAATTTTTTTTATCCTCATTATTCCTCCTGCTTATAATTTTATAAACTAAACAAATAATACGTCACAATTTTTTAATATCCAATTTTATTTCTTTTAAATTTACATTATTTCAAATATATTTATATAAAATTATTAAACCTTACTAAGTTATAAGAGGTACTAATGGAGCGGCTTCTGGCGCAAAAATATAAATTAATATTCCAATACCTGCAATCGCTAATGCCATTCCCACATCTTCATCTTTTATTCCTGATTCTTCAATAATAACCGGATATTCTGAATTATAGGCATATGCATATGCATTCTGCATCAGCCACTCTGCATTAAGAGGTGTAATTTCAACACCACATGCCATGGTTACTGATGCTTCTATACTTGTATCTCCATCTGCAACAACAGGTACAGAAACAGTCGTTCCATTTTCAAGAAAAAATGAATTATTATACGCATAATATCCACTACTTGAATAAATAGATGAATTCTCATCATATTCCTCAGATAGAGTAGCTGATACTTTGCCATCAATATTTAAAGATAAGCTCAATGTATTAAAATCTCCAGTCTTTAATAATTTCACACACGCTTCTTTTGCATGTTTAAAATCGATAGTGCAATCCTTTGCACTCCCCTTAATTTTTTTAGAAACAGAAAAGTACGCCGTTATTCCCGGTGCAACCCGTATTGTCACCTTATCATTTTCAGGCATCGGAAGTAATCCATCAATATAAACCATTTGAATATAATCTATTACCTTATTTCCAAATGCCAGCTTCTCCTTATATGTCCAAGTTAAAAATACATCATAAGAATAATCAGAGAATGCATTTTTTATAAAATCAACTTCTTCTTCCGTATAAAGAACATTTATATTAATATTCCCTGTTTCCAACTGATTTGCTCCCTCAGCTGCGTTTATTGCCAATTCGTCACTCTCATTTAAAAAATATTGAAATTCATCTAATAATGTAATTAGTGACACCAAAGCTTCAGAGTCATCACTACGTAAAGCTGTTCCTCTCTTCCCCAAGTCAATCTGATGTTCAATTATATTTATATTTTTTTGTGCTAACATCTGTGAAATTTGTGAATATACTCCAGAAGCCTCATCATCAGTGAATTCATCTGACCAGTTTCCTGATTGAGCTATAAGCAATTCCGATTTCATAGAAGAAATTTCGCTCACCTCATTGCCCAAAGCCTGAGTTAAATACGTAAATATTTCCGAATCTAATTTTCTCAACATATCTTATTCTTCCTCCTAAGTTAAAGCCACCAATCAGAAGTTGTTTTCAATTATACATTGAATTCAGTTTTCTCATAAATTCTTCTTCTGTGAGCTCCGTTCCCACAAAACTTACATTTCCCTGTGAATCTACATCCATTGTAATAGCAGATTCACCATCTACAGACATATTAAACATTTCTTCATTTGTAGGCTCGTATATTATCTTCAGATGCAATTTTGCATCATCATATATTGTTCCTGAAAGTTGCTGTATACAAAAACAAGCCGGTCCTATAGCTACTAAATCATACAAATCCGTAATATCTGTTGTATTATCCACATAATATATTATTTCATCACAATCATAATTTACTTCTATCCTGAGTGATGATTGTTCTATAAATCTTTCTAATGTCTGAACGCTATTATTATATTCTTTTTCCAACAATTCTTTATCATATACAACTACAAAATGTCCTTCATCATTAACAAATGCACCTATACATCTATCACTATTTCTCCATCTCGCTGCTTCATCCGCTGCCGTGCTTCCTCCATGCACAGACGGAAGATATTCCACAGCATACATTTCACACATCTTAAGCGAAACACAAGGGATATACTTGGTATCATTTTCTGTTCTTCCTGAATCATACGAACATCCTGTCATGCTTAATAAAAATATTAAAACTAATGTTATAATTATTTTTTTACTATTCATCTTTACCTCAACTTCTATCTGCCAATCTAAATCAATAATGTATCATGTTATCACCAATCCGAAGGATTGATGATGGCGCACGGAGCCACGCGAAGCGTTTTTCATGCGACGCGCTCATTATATAATATTTTGTATTTACTTTTTCATTGTATTGAGCTTTTCTTCAAATTCCTCTTCTGTAAGTTCCGTTCCTGAGAAACTGACATTTCCCTGTGAATCAGTATCCATTGTAATAGATGCTTCACCATCTACGGGCATATTAAACATTTCTTCACCTGTAGGGTCATATATTATTTTTAAAGATAGTTCCACATCTTCATATGCAACTCCCGAAAGCAATTGTATATAAAAACAACTCGGTGCTATTCCTGTAAGCCCATATAAATCCGTTATATTTGTTGTCTCATCTACATAATATATAATCTCATTACACTCATAGTTTACTTCAACATCCAGAGTTGACGATTCTATAAACATTTCCAGAGTATCCACAACACGATTATATTCCTTTTCCAACAGGTCCCGATTATATCTATCTACGCAATGCCCTTCATCATTTACCCATGAATCTAAGCAAACCCCTTTTTCTTTACTATTTTTTGATGTTTCTGCTGCCGATGTAATAGGATGTAAGGAAGGCAATACTTCTACGTCATAAGTTTCATTTCCGTCCAGAGAAACGCAAGGAATATATTTTGTGTCATTTTCTGCTATTTCTGAATTATTTGAGCAGCCCGTCATACTCAATATCAATATCAAAACCGATATACAAAATATTTTTTTACTATTCATCTTTACCTCAACTTCTATCTGTCAATCTAAAGCAATAATGTATCATGTCATCACCAATCCGAAGGATTGATGATGCACGCACAGCACCATCGCGAAGCGATTTATATGCGCTGTGCTCATTGTATCATGTAGCCTGTCGGCTCCATGTGTTCATTCGCATTATGCCACCTTACGCAAGCGCAATCCGTCTCAATGCTCATTATATAATAATTTTATATTCACTTTTTCATTGTATTAAGCTTTTCTTCAAATTCCTCTTCTGTAAGTTCAGTTCCTGAGAAACCATCATTTTCCTGTGCATTGGTATTCGTTGCAGCAGATTTTTCATTTACAGTCAAATTAAACATTTCTTCACCAGTAGGTTCATATATAATCTTCAAATAACACATAGTATTTTCACACTGTATTCCAGAAAGTAGCTGCATATGAATGCATAACGGGCCTATAGCAGTAAATGTATTTAAATCACTAAATTCAGATGTAGATGTCACATAATATTTAACTTCATTACAATCATAATTTACTTCAACACGTACCGATGATTTCTCTATCCATTCATCCAATCTTTCTACAGTATGATTATATTGTTTTTCCAATAATTCTTGATTATATCTGACTACACAATTTCCACTATCATTTACCCATGCATCTAAACAATTACCACTGGCTTTCATATCCGTAGCAGCTTCTTCAGCTGTTTGATTTGCGTGTAAGTATTGTCCAGGTGACTCTACTTCATAAGTTTCATTATTATCCAAGGAAATGCAAGGTATATATTTTGCATCATTTTCTGCTCTTTCTGAATTATTTGAGCATCCCGTCATACTCAATATAAATATCAAAACCGCTATATAAATTATTTTTTTACTATTCATTATTACTATCTCCATCTCTTGAAAATCACAAACCAATCGAACCTGCAACTGCTCCCGGGGGTCCTGCAACTATAAATCCTACAACTGCTCCTACAATTATTGCCCCTGCAATAATAACAGCTGTCTCAAAATCTTCATTATCAGTCGCAATATCATAATCAGGATTGGTTGCATATTCTTCTTGCGCCTGCCATCCTACTGGCGCTGAAATTTCAACTCCACAGGCCATAGTTACTGATGAATTTACGCTTGTTTCCTCATCTGTAACAGATACATAAGGGACTGTTGCCCCATGTTCAAGAAATATTGTGTCATGATATATATTAACTCCAGAGCTCGAGTAAATTGATGATCCATCATCAAATTCTTGAGTAGATGTAACTGCCACCTGTCCTTCAAGATTAACAGATGCATCTAGTCCAGAAAAATCTCCAGTTCCTAACAAATGGGCACAGGCATTTCCTGCAAAATCATAGTCCACAGATAAATAAGAACTTGAAACAGTCACATTACTGGTTTTTGAAAAATATGCCGTTACTCCCGGTGCAACCTGTATTGTCACCTTCCCATTTTCAGGTATCGGAAGTAACCCATCCATATAAACCATATTCATATAATCTATTACCTTATTTTGAAATGCCATCTTCTCCGGATCTGTCCAAGTTAAAAATACATCATAAGAATAATCAGAGAATGCATTTTTTATAAAATCAACTTCTTCTTCCGTATAAAGAACATTTATATTAATATTCCCTGTTTCCAACTGATTTGCTCCCTCAGTTGCAGTTTTTGCCAATGCGTCACTCTTATTTAAATAATCCTGAAACTCATCTAACAGTGCAGTTAATGATGTCGCAGCTTCTGAATCATCTCTGCGTAAAGCCGTCCCCCTCTTCCCCTAGTAAATCTGATGTTCAATTATGTTCGTATTCCTTTGTGTTAATATCTGTGAAATTTGTGAATATACTCCTGAAGCCTCATCATCAGTGAATTCATCTGACCAGTTTCCTGATTGAGCTATAAGCAATTCCGATTTCATAGAAGAAATTTCGCTCACCTCATTGCCCAAAGCCTGAGTTAAATACGTAAATATTTCTGAATCTAATTTTCTTAACATATTTCTTACCCTTCTACATTAAATACCATTATCTTAGTCTCTAATTTCATAAATTGAGTCAATAATACGAGAAAATATTTCCTTGTTATATTTTAAATCATCCATATTCATTATTTGATAAATTATAATATTTAACCTGTCATTGCGTAATACTGCAACTATACAATGTATATTCTTTTTTTCTGAAAAGTATTTATCTTCCGTCATCATCTGTTCAAATCCCCGTGAATTTCTTTTAAATACCCCCAGATTTTCTGTAGTATTAAATGATTTTGACAGATATTGCTTTATGATAAAAACAATTTCATCTAAAGATTTATTAAGTTGTTCTATCTTTTCCACCAACAGCAGAGAATCATTCTCCCTACTCCACAAAAAAATATTTTCCTTCCTTTCAAAATTCAATTCTTCAGGGAGTTCCATAGGCTTATATGTATAAGGAATATCTATATTAATTTTTCCATCAAACAATTCATTTCTATTACAAACTTTTAAATTCATATCAAACCTCATTTATAATTATCATTTGATAGACCGGATGCCTGTATAAGATTTTTTATTTCCTCATCCAAAGCTTCCAAATTATATGCCGCCCCTAATACTACTTCTGAGTACCCATTTATAAAAGTCTCCATATCGTACAGCATGCTTTGCACCATTGCCTTCATGTGCTCAAATGCCTGAGCATATTCACCTTCTGATTTAATACTTCCATAATAGTAGTAATTAAGTCCGTTTTTAATTCTGTTTATCTCAGAGGCAATCTGTTTCATGGTATTTGCATAACCTTCTATATTTGTATAACTAACATTCACATTCATATACCTTACTCCTTCCGGTATAAAACTATGCTTTCTCAAAACAAGTTATCATCTCTATCGATATTATCAAGAAAAGTCTCTGTAATAACCGATGTCTCATCAATCAACGAAGTAAGCTTTGAAGCAGTGGCATAATAAAAATTGTTTGCTCTTACTGTTAATATTCTTTGAATATTGTCTCCATAATAATTGTCAGCAAATAGTCCGTCACATGCTGTTTTAAATTCTTCCAGACAACTTTCAACCATAGCTATTTGATTTTTATAATACTCACATACGTTTGTATAATATTCATCATCTACCTTAAAACCCATTATGCACCTCTAAATGTTTTTAATATTTCTTTATTAACTCTCTCGTTCTGTTCTTTTTTTCTCACATTAGCGTTGTGGGTATTCAGTTTTCCCTGCCAATAATCTGCATCAGTGCTCGCCTGCTGTTTTATAGCCTCTAAGTGTTTTCCTAATTCGTCCAAAGAATTTAAAATATCCGTAAGCAGTTCTTGATTAAACATTTCACTGTTTAATTCATACAGTTCAGAAAAAATATAAGCATCATCTTTAGCATAACTCATTTGATTTGCATAGCTGATACAATTTGTCAATCCTGTTTCAATAGCTGATTTTAAATTTGAATTTCTAACTATTTTTTCTTCATAGCATGCTTTTTTTCTTAGACATTCGTCACGCTTATTAGTTAAAGTTTCTATTGAATATGACATAAATTTATCCCCTTATATAAAAGTAACCTCCGATTTCTCGCAGGTTACTTTTTTTATGATTTTTAGAATAACATACCGGCAATCTTTGAATCCGCTTCTGAAAAATTCTCACAAATCTGTGAAAGCTGTGTATAGAATTTATTAATAAGCTCTGACAGTTTCTGTATATCAGGTCCTAACAGCTGTTTAAACTCATTTACATATGCGTTTGCTGAATCTGCTTCCATATAACCGTTATTTACAAGTGATTCAACTGTGGTTGACATTTCTGAATATGTACTCTCAATTTCAGTCTCATATCCCTTCATATCTCCAATCAATCTCTCAACTTCTACATAATCTACTCTTAATCTTTCACTC
>CASEML010000104.1 GCA_949289145.1 uncultured Eubacteriales bacterium | reverse complement strand
TGCACTGGAACAAAAAAGTGAGCATCCTTTAGCACGTGCAATTATTGACTTTGCCAAGGAACAAGAGGTAGAAACAGCAGAAGTTTCTGACTTTCAGGCTTTGCCGGGAAACGGTTTGTCTGCCAAATTAGAAGGCAGTGTCCTATGCGGTGGAAATGCTGTCTATGTGGGAAGTCAGGCAGAAATTGGAAAAGAGATGCAGGAAAAATCAGAACAACTGGCAGCGGAAGGAAAAACACCGTTGTTTTTTGCTCAAAACGGAGTACTGATTGGAATGATCGCAGTGGCAGATGTGATGAAAGAAGACAGCCCAAGAGCCGTGAAAGAATTACAGAATATGGGAATCCGTGTGGTAATGCTGACAGGAGATAATGAAAGAACGGCAAAGGCAATCGGAAAACAGGCAGGTGTTGATGAGGTAATTGCCGGAGTATTGCCGGAAGGAAAAGAAAGTGTGATTCGGACCTTAAAGGAGCAGGGTAAAGTTGCCATGGTAGGTGATGGGATCAATGATGCACCGGCCCTTACCCGTGCCGATATAGGAATTGCCATAGGTGCCGGAACAGATATTGCAGTGGATGCGGCAGATGTGGTATTAATGAAAAGCAGGCTTACCGACGTACCGGCAGCCATCCGGTTAAGTCGGGCAACATTAAAAAATATCCATGAAAATCTATTCTGGGCGTTTATCTATAATGTGTTTGGAATTCCGCTGGCGGCAGGTATCCGGATTCCGATTTTTGGCTGGAAACTAAATCCTATGTTTGGGGCAGCTGCCATGAGTTTATCCAGCTTTTGTGTGGTAATGAATGCATTGAGACTTAACCTGTTCTCTATATATGATGCAGGAAAAGATAGAATGAGAAAAACAAAGCATACTAAGAAAATGGAGGAAAAAGAAATGACAAAGACAATGAAAATCGAAGGAATGATGTGCGGCCACTGTGAAGCTACCGTAAAAAAAGCATTGGAGGCAATAGAAGGAGTTACACAAGCACAGGTAAGTCATGAGGCGGGAACTGCAATTGTAACTTTAGAGGCAGAAGTACCGGATGAAGTATTGAAAAAGACAGTGGAAGATAAAGATTATAAAGTAAATTCTATTGAGTAAAACAATTTTTGCGAAAATGTAACAGTTTAATTTTATTGGTTATCAGGACAGCCCCTAGGCGCTACCTTTCTGAGAAGAATGGAGTGTCTAGGGGCTGTCCTGATAACCGCAAAGTCTGAACTGCTACAATAAAATAAAGAAATATGAGAAATTTTATTGACAAAAGGGAATCCATAAGTTAATATCATATAAAACCTAGTGGAATACTGGGATAAAAGAAAGGAAAATATTATGCAGCGAAAAGTAATTAGTATTGTATTAGCAGGAATTTTGGTAGTGGGAATTCTTAGCGGATGCGGTTCTGCCACTGACAGTAGTGCAGTACAGTTGATCAATGTGTCTTATGACCCTACGAGAGAGTTATATGAAGCATATAATCAGATGTTTGCAGAACATTGGAAAGAGCAGACCGGGCAAGAGATAGAAGTGACACAATCTCACGGTGGTTCTGGAAAGCAGGCACTGGAGGTTGCCAATGGGCTGGAGGCAGATGTGGTTACTCTAGCGTTGGAATATGATGTGAAAGCCGTGGAAGATGCCGGACTGATCGATTCAGGTTGGATAGATGAATTTTCTTTAGACAGTTCACCGTATACTTCCACCATTGTGTTTCTTGTCCGCAAAGGAAATCCAAAAGATATTCGGGATTGGGATGATCTGGTAAGAGATGATGTGAGCATTATCACACCGAACCCAAAGACTTCCGGCGGTGCCAGATGGAATTATTTAGCAGCATGGGCATACGCAAAGCAGTTATATAACAGCGATGAAATTCAGATAAAAAAATTTATACAGAAACTGTATCAAAACGTATTAGTGTTGGATTCTGGTGCCAGAGGAGCAACTACTTCCTTTATAGAAAATGGTCAGGGAGATGTTTTGGTGGCATGGGAAAATGAAGCATTTCTGTCTATTCAGGATTATCCCAATGATTATGAAATCATAACTCCCAGTATCAGTATCTTAGCACAGCCATCAGTAGCAGTTGTGGACTCGGTGGTGGATTCTAAGCAAACCAGAGAAGCGGCAACAGAGTATTTAAACTATTTGTATTCAGAAAAAGCACAGCGGATTGCCGGTGATAATTATTATCGCCCTTCCAACGAAGAAATCTTACAGGAGTATAAAGACGTATTTGATTTAGACATTCATCTGGTTACCATTGATGATTTTGGCGGCTGGGAGGAAGCTCAGGAAACACATTTTGCGGATGGTGGTATATTCGACCAGATATATGAAAAGTAAAGGCAGGAAATAAGAATGAAAAGAAGTAAGAGAAGCGTCATTCCGGGATTTGGAATTTCTATGGGTGTAACCCTTACAATGTTAAGTATAGTAGTACTGATACCGTTAATATCATTAGTGGTATTTACATTGCAGATGGATTTGAAAGATGTGATAGAAGTTATTACCAGAGAACGTGTGTTAGCCAGCTTCAAAGTCAGCTTTCAGACAGCTCTCATAGCATCTCTGATCAATGCAGTCATGGGACTGATACTATCATGGGTACTGGTCAGATACAGTTTTCCGGGAAAAAAAATAATGGACGGAATGATTGAACTTCCCTTTGCAATGCCAACTGCCGTAGCAGGGATTGCTTTAACTTCTTTAACTGCGGATCAGGGATGGATAGGCAGTTTCTTTGCAAGATATGGAATTAAAATTGCTTACACAAAAATAGGAATTACTGTGGCGCTGGTTTTTGTAGGACTTCCTTTTGTGGTGCGTTCTGTGCAGCCGGTGCTGGAAAAATTAGATCCCTCCTATGAAGAAGCAGCAGGGGTACTGGGGGCAAACCCCGTCATGATTTTCTGGAAAGTTATTTTTCCGGAACTGGTTCCGGCATTGTTTACCGGATTTGGTCTTGCCTTTGGACGGTGCCTTGGAGAATATGGAAGTGTGGTTTTCATTGCAGGAAATAAGCCATATGAAACGGAAATTGTACCGCTAATTATTATGTCAGAGTTGCAGGAGTTTGATTATTCCAGTGCCACAGCCATTGCACTGATTATGTTGTTAGTATCGTTTTTCATTTTGTTTCTGGTTAATATGATACAGGCACGAAATACAAAAATATTAAAGGGAGGAAGATGACTATGCATGAAGAAAAAGTGGGTTCCAAAATTGTGAAAGGAATTTTAATCGGACTTAGTATATTGTTTCTTGTTGTTATGTTGTTATTTCCATTATTCATTATTATTACAGAATCCTTAAAAAATGGTTGGAATACATACATAAAAGCAGTTACAGACAAATATACAGTAAGTGCATTATGGCTGACATTGAAAGCAACGGTGATTGCCGTAGCATTAAATACTATATTTGGCATATTTGCTGCATGGACCATTACAAAATTTCATTTTAAAGGGAAAAAGATTCTTACCACATTAATTGATATTCCTGTTACAGTTTCACCAATCATTGCAGGTTTGATCTTCCTGCTGACTTTTGGCCGTCAGAGTTTCTTATATCCTTATCTGCAGGCAGCAAATATTAAGATAGTGTTTGCAGTACCGGGAATTATATTGGCAACCATATTTGTAACCTTTCCTTTTATTTCCAGAGAATTAATTCCGGTGCTTGAGGCACAGGGCACAGAGGAAGAAGAGGCAGCGGCACTTATGGGGGCTGGCGGAATCACAATTTTTAGAAAAATCACATTCCCTCATATAAAATGGGCATTCATTTATGGAATCGTATTATGTACTGCAAGGGCTATGGGAGAGTTTGGAGCGGTATCGGTGTTGTCAGGACATCTGAGAGGAGTCACAAATACATTGCCATTGCATGTGGAAATTTTATTTAATGAATTTCAGTATGTGCCCGCTTTTGCGGTATCTTCCATATTAGTAATGCTGGCACTTATTATTTTGGTGATTCGAAGCGTTGTGGAACATATTTCTGGAAAGGAGGAGTAAGAAATGTACGTGGAATTAAAAAATATTAATAAAAATTTCGGTGACTATAAAGCCTCTGATCATGTGAATTTTCAAATAGAAAAAGGAAAACTGATTGGATTGTTGGGAGCTAGCGGAAGCGGTAAAACAACCATTCTAAGAATGATAGCCGGTTTAGAAACACCGGACAGTGGAGAGATCATTATTGACGGTCAGGTAGTAAATGATATTCCGGCAAGCAAACGAGGGATTGGATTTGTATTTCAGAATTATGCACTGTTTCGTTATATGAGCGTTTATGATAATATTGCGTTTGG
>CASEML010000103.1 GCA_949289145.1 uncultured Eubacteriales bacterium | reverse complement strand
GAAAGTTGTTACAACTCCTCCTTCCGTGCTTTGTAGTGTAGCTTCTTGCAAACTATTTTACAGCACAGTGTAGAGAGATGAAACACTTTCATTACTATTTGTGCCGCCAGCCGAAGGCGGCGGAATGGAGATTAAAATGGATATAGAATTGGCAAAAAGGGCAGTGATTTCCCTTCCAAAAATCATTGGCTACAAGGTAAAATATGGAAAACGTTTTCAGACACCTATGATACATGCTTTGGGAGCGCATTCCCGTATAGTTATAAAAAGACATGCAGCAGTCACGGTGGGAAAAGAGCTGGTAACTAGAGATCATTTCTATCTTCGTGGAGAAAGTGGAGTAATTCATATTGGGGATAAATGTTTTTTTAATTTGAATTGTTCCATTACATGTATGGAGCGTATTGTCATTGGTGAGGGGTGTCAGATTGGTAATAATGTGGTCATTGTCGACCATAACCACACAAAGGATTTCAGCGGTTACATCACTGCACCGGTGCTTATTGGCGCAAAAGTATGGATTGGTGCCAATTGTGTGATTTTACCGGGAAGTGTAATCGGTGATGGAGCAGTGATTGGCGCTGGAAGTATTGTAAGTGGACGGATTCCTTCTAATACAACCTATTTCAACAGGCGAGAGAAAGTTATGGTGGAAAAGTAATGATATCAGTAATAGTTCCTGTTTATAACTGTGAAGAAAATTTAGAGCGGTGTGTACAAAGTATCCTGAAGCAGTCAGAAACGCATATAGAGGTGATTCTGGTAAATGACGGCTCCACAGACCGTTCACCGGAAATCTGTGATAAGTATGCCAAAGAAGACAGCAGAGTTCGTGTTATCCACCAGAAGAATAGTGGTGTGTCTAAGGCAAGAAATGCAGGAATACAGGCGGCAGAGGGAGAATATATCCAGTTTGTGGACAGTGATGATTATTTAGAAAAAGACATGTGCGAACGTATGAAAAAAATTATGGAAGAACAGCAGTCGGATTTAGTAATCTCTGGTTTTCATCATCACTATGTTGGAAGGGATATTATAAAATGCACTAAAGAAAGCCAGACTTCTCCAGTGGAAATGAAAACACTGGGCAGCTTATTTTTGGAGTTATATGAGCAGGGGTTTCTTAACATGCCTTGGAATAAACTGTACAAAAAAGAAAAAATAGTGGAACAGTTTTCAGAAAATCTAAGTCTGGGAGAAGATTTACTATTTAATTTATCCTATCTGAAACAATTAAAAGGCAAAGAAAAAATATCTTTCATATCTCTGCCCTTGTACCATTATATACAAGAGCGAGGCAAAGTAACCCTTTCTTCACAGAGAAGAGAAGACAAACTTCAAATAGCCAGACAAATCTGTCAGGCTACGGAAGAGTTCTATCATCAGAATCTGAATCAAATGGGCAAAGAAGAAATCATCTATTCCCGCATGATATCTGAATTTTTATGTGATTTGGCAGAATGCGTCTATGATAAAACAATGTGTTGCCAAACCTTCCGGCAAATAGCCAGCCAATATACCAACGATTCCTATATTCAAAAGATAAATCATAATATTACTAACCTGCCTCCAGACCTAAAGATACTAAACTTTTTTTTCAAAAAGAACAGAATCAAATCACTATGGTACTTATGCCGTCTCCGAAAATGGATGCTCAATATCCTAAAGAGAGGGAAATTATGACTGCTTTTGTATATTTTAGTGTGTATCATGGGGTGCTTCGTTATAACTACAATAGAAGGAGTAAAAAATGCAAGATTTAATCACCATAATCATTCCAGTTTATATGGTAGAACTTTATCTGGACAGATGCCTGAATTCTATCGTTAGTCAAACTTATAAAAATTTAGAAATCATTCTGGTAGATGACGGTTCAAAAGATAATTGTCCGACTATTTGTGACTGTTGGGCAGAAAAGGATAAGCGGATTCGTGTCATTCACAGAGAAAACGGAGGACTTTCTGCTGCCAGAAACAGCGGAATTGATGCAGCAAAGGGAGAATATTTGGCATTTGTAGATTCAGATGATTTTGTTTCGACGGAATTTATAGAAGTGTTATATCAGGCTTGCAAGCAGACTGGAAGTCAGATTGCCCAGTGCAGATATGAATATGTGGACGGTGACGTTATGACAAAGGATAAGGAAGAAGTTACAGAACCTACTGAAGTATTTTCTGGTAAAGAAATGATAAAAGGAATGAGCTGGCGGGATGGTGCATATAATGTGGTTGCATGGAACAAGCTGTATCACAAAAGTGTGTTTGAAGGTGTCAGGTATCCAGAAGGACGGATTCATGAAGATGAAGCCACCACCCACAGGCTGTTTTATCAGGCCGAGCAGGTGGCTTTTGTCTATCGTTTTTTATATGGTTATTATACTGGCGGAATCAGTATTACCAGAGATAAATTTTCCTTAAAGCGCCTGGATTGGGAGTGGGCGGTAAGGAACCGTCTGACCTTTCTAAAAGAAAGGAAGGAAACAGAAATTTTAATTCCTATGTATAAAATATATATGGATGGTACCATTGATCTGTATTATAAAATCATGGATCTTTTGCAGGATAAGGAAACAGCAAAAGAATTGAAACGGCGGCTGAAAAGCACATATAAAGAGTTAAAGAAATATGGTAAAACGCCTTGGAAAACAAAAATAGGTTATCAAATCTTTCTGATAAATCCGATACTTTATAAGAGGTTATTGGGAAAGTAGTGGGGTGAAACATATGTTAAGTGTAATAGTTCCCGTGTATAATGTGGAAAAATATCTGAAACGATGTGTGGAAAGTCTTTTGGCACAGACAGAGCACGATTTGGAGATTATCCTAGTGGATGACGGCTCTACTGACAATTCAGGGGAAATTTGTGACGAGTATGCAAAAAAATATGCAAGAGTAAAGGTAATACATAAAGAAAACGGCGGATTGACTTCTGCATGGATTGCCGGTGTAAAAGCCTCTGTAGGAGATTATCTGGGCTTTGTGGACAGTGATGACTGGATTGATACGGATATGTATAAGCGGATGTACAAAAAGGCAAAATCTTATGATGCAGATATGGTATTATGTGGTTTGGTGAAAGAGTTTGAAAATCAGAAACGTAAAAAAACCTATCTGACCGATCGGCTGACCAAAAGCTTTTATGGTGACAAGGAAATTAAAAAAGAAATCGTACCTGTATTTTTCTGCGATGGAAGCTTTGACAGCCGTGCCATTCCTGCTTCCCGTGCAATGAAGCTGTATCGCCGTGAGCTTATTACGGAAAACATAAAATATTGCAGTGATAAAGTCAGCATTGGAGAAGATTTAGTGATCACATTTGCTGCTTTTATTGATACAAAGTCAATTTATGCGATGCATGATTATTATCCATACCATTATTGGATCAATGAAAGCTCTTTAACAGGAAAGCATGACAGGAATTATTTGGATAAATTAATTGTATTGCGAAACCAGCTGATGAAAATCAATGAAACGAAATCTGTCTATGATTACAGTGAACAGATTACTAATGATTTTTTATTTTTGACACTAATGTGCATCAAAGAAGAAATTCACAAAAATAAAGAGGACAGGCCAAAACAGGTAGTGCAGAGAGTTGGTGAAATTTGCGAAAATGAATTTGTACAGGAAGCATTAAAAGAATATCGTATGCCTAAGCTGATGCTCACAGGAAAGGTGTTTATTTTCCTGATGAAGCATAAGATGTACAGGCTTTGTTACTTGGCAGTGAAAGCGGTGTTCCGGTAGAAAAAGTTATGTGGTTTTGAAAGAAGGAGGAAAATATTGATGAATCGAAATAGCTGGGAAAAATCCTGCGGGATGTTTATCAACGGCTGCAATACTTATGAGCTGTTCTTCAAAGCCGATAGGTTTGAGCAATTTACCTTTTGGAATTTGCGAGGCACAGTGGTCTAACAAAATGAAATTGTCGCATTCAGACTTGCCGTTTTCTAAGAACAGCCCCTAGCCGATACCATTCTTCTCAGAATGGCAGAAGATTTAACAGCCTTTCTGAGAAGAATGGTATCGGCTAGGGGCGTCCTGATAACCGTCAAGGCTGAACTGTTACATCAAAACCTTATGTTTCATAAAATTGTAAAAGAGCAGTATTGTGTTATTATATGAAAATATATTGCAAGAAAAAATGAATATTGCATTCTATAATAGCAGTATAATACATCTAAAGAGATATCTTGACGGATAATTATAAAATAAAAATGAAACGAGAGAAGAGGTTTGAATCATGAAGAGAAAATGGTGGAATGACAAAGTAGCATATCAGATTTATCCCAAAAGTTTTCTTGATACCAATGGGGATGGTATCGGGGATTTGCCGGGAATTATTTCAAAGCTGGATTATCTAAAAGAATTGGGAATTGATATTATCTGGCTGTCTCCAATCTACAAATCTCCTTTTGTAGACCAAGGTTATGACATCGCAGATTATTATGGGATTGCAGAAGAATTTGGAACCATGGAAGAATTTGACCAATTACTGGCAGAGGCAAAGAAAAGGGACATGTATGTTATTATGGACTTGGTAATCAATCACTGTTCCAATCAGCATGAGTGGTTTCAGAAAGCATTGGCAGATCCAGAGGGAGAATATGCAGATTATTTTTATTTTCGGCAGGGAAAAAACGGAAATCCTCCCAGCAATTATCGTTCTTATTTTGGCGGCAGCTGTTGGGAAGTGGTACCAGGAACTGACAAATATTATCTTCATATGTTTGCAAAGGAACAGCCGGACTTAAACTGGGAAAATCCAAAATTAAGGCAGGAACTTTATAAGATGGTAAATTGGTGGCTGGAAAAAGGATTAGCCGGTTTTCGTATTGATGCTATTATCAATATTAAGAAGAATCTAGATTTTCCTGATTTTGAACCCGATGGAAAAGACGGACTGGCGGGCTGTTGGAAAATGGTAGAAAGCGTGGATGGCGTAGGTGAATTTTTGGAAGATTTAAAGAAACATACGTTCCAAAAATATGATGCATTTACTGTTGCAGAAGTATTTAACATGAAGGAGGGAGAACTGGATCAGTTTATCGGTGAAGAAGGACACTTTTCTACTATTTTTGATTTCAGTGCCCATTGTCTTAGTGACGGAGAACATGGCTGGTATGACGCACCGCAAATGGAATTTAAAAAGTGGCGGGAAACAGTGATAAATGCGCAGCTTGAAGCACAAAAGTATGGATTTAAAGCCAATATTATTGAAAACCATGATGAACCACGAGGTGTGTCCCGATTTTTGCCGGAATATGCCAAAACTCCGGCAGGAACTAAAATGTTGGGTACAGTAAATATTCTGCTTCGAGGAATTCCATTTATCTATCAGGGACAGGAAATTGGTATGCAGAATGCAGTATGGAATAGTATCGAGGAATACGATGATATCAGCACCAAGGATCAGTATCGTATTGCAAGAGAAGCGGGACTTTCCAATGAGGAGGCATTAGAGGTTTGTGGCAGAATGAGCCGTGACAATGCCAGAACTCCGGTACAGTGGAGTGATAAGGAAAATGCAGGCTTTACCACAGGAACTCCTTGGCTCAAAGTGAATTCCAATTATAAAGAAATCAATGTGGAAAGCCAAGAAAAAGATATGGATTCGGTGCTGCATTATTACCGCAAGCTAGTGGCAGTGCGTAAATCTCCGGAATACAAAGAGGTATTTACCTATGGTAAATTTATTCCGGTTTATCAGGATACGGAAAACATTATGGCATACTACCGTGCAGATGAAAAAAAGCGGATGCTGGTAGCTGCTAATTTTGGAAAAGATACAGTAGCGTTAAAACTGGAATATCCTGTTAAGCATATTGTTTTATCAAATCAGAAGAACACAACAGAGCAAGATACAAAAAAGCCAGAGCAAATACTAAAGTTGGGAAGCTGCCAGGTAGTGGTTCTGGAATGTGATCATACTTTATAAACAGCAAAGAGATGGGAGAGAAAACAATGACAAATAGAGAGCGAAGAGATGCAGGTTTAGCTTATATTTCAGATCACAGTATTTTTGAAGAACAACTGGTATGCAGGAAGACCCTGCAGAAATTGAATTTTATAGACCGCTCTGATTTTGAGGGAATAAGTAAGATCGTAAAGGAACTTTTAGGAAAATCAGACGGTGCCTTTATTAACCCTCCATTTTACTGTGATTATGGGAAACATATTGAAGTAGGCAAAAATTTCTTTGCCAATTATAACTGTACGCTTTTGGATGTTGCCAAAATTAAGATAGGCGATAACTGTCAGCTAGCGCCCAATGTGGCGATTTATACGGCAGGACATCCAATTCATCCGGTTAGCCGCAATTCTGCTTATGAATATGGAAAGGAGGTAACCATAGGCGATAATGTATGGATTGGAGGAAACACCGTAGTCTGTCCTGGAGTGCATATTGGAAACAATGTGGTCATCGGAGCCGGCAGTGTGGTGACCAAAGATATTCCGGATTGGTGTGTGGCAGCAGGAAATCCATGTAAAGTTATGCGGAAGATTACCGATGGGGATAAAAAGAAATTATTTGGCGATGAGGAGATAGACGAGGAAGCATGGAGTGATATCGTAGCGCGAATGAAGTTTTAACACAGATAAACAAAGGAAATTTTAGCAAAATACCGTATGAGGAGCGTATTTTAATTTACAGAGGTGAGAATAATTTTGAAAAAGATATATATTATAACAGGGGCCAGCGGATTCTTAGGAAATAATATCGTAAGAAAATTAATAGAAGATAAAGACAATGAAGTTCGTGCTTTAGTTCTGCCGGGAGATAAGATAAACTCGCTTAATGGTTTAGGGTGTAAAATTTACAGGGGGGATGTTACAAAAAAGGAATCTTTAAATCCAATTTTTGAAACTTCCGAAAATGCAGAACTATACATAATTCACTGTGCAGCCATTGTATATATTAAATCAAAATATAACCCAAAAGTGTATGATGTAAATGTAAATGGCACAAAAAATGTTATTGAAAAAGTATTAGAAAAAAACGCTAAATTAGTTTATGTCAGCAGCATTCATGCCATTACAGAAAAACCAAATAATGAAACTATAACTGAAATAAGTAAATTTAATCCGAAAGAGGTAGAGGGGCAATATGCTAAAACCAAAGCAGAGATTGCAGATTATGTCTTGAACATGGTAAAAGAGGAAAAGTTAAATGCCTGTATTGTACATCCTTCTGGAATTATAGGACCAAATGATTTTGGAAATAGTCATTTAACACAGTTAATCATAGACTTTGCAAATGGAAGATTAAAGGCGTGTGTGAAAGGTGGATATGACTTTGTAGATGTGAGAGATGTAGCAGATGGAATCATAAATGCTTGTTATAAAGGGCAACCTGGAGAGTGTTACATTCTGTCAAATAGATATGTTGAAATAAGAGAGTTATTAGATATGGTAAGCGAGGTTAGTAATACGAAAATGATAAGGTTTATACTTCCCATGTGGCTGGCAAAGCTGACTGCACCATTATCTGAGTTATATTATGCTGTATTAAAACAGCCTCCTTTATATACGAAATATTCGCTATATACTTTAAACTCCAATTCAAATTTTTCCAATGAGAAAGCAAAACAAGAATTAGGATATAAGAATAGAGAATTAAAGGAAACAATAAGAGACACCATAACCTGGCTTAAAGAAAATCATAGAATCCATTAGTATATAAGCGTAACAGGTGAACTATTACATATAACCTTCTGTTTGGCATGGCTTATATTTGACATCAAATAATAAATATGATATATATTTGTATATATTAGAGAAAGGAAGTGAAAATTGCATGGAGGATGATTCGGACGACAACCATACTACAATAATGAACTCTTATGCATTAGCAATTATGGATATATAGAGGTATAGTTAGTAAGTTGACTTACTGGCTATGCCTATTTTTGGTATTTTAAAAAATTTACGATACATAAAGAGAGGATTTTGTATGTTAGGTTCTATCATTTTAATTATTGTGTTTACATTTTTAAATGCGGTATTTGCCAGTGCAGAAATTGCCGTAATTTCTATGAAAGAAACAAAACTGAAGCATCTTGTGGACAGTGGAAATAAGAGAGCAAAGAAATTGTATGCTTTAACAGAGCAGCCTTCCCGCTTCCTTGCTACAATCCAAGTTGCAATAACATTAGCGGGATTTTTAAATAGTGCATTTGCTGCGGATAATTTTGCAGGTATAATTGTTGAAGCACTAGTGTCAATAGGAGTTCGGATTCCAGAGAAAACATTAAATTCTATTGCGGTATTCGGCGTTACGATTATATTATCATATATCAGCATTGTGTTTGGAGAACTGGTTCCCAAACGTATTGCTATGAAAAATTCTGAAGCACTGGCATTAGGATTAGCTCCTACTTTATATGGCATAGCACGTATATTTTCGCCAATTGTTTCTTTATTAACATTTTCAGCTAATTTACTTCTTCGTATTTTGGGAATCAATCCTACAGATGAGGAGGATCAGATAACGAAAGAAGAAATTCAAATGATGTTAATTGAGGGAAATGCTCAGGGAATCATCGACAAGCAGGAAAATGAAATTATTCAAAACGTTTTTGAATTCAACGATATATCGGCAGAGCAGATTTGTACACATAGAGCCGATGTGATTGTTCTAGATATGGACGATAGTGTGGAGGAGTGGAAAGAAATCATTTATAAAAATCGTCATAGTTTCTATCCGGTATGCAAAGATACGAAAGAAAATATTATAGGTATCTTAGATACGAAAGACTATTTTAGATTAGAAGAAAAATCTTTAACAGCTATTTTTGAACAGGCAATTAAACCTGCTTATTTTATACCTGAAAATATGAAAGCCACCAAATTATTTAAACAGATGAAGCATACCAGAAATTATTTTTCGGTGCTTTTAAACGAGTATGGTGAAATGTCAGGCATTGCAACTCTTCACGACCTTGTGGAAGCGCTTGTAGGAGAAATCTATGAGGAAAATGAACAAGATATGGAAAAAATCGAGTTGCTTTCTCCTAATACATGGCGTATTCGAGGCGATGCTGAAATGAGCGATGTTGAGAATCAACTGCATATAAAACTGCCTGATGATTACTGCGATACCTTTAACGGATTTATTTACAATGTGATTGATAAGATTCCGGAAGAAGGCAGTCAATTTACTTGTGAGGCATATGGTATGGTGATTCATGTAAATTCTGTAGAAAATCACAAAATTGTGGAAGCAATTGTTAAACTTAAAGAAGAAAGCCCCACTTGCTAGGCGGAAACCTATTAAGTGACATGGAAATGTGGTTGGAATACAACGCAAAAGCGTTATATACCAACCACATTGTTGTTTTGGCAGATCAGTTTTTCTGGGTTTTCCCAACCACAATCTTTTCAATTCCCTGCATATCTGCTGCGATATCCGTAAAAGAACTGTAAAAGCTTCCAAAAATCTTACAGGTTTTTGATAAGCAGAACAGATCGATTAATGCATCGTGCATACCCTCCACACTGTCACGGGCCAGAGTTTTGGAAGTATTAGAAATGATAGCATTGCCGAATTCTTCTCTCAAACGTTCCTCTTCACTGATGTCATCCGTTGCAATATAAAATTTTGCATCTGGAAACTGCTTAAGTTCTTCCCGAATGGCAGTGGAAAATTCATCACTTTTACTGTTGGCAATGGCCCAAGTATTGTCTGTCCTTCGAATATGCACCCCTACAGCATGTGGTCCAAAATCTTTGGCAATTTCATCGATTCGTTTTGTCAGGCTGGCGGTAGGGACAAACAAATGATAGTCATTTGCCGGATAAAAATGCTCCCAGGTGGAGATATAGCAGGAAGAAGACAGACGGTCAAAGAAATCAGTATGTAATACACCGTCCGTTTTATTGTTCTCTATTATATCATTTTGAAACCGCTGTTTTGCGGTACATTGGTAAAAAATTTTTTTTATGTTAAAATTACTTTTGAAATTAATTATTTGAAATTCTTTTGGCGGTAAAAATAATTCTTCAAAGGGACAGTTCAATTCATCACACATTTTCCAAAGCACTAAAAGCTTACAATTCTTTTTTTGTGCAAGGATATAGGCAGAATTAATTACCCTCATTCTATTGCATAAACCGCCGGAAGGTTGTATTATTATCATAGTATGTCCAACTTTCTATATATAAATTTGGATACAATAGAAGGCAGGCTTTGCTGACTTTCTATTGTCATGAATAAAGTTCCTCTTGCATTATACCATACTTTGGGATGATGTAAAGGAAAAGGCATGGAGGAAACATGAAGGTTTTGCTTATAAATACTGTCTGTGGCAGCGGCAGTGTGGGAAAGATTACATCAGATATTTATGATACATTAAAACAGGCAGGAGAGGACGCCATCATTCTATACGGTCGAAATCAGGCACCGGATCAGGCCAACGCTGTTAAAATCGGAAGTAAATCTGACTTTTTCCGTCATGCCCTTTTGGGGATAGTAACCGGTAAGGGTGGCTTTGGTTCGGGGAAAATTACCCAAAACATGATTGAGAAAATCAAGGAGGAACAGCCGGACATTATTCATCTGCATAACATTCATGGATTTTATGTGCAGATAGAGCAGTTATTTTCTTATTTAAAAGAAGCAGGCATTCCGGTGGTCTGGACGCTTCATGATTGTTGGAGTTTTACCGGACACTGCGCTTATTTTGATTATGCCGGGTGTGACAAATGGAAACAGGGCTGCGGTCTATGTCCCCAGCACAGACAAGTATATCCATACAGTTTAAGGGACTATTCGGAAAAAGCTTACCAACGCAAGAAAAAAGCCTTTCAGGGTGTGAAAAACTTAACAATAGTAACCCCCTCTCATTGGCTTGCGAAATTGGTGAAGCAGTCTATGCTTTGTGAATATCCGGTGGAAGTGATACCAAACGGCATTGAGTTGCAGAATTTTAATGAAAGTGCAGATGGAAAAGCTTTTCGAAAGAAATATGGGATTCAGGATAAATTCATGATTCTCGGTGTTGCCAATGTGTGGGAGAAACGAAAAGGTCTGGAGCATTTTGTAAATTTAGCAAGAATGTTAGAAGAGGCAGGAGAAGATAAAGAAATTAATAATAAAAATGCAGTAATTACCTTAATAGGCATTAATAAAAAAGATAAGAAAATGCTTCCGGAATCCATCATTGCGCTGGGACGCACTAATGGGGCAAGAGAACTGGCTGCAGCATACAGGGCAGCCGATGTGTATGTGAATGCTACGTTAGAAGACAATTTTCCAACTACAAATATAGAGTCATTAGCCTGCGGCACACCAGTGGTTACGTTTGATACCGGAGGCAGTGCAGAAGCGCTGAGTGAATCCTGCGGACTGGTAATTAAAGAAAAGAGTGCCCAAGGAATATATAATGCTCTGCTTCAGATGCAGCGCCATCCCCTTAACCGGGAAGAGTGCTTAAAGCGCGGCAAAGAATATGATAAAAATAAGAGGTTTGAAGAATACATTGCTCTTTACAGGAAAATGATAGAAAAAAATGCAGGAGAATAATATGTCGGAATTAAAGGTATCTATTATTACAACTACTTATAATGATGCGGAAAACTTAAAACGGATTATGGAAGAAATTTTAAAGCAGGATTATAAAAATATAGAATATATTGTGGTGGACGGAAAGTCCAGTGATAATACCATAGAAGTATTAGAAGAATACAAGCCGCTGTTTCAGGGGAAAATGAAATATATATCTGAAAAAGATCAAGGGATCTACGATGCTTTAAATAAGGGGATATTCATGGCAACCGGAGATATTATAGGCTGCTGCTTTGACCGATTTGCAGATGAACATGTGATTTCTGACATGGTGGAAATCATAGAAAGAGAGGGCACTGATGGTGTTCATGGAGATTTATATTACATGGACGGAGAAAAAATTGTCCGCTACTGGAAGCAGGGACAGGGAAATATACGAAAGGGCTGGATGCCAGGACACCCTACTTTGTATTTGAAAAAGTCCGTTTATGACACTTATGGGCTATATAAGACAGATTACCGGATTTCCGCAGATTATGAATATATGATACGAATTTTAAAGGATGGAAAGGTGAAGCTTTCCTATATTGACCGTGTGCTGATCATGATGTCCCATGGAGGAACTAGTACCAACAGTTTAGGTTCCTATTTGGATGGATTGAAAGAAGGACATCGTGCGTTAAAAGAAAATGGCATAAAATTTGCCTGGTGGGTGGATATTGTGCGTACTGTCAGGGTTTTATTACAGTTTGTACGCAAAGAGAAAAAGTCTTAAATTTCTATGAAGGGAATTGTTTATGAAGAAAATATACGATACAATGATACAGATTGTGGAAAAATATTATTGGATTCTGTTTGCATTGCTGATGGCATTGATCGTGTTTTTCAGCTTCTGGCGGTTAGATGCAGCTTACGTCAACAGCTGGGATGAAGCAAGACACGGTGTGAATGCCTATGAAATGATGCAGAATGGAAACTATGTGGTAAATACTTACGGTTATGAAACGGATTATTGGAATTACAAACCTCCATTTAGCTTTTATGGTGTCATGTTAGGCTATAAATTATTCGGTTACAGCGTGTTTGGAATGCGTTTTTATTCTGCACTCTGTTATTGTATTATGAGTCTGGTAGTTGGTTTGTTCGTGAAACGGTATGGTAAGCTGGCCTCCCTGTTTGTGCTGGCATTTTTGGCAGCAAATTTCCGGTGCTTTGAGTATCATATGATTCGATCTGGGGATGCGGACTGTATGTATGTAATGTTTTTTACCTTCGCTATGCTTGCCATGTTTCTAATACCGAAGAAGAAATATATGTTGTATATTTGCGGCTTCTGCTTTGCCTGCGCTTTTCTTACTAAAAGCTGGCATGCCATGATGATTGTGGCAATCGGCGGGCTCTATCTGCTACTTTCCGGTGAGATAAAAAAGATTTTCTTAAAGCAGTGGATTGTTTTTGGGCTGAGTTTTCTTTTGCCTTTAGGCATTTGGGCGGGAGTACGATATTCACAAGATGGAATCACTTTTCTTCAGGGAATGTTAGAATACGATTTACTGAAGAGAACGGGAGAAGGTATTGAAAACCATAGTTTCCCATTTAACTATTATTTTGAATTTATTTTTTGTGATGATAAAATATATTTGCCCGCATTGATCATCTGCTTTAGTGGAATACTGTATTTTAGCAGGATGTTTGTAAAAAAGAATGTAGGTGAAATTACAGGGTATGTGTGTTGGTTTATCATACCGTTCTTAGGATTTTCCATTGCGGCCACTAAATTAAACTGGTATGTGTATCCGGTATTAATTCCGTTGTTTATCTGTGCAGCGGTTTTTATGGACAGGTTACTGAAAGATGAGAAACTGATTTATTCTTTGAAGGTTGTTTGTCTTTGCCTTTGTCTTATAGCACTGGCGCGGGGCATGAAGGATACTTATACGTATATACGTGACCTTGCAGGAGATGAATTCCAGAATTTTCTGGCAGAAAGTGTGGACAGAGATTCGGAATATGCAGGCTCTGACGCGTATATCCAGTTAAATGTGCCGGAATATCCCGAGTATTGGACACAGTGTAACCACCTGTTAGGTGAGCTGGAGGGAGATTACCACTGTAAAGATGGCGGTATACAGGCCTTCTTGCAGCAGGAACATGCAGTAATCTATCTTTCCATGGATTTGTATGAACAGAATCTTCAGGCTTTGGCAGACTGTGATGTGCTGTATCAGAAGGAACAGTGGATACTGCTTGGAAAGTAAATGATGGAGGATACTATGAAGTGTTTGATAATCATACCGGCTTACAATGAAGAAAAAAACATTGTAAGGGTGGTAGAAGAACTACAGCGTGACTATCCCCAATATGATTATGTGGTGATTAACGACGGCTCTGGGGATAACACCGCAAAGATATGTCGGAAGAGAGGGTATAATCTTATTGATCTTCCTATAAATTTAGGGCTTGCTGGCGCTTTTCAGACAGGTTTAAAATATGCATATATAAAGAAATATGATTGTGCCATACAGTTTGATGCAGACGGACAGCATCGTCCGGAATTTATTGCTGCGATGATAGAGAAAATTAAAGAAGGGTATGACATTGTCATCGGTTCCCGTTTTGTGGAAAAGAAAAAGCCGAAAAGCCTTAGAATGCTTGGTAGTTTCTTTATTTCCACCGCCATGCGTATGAGTACCGGATGTAAGGTAAAGGACCCTACTTCCGGTATGCGTATGTTCAGTAAAAAGATGATCAAGGAATTTGCCTTAAGTCTGAATTATGGTCCGGAACCGGATACTATTTCCTTTTTGCTGAAGCAAGGGGCAACCATTACGGAGGTGCAGGCAGATATGGAGGAACGGATTGAGGGAGAAAGTTATCTGACCTTTGGACGCTCTATGAATTACATGCTGCGGATGCTTATATCCATTTTGTTTATTCAGAACTTTAGAAAGAGAAGGAGGTAGCTTATGGGGATTGTAATACGTTTACTGCTGATTATAGCTTCTTTGAGTACTACTCTTTATATTTTAAAAAGGATCAGGCATGCCAAACTTCAGATAGAATATGCTATCTTTTGGCTTTTATTTGCGGGAATGCTGCTGATCATCAGTATCTTTCCAAATCTTATGATCATGCTGACCAGAGCAGTGGGCATGCAGTCGCCAATCAACTGCGTATTCCTTTTGGTTATCTTTACACTGATGATCAAACTTTTCATGCAGACCATAGAACATTCACAGCTAGAGGACAAACTAAAGCAGCTGACACAGCGGCTTGCCATTGAGGAGAAACTTAGGGAAGAGGAAACACAGGAGCTTAAGGAGTTAAAAATAAGTCTGGAACAAAGTCAAATCCAGAGTAAAGAATAAATAGGAACAGAATAAGAAAATAGCGACAATAGAAATCGGAGGAATTGTAAAATGAAGGTTTTTGTAACGGGATGTAATGGACAGTTAGGCAGAGCAGTAAATTTGCAGTATAAGGATGATCCAAAGGTAACTTTTGTAAATACCGATGTGGCAGACTTAGATATTACTAAGGTAGATGATGTGATCAGTGCAGTAAAGGCAGAAAAGCCTGATGTGATAGTAAACTGCGCCGCACATACTGCAGTGGATGCCTGCGAGACAGACTGGGATAATGCTTACAGGATTAACGCCATTGGACCTCGTAATTTAAGTCTGGCAGCCAATGAAGTGAATGCAAAGTTGGTACATATTTCCACAGATTATGTATTTGACGGAAAGGGAAGTAGACCATATACAGAATTTGATAAGGTAAATCCTCAGGGAGCATACGGAAAAACAAAGTTGGCGGGAGAAGAATTTGTAAAAGCTTTTGCCAACAAATATTTCATTATCCGAACAGCATGGCTTTATGGAGACGGGAAGAACTTTGTTAAAACAATGCTGCGTTTATCCGAAACAAACGATGCTGTCAGTGTAGTCAATGATCAGGTAGGCTCTCCCACCAGTGCAAAGGAATTGGCAGGAGCCATTGCACATCTGATTCCTACCGATAATTATGGACTGTTCCACGGAACCTGTGAAGGTGTGTGTAGCTGGGCAGACTTTACCGAAGAAATTTTTCGGCTGAAAGGACTTTCCACCAAGGTAAACCGCATTACTTCAGCGGAATTTAATGCAAAGGCCCCAAGACCTGCTTATTCTGTGCTGGAAAACTATATGTTGAAGCTGACCACAGACTATAAATTTGCTCAGTGGGAAGATGCGATTGCAGAATATTTGAAAGAATTAAATTAATGGAGAAGTTTACCGATGGATAATGCAATAAGAGAATGGATAAAAAAAGAAGTAAATATAGGTAAGTTCAAACTAACGGTATTGGAAATTTTATTTATATTGGGGGTATCCTTTGCAGGATTTGTGATGCGGTATTCTATGAAGGGATTTGCAGGAGCAGACTATAATCTCTTTATTGAACCGTGGATGAAGAAAATCCAGGAACTGGGCGGGCTGCGCTCTCTGGGTGTGGAAGTGGGAAATTATCCGCCTCTTTACATGTATGTATTTACCTTGCTTTCCTATCTGCCCTGTTCTTATCTTATTTCTGTAAAGGTATTTTTCTGTCTGTGTGACTATGTACTGGCTTTTGCCTGCGCTTTGCTGGTATATGAGGGAAAAAAGAACAAGACAATGGCACTTGTTATGTATGCCATTGTTCTTTTGTTGCCAACGGTGGCTGTGGACAGTGCGCTGTGGGCACAGGTGGATTCTTCGTACGCAGCACCGTTGATTTTAAGTATGTATTTTCTAGCAAAGGACAAGCCGGTGAAATCTTTCTTATTTTATGGTTTATCTTTCGCATTGAAACTGCAGTGTCTATTTTTACTGCCGTTATATATTGTGCTGTGGGTAAAAAAGAAAAATATGAAGGTATGGCATTTTCTTTTGATCCCGCTTACTTACTTTGTCAGCGTAATACCTGCATGGATTGCTGGAAGAAGTCTCAAGGATTTGTTGTTTATTTATTTTAATCACTATGGTGAGTATACGGAAATTTTGTCCATGAACCGTCCAAATGCTTATTTTCTCACGGTGGTGGATATGTTACAGGAATACATTGGAGGAGCCGGAGTATGGTTCACTTTGGGTCTGCTGATTCTTCTGATGTTTTATATGGCGGCTAAAAGAAATACTCCTGATGTGGAATTTATGATACATGCCGGTTTGTTGATCTTGATGGTAGTAACCTTCTTCCTGCCCTATATGCATGAAAGGTATGGTTATGTGGCAGATTTACTTGCTGTGGCTTATGGATTATACAATGTAAAGAAATTTTATATTCCCATATTGACGGTGGGGTGTTCTCTGGGAGGCTATGTGGGATTTGTGACAGGAACCTTCCCAATTCCTTATGTGGCACTGGCATTGGGCTTTTTGTTTGCTATGTATGATGTGGGAAAGGACTTTTATTATAAATACCGCCAGCCTGAAGAAGTAACAGAAAATCTATAAAGGGATGGGAGGAAACACATGACCTTTGATACCATAAGTTTTTGTATATTTATGGCTGTTATGCTGCTTGTTTTTTATCTCATGCCGGTAAAGTATCGAAAATATCTGCTTTTTCTGGGAAGTATGGTATTTTACATAAGTTTGGACTGGAAAGTATTTTGTCTGGCGGCAGTGACGGTGTTATTCACCTTTTCTGCGGGCAGACAAATAGAAAGGCAAAAAGAACAGGGAAAATCTGCAAAAGGTTTGCTTGTGGGAGCAGTTGTAATTCTTTTGCTGGCCTTAGCGCTTTCGAAATATTTGAACTTTTTTTCAGAATTAATTGGTATGGTACTGAAATTATTTCATGTGGAGCATAGCGGTAGGGTATTTGAACTGCTGGCGATGATAGGGATATCCTATTATTCCTTAAAAGCCATCAGTTATTTGGTGGAAGTGTACCGGGGAAAGATGAAAGCAGAAAAAAGTCTAGTGTCCTACGGTACCTATCTTTTGTTTTTCCCGCAGATTATAGCAGGGCCCATTGATACACCGGGTAGCTTTCTGGGACAGATAAACCAGCCTCTGATTTATAGAGAAGACAATATAAAGAAAGCCATTGTGCTGATTGCATCAGGTTATATGAAGAAACTGGCAATTTCTAATGTGATGGCAGGATATGTGGATACTATTTATGCAAGTACTGAAAGTCAGAACGGTTTGTCCTGTCTGGTTGGAGCATTGTTTTATTCCATGCAGATTTACTGTGATTTTTCCGGGTATTCGGATATTAGCATTGGGATTTCAGCATTGTTTGGAATTAAAGTGGAAAGGAATTTTAATTGCCCTTATCTTGCTGTCAGTATTAAGGACTTTTGGAGAAGGTGGCATATAAGTCTTTCTTCATGGCTGCGCGATTACATTTATATTCCGTGCGGAGGCAATAAAAAGGGCCGCCTAGTAAAAATACGCAATACGATCATTACTTTTATGATCAGTGGTTTGTGGCATGGAGCAGCATTTACTTATATATTTTGGGGACTTTATCATGGCATATTAAACTGTTTTTGCAAAAAAATAACAACAGAAGCAAAACTTTCCGGAATAAGGCATTTATACCGCTTTGGAAAGATTCTGGCAACATTTCTTTTTGTAACGGTGGGGTGGATATTTTTTCGAGCAGGCAGTTTTGAAAAAGCCTTTCAGGTACTGGAGAAGATTTGCACCCAAACCTCCTTTTCTATGGACTCTATTTTACAGACAGTGCTGGTATTTACTGGAGACATCATGAGCCTTGCTTACTTTGTAAGCAGTGTGGTGTTATGCTTATTACTCTTAATAAGAGAGTATCGATATACTTATGGAAGATTATCAAAGGCTTCCATGGAAAGCAAGGAAAGGGAAGCACTGGGTTGGACGGCTTTTTGTGTGTTTGCAATTATTTGTTTAGGAAACTTTGGAACCCAGGGTTTTATTTATGCTAATTTTTAGGTGAGTATATGAAGAAATATGTGAAGGCAGCAGCAGTGGGGTTTTTCATAGCCCTATGCTTTCTTGGTGTGAAAAATTTCATAGCATATAAATTTCCTAATTCCAGCAGCGGAATGCAGGCGGCCATTCATCAGGGAAGGATAGACCATCTGTTTATAGGCTCATCTCTGTTTCGTCAGGGAATTGATATCTATACTGCAGAGGAGATGTTAGAGGGTAACAGCTTCGTGTTATCTTACAATGGAAATCAGCCGGTGCAGATGTTAGAAGAATTAAAAATGTTACTGCGCAATGATGTGGAAATAGGCAGTCTTTATATGGATCTGTATGTATATTCCTCTGCACTCCGTCCGGCAATCAGTGATACCAGGCTGATATGGGATCTTGATTTTCAGGGGAAATGCAGGGTTTATCAAGATATGGTAACTTACAGTGAAGCAGGATTTTCCGAATTTGTTGATTTTTTTATTGCCTCAAATAATCAGTATATGATAATGTATCCTATATTTCAAGCGGTTATGGAAAAGGAATTTTATAAAGGGGGAAACATTAGAGAAACCTCAGGAAGTACGAAGGAAATTTTAGATAATCTGAGTACTCCTGGGGAACGGGAAGGCATTGACAAAACTCAGAAGGCATCATTGTTGGAAATTATCGATATTTGTAAAGAAGAAGATATTCAGGTCTATTTTGTGGAAGTGCCAAAGTATTACACTTTGGCTCAGGCGGATTATTATGTGAGACTTCGCAGTGAATTGGAAGCTGTGGTAGCTGAAGAAAGGATTATCAAGGCATCAGATATTTCTTTTGATAATAAGAATCCGGCGTATTATCAGGATCTGTTTCATCTTTCCGGTGAAGGAAGAAGAACTTATACGAAACTGTTGTTAGAGGCTGTATCAGAAGCTAAGGAGGAGAACGGTGAATAAGAAAAGACTGGAATACATTGAAGGATATAAGGGGTTTGCATGTTTTTGTGTGATGATGTCCCATTTTATTGCTGCTTTTTGTAATGTGTGGATCACTGCATTGCCGGAGCGGATTCATAATGGTTCAAAGTTTGAACTTCTCATAGGAAAAACGCCGTTGAATCTATTTTACAATGGTAATTTTGGCGTGCGTGTATTTTTTATTACCAGCGGTTTTGTTTTAAGTTATGCTTTTTTTCGAAGCGGAAATGAAAATTATTTAAAGCGTGGAGCAGTGAAACGGTATTTTCGATTGATCCTTCCAGTAGTGGTGGTAAATATCGCTGCTTATTTGTTAATGAAATTTGGACTAACCTATCATCAGGAAGCCGCCATGATATCAAAAAGCTATGACTGGCTGGTGGTGTTTAATAATTTTGAACCCAGCCTTTTGGGCATGTTAAAGGAAGCGTTTATTGGGAACTTCTTTGAAAATGAGGCAACTTATGTGGGACCTCTCTGGACTATGACCTATGAAATGTACGGCTCTTTGCTGGTATTTGCTTTTCTTTCCCTGTTTGGTAAGGAAAAAGTGCGTTATCCTCTGTATGTGATCTTTCTGTTGTTATTTCGGGAGTCTAATTATTCCCAGTTTATCGTTGGGGTTGCTGTCTGTGATATTATGGTGCACGGAGGGAAATATGTGGAAAAGTACCAGTCAAAGAAATGGCTGGTGTGGATTACTTTCTTTGTGGGGTTATTTTTCTCCAGCTATCCTTCCGGCACAGACCAGAGTCAGACTATGTACCGCCTGTTTAATTTAAATCAGTGGATGGATACAGTAACGGTATATCATTTTATTGGAGCAGCATTGATGTTTTTTGCCATCTTAAACAGCGGAGTGCTTCAAAAGTTCTTTGAACTAAAGCCTTTTGCCTTTTTGGGAAAATATTCCTTTGGGTTATATCTGGTACATTGGCCTGTAATGATCAGCCTGTCCAGTTATATTATTGTCAGATATGCAGGAGGAGCTTTGTCCTATTATAAATTAGTATTACTTGATTATTGTATCACTATGGCGGTCATTGGTGCACTGGCAGTATTGCTGACAAAATTTGTGGATGTCAAAGGAATCAAACTGGCCAATAAAGTAGCAGATATATGCTTTGCAGAGGACAAGAAACATGGAGAGAATTAACAAAACCAGAAAAGGATATTTGGATATTGCCAAGGCAATCGGTATCATTATTGTTTTAATCAATCATATGGAATTGTCCTTAGGCAGGGCGAACCAGTTTTTAGGTGTATTTTTTGTTTCTGAATTTTTTATGATATCGGGAATGACGTTTCGTAAAAGAGAAGGGGAAACACTGCGTGGTTTTACTGCTAAAAAGGCAAAACGTTTATTACTTCCTTATGGAATTTACAGTTTGTTTTATTTGGCATGGTATAGTCTGCGTTCCGTGGCAGCAGGAGCTTTTGATTTATCAGATTTTGCAAAAAAACTGGCAGGCTGTCTATATGCAAGAACCTATGTTTTTCCCAATAGGGAGAATAAGGTATACCTGATGGAGATTATGAACGCACCGCTGTGGTTTTTACCGGCATTATTTATTAGTCTTGTGGTGTATTTTATATTAAGTGATTTCTTGGGTGAAAAAAAGATATGGGGTGTATTGGCGGTCTTTGCTTTCGCCATGTTATATCATTATATGGTGCCTGTTCTTCTGCCCTGGAGCATAGATACGGCTTTTACCATGATACCGTTGCTTTACGCAGGAGAAAAGCTTGCAGGCATAGATTATGTAGCTTACACAAGAAAAAAACTTTGGCTGATGCCTATGGCAGCATTCTTGTTTGTGGTCATTACAGTGTGTAACGGCTCAGGTAATATATCTATAGGAAATTACGGAAAAAGTATGGTGCTGTTTTTAATCAGCTCATTTTTAGGAACTTTCCTGTGTATCATGTTTTCCTTTTTTATAGAAAAATATTTGCATTTCTTAGGGAAAGTGCTTATGATAATAGGAGTAAATACCATGGATATCCTGTGTCTGCATTTATTTGTGTTTGCACTATTACAAACCGTCTGGGGAATATTACATATTCCTGCAGATTTATGGATTTCCAAAGTAGTGATTATAATATTTGGAATGGTAATTCCAATCATGGTAATAAAAATTCGTGACTTTATACCCTTATTAAGAAAGGAATAGCTATGGAAAAAATATCTTTTGTCATACCATGTTATGGCTCAGAACATACAATTGCAAATGTTACAGAACAGATTAAGCAGGTCATGCATACCCGAGCAGAATATGATTATGAAATACTTCTGGTAAATGATTGCTCTCCTGATAATGTGTGGAAGGTAATCACAAAACTTTGTGAAAAAGATTCTCATATCCGTGCCATTCATCTTGCAAAAAATTTTGGACAACATTCTGCATTGATGGCAGGCTATACTTTTGTCACTGGAGATTTCATTGCAACATTGGATGATGATGGACAGACACCGGCAGAAGAGGTATTTAAGCTGGTAGATAAGGTAAAAGAAGGATATGATGTGGCTTATGGCTATTATGCAGAACGAAAGGATAGTATTTTCCGGAAGTTTGGTACATTAATGAACAATAAAATGTTGGAGATGATGATTGAAAAACCAAAGGATGTGCATTTGACCAGTTATTTTGTGGCAAAGCGTTATATTATTGAGGAAATTACAAAATATCAGAATCCATACCCATATATATGGGGGCTGGTGCTTCGTACTACCAAGAACATTGTAAATGTGGAAATCAACCATAAGGAACGGGCGGAAGGAAAATCAGGCTACACCTTTGCAAAGTTGATTAACTTATGGCTGAATGGATTTACCGCATTTTCTGTAAAGCCTCTGCGGATGGCAACGGGGGTGGGTGTGTGTACTTCCATTGTAGGTGTGATTTTCATTATTTTTACCATTGTGAAAAAACTGATGAATCCTGAACTGGTTCCCGGTTACAGTTCCCTTATGGCAGTTCTTTTATTTATTGGGGGTATGCTGATGGTAATGATTGGACTGGTAGGCGAATATGTGGGACGTATTTATATCTGTATTAATGCTTCTCCGCAGTTTGTAATTGGGGAGCAATTAAATATTACAGAACATGATATGGTATGTGGCAGAGAAAAGGAATAGATATGAAAGAAATTATAAAGAGCATAGTAAGGTCATGGAAAAATTCAGAGGGAAATGTAAATTCCACAGAGGAGGTGATTGAGTGGATACAAAAGCTGAATAAAGAAACTTATGTGGATATCAGGGAATGTAATATCTCCGACAGCACCTTTTGGTTTTATGATGACTATAATGGGGAGATCCTAAACCGCAAGCGCAGTTTCTTTTCTGTAACAGGCATGAGAAATTTTGTGGATGACAAGTTTGTGTGTGAGCAGCCGGTAATTATTCAGCCGGAAATTGGTTATTTGGGAATTATCTGCAAAATAATAGAGGGGGAATTGAATTTCTTGATGCAGGCGAAAATTGAGCCGGGAAACGTAAATTGTGTCCAGATATCGCCTACCATTCAGGCAACAAAAAGCAACTTTACCAGAGCACACGGAGGCAAGCTGCCCACGTATTTTGAATATTTTGAAAATTCCGGCAAATATCAGGTGATTTATGATCAGATACAGTCAGAGCAGTCTGCCAGATTTTATAAGAAGCGTAACAGGAACATGATCATGCTGATTGAGGACGATATAGAAGTGTACGCTAATTATAAATGGCTGACCCTGGGGCAGATTAAGGAATTAATGAAAATTGATAACCTGGTAAATATGGATACCCGTACCGTTTTATCAGGAATTCCTTTTGTTACCAGTAAGTATAGTGAAGCTGATTTAATGGAATTGAAGGAATGTTTTTGTGACGAAGCTTTCTTTCGGTCCATTTTCTGTACTGATATGATAGGTGATCTGGCAGATGTTTATCAGTATATGAATAATTACAAAATGTTCCATGAAGTGAAAACAAAAGCGGTCCCTTTAAATGAACTGGTGGACTGGCAGGTGGATGAAAGAGGTGTCACCTGCAGAAAAGAAGCAAACTTTAAAGTGTGTTTTTATGATATTGCCATTTCTGGCAGAGAAGTGCAGGAATGGACGCAGCCATTGTTTAAAGCCATCGGACAGGCTGTGTTTGGGTTGATCACTTGTGTGGAGGATGGGATACGCAAATTTTTGGTGTGTGCCCGACCAGAAATTGGTTCTTTTGATAAGATAGAGCTGGGACCCAGCATACAGAAAGAACCCATTGAAAAGACGAAAAACAGGGACTTGGTAGAACAGATATTTGAGAAAAACTTAAAAATAAGAAAAGGAATCCTGTTAGATGTGATGCTTTCTGAGGAAGGCGGACGTTTTTACCATGAACAGAACCGAAACGTGATTATGGAAGTGGATAAAGAGAGATTTGGAGTACTGCCGGAAGGATATTTTTGGGTAAATTACAGTTCCCTGAATTATCTGGTGCAGGTGAATAATTGTTTGAATATCCAGCTTAGAAATTTATTATCATTATTGGAGGTATAGTAATATGATTCGTATTGGAATAATATGTCCGTCAGAAATTGCATACAGACGTTTTCTTCCGGCGCTAAAAGAAACCCCGGAATTTTCCTATGGAGGAGTAGCCGTTGCCACCAAAGAGGAATGGTTTCAAGAGCAAGTCTCAGAGGAAAAGGCAGCAGCTATATTAGGTAAAGAGCGGGAAAAAGCAGAAGAATTTCGGAAAAATTATGGAGGGGAAATTTTCGAAGGTTATGAAGCAATGTTAGCTTCAGAACAGATCGATGCAGTTTATCTGCCCCTTCCGCCGGCACTTCATTATCAGTGGGCGAAGAAAGCCTTATCCTACGGAAAACACGTTTTTCTGGAGAAGCCTTTCACCCCATGTAAAAAAGAAGCAATGGATTTGATTGCAGCAGCAAAGGAAAAGAATCTTGCACTTCATGAAAATTACATGTTTGTTTTTCATGATCAGCTTTCTGCTATCAAAGAGGAAATAGAGAGGGGAGGTATCGGTGATGTAAGATTGTACCGGGTTTCCTTTGGTTTTCCAAGAAGGGCAGCGGGGGACTTTCGATACAATAAAGCCCTTGGCGGCGGCGCAATTTTAGACTGCGGCGGCTACACGCTGAAATTGGGTGCCATGTTATTGGGGGATAAGGCAAAAGTGGTTTATGCTAAAAGAAATTATACGGAAGAATTTAACGTGGATTTATATGGCAGTGCGGTGATGGAAAATGAAAAGGGAGATACTGTTCAGATTTCTTTTGGCATGGATAATGGATATAAGTGCGATTTAGAAGTGTGGGGAAGTAAGGGAAGTATATTTACCGGCAGAATACTGACTGCCCCGGCAGGTTTCGTCCCCAGCATGACCATTAAGACAGCAGAGGGAGAGCAGGTGAAGGAACTTCCGGCAGATGATACCTTTAAGAAGTCTATTTTAAAATTTCGGGACTGTGTGAGACAGAAAGAAGAAAGGGAAGAAAATTACAAGGTAATAGAAAGGCAGGCGGAACTGTTGGAGGAGTTTATGGAGTTATCGAAGTGATAAGCGTACAGCACTATGAAATAAGCAAAGAAAAGAGGAAAATATGAAAATAATGATTTTAGGTGCTAACAGCTATATTGCCAGAAATATAGCTCAGGTGCTGTTAAGGACCCCGGAAAAATATCAGCTAGATCTATATGACAGGGAAAATGAACATAAGGACGGCATAGACGGATACCGCTCCTTGAATATATTAGATGCAGAAGCAGTAAACTGTCTTGAGTTTTCCTGTGATATTGTATATATGTTTGTGGGAAGAACAGGAAGTGTGCAGGGATTTGATGAATATAATAATTTTATCGATGTAAATGAACGTGCACTGTTAAATGTACTAAATGCATGCAGACAGCAAAATTCCAAGGCAAAAATCATCTTCCCATCCACCCGACTTGTATACAAAGGAAGGCCTGGAAAACTAAAGGAAGATGCTGAAAAAGAATTTAAAACCATATATGCAGCTAATAAATACAGCTGTGAGCAGTATTTAAAAATGTATGAAAATGTGTATGGAATTTCCTATCGTATTTTTCGTATCTGCGTCCCTTACGGAACCATTATTCCGGGAGCTAAATCCTATGGAACAGCAGAATTTTTCTTAAGCAAGGCAGAAAAAGGAGAAAACATCAGTTTATATGGTGATGGTTCCCAGCGCAGAACTCTGACTTATATGGAAGATTTGTGTAATGCCATGATTCAGGGAGCAGAATCGAAAGCTTTAGCTAATGATATATACAATATTGGTGGAGAAGATTATAGCTTAGATGAAATGGCAAAGCTAATTGCAAAGCATTACCATGTGGGAGTGTCCTATGTGGAATGGCCGGAAACAGCCTTGAAAATAGAATCCGGCGACACGGTATTTAATTCCGACAAATTGGATGGGGCGGCAGGAATCACGTACCCTATGAAATTCGAGGAATGGGTAAAGAAAAAATGCCTATTATCTTAATCTTCTCTGTATATGGTTTATCATATCTGTATATGCTTTATCATCTGAATGGCAGATCATGAAATAGGTAACATTTGCTTCAGGGTCAGTAATGGGGATTGTTACTCTGTCTGCAAGCAGATTTTTATAATCATCAGCCAGATTGGTGGTAAAGCATGGCAAGGAAGATTCCCTGATTAATTCATCAAACGCAAATTTATCTGTCTGCACTAAAAATTTAGAGGATGGCATCTGAACACGACACATTTCATCCCAAAACCCGATTTCTGATCTGAGAAGGAAGTTAAACCCATTGATTTCAGAAAAAGTCACAGAAGATTTCCCTGCAAGATTATGGGATGCAGGCACACAAATAGATAGGCTTTCCTCCAAAAAAGGAATACTTAAATAATTGTCAAGCTTCACATCTATGGGAAGGATCCCCAACTGGCAGGCGCCGGAGCAGATATCTTCCAGAATAGCAGAGATCTCCTTTAAGGAGGAGGCAATAGTCATATCAGGATAGACAGAAGAAAGTGCCGGAAGGACATACCATAAAGGGGCTGGAGCACAGGAACTGACGGTAATGGTATGCAGACTTTTGTCAAACTCCCTTACCCTTTTCAGGGCGTCTTCTGCTGCTGATAGAAGCTGCTTTGCTTGTTCTACTGCTTTTATGCCGGTATCATTCAAGGCAATCTTATTTTTTCCTCTGGCAAATAAAGAGACACCAAAGGTTTCTTCCAGATGCTGCATGGTTCTTGTAATGGTGGGTTGTGAAATATGAAGTTTCTCCGCAGCCATGGACAGTGTTCCTGTATCTGCGAAAGTAATAAGCTGTTCTAATTCATTTAAATCTAACATAATTATCCTCCAGATTTTAGTATTCATTTTATGAAAGGTAGATTTCTATATTCTTATTGTACATTTCTTTGAAAGGAATGTAAAATGAAATCATCAAGATAAATATAGATTTAAGAATTTGAATATTAGGAGGACAAAAAATGGAATATGTAACATTGAATAACGGAGTAAAGATGCCTATGTTAGGATATAGTGTGTACCAGACACCGCCTCAGGAAACGGAGAGGTGTGTGCTGGATGCCATTGATGTAGGGTACAGAAGCATTGATACTGCACAAGCCTATGGAAATGAAGAGGGCGTAGGAAGTGCTTTGATGAAATGCGGATTGCCAAGAGAAGAATTTTTTATCACTACCAAGGTGTGGATTTCAAATGCGGGTTATGAGAAAGCGAAAGCTTCCATTGAGGAATCATTAAAGAAACTTCAGACGTCCTATATGGACCTGTTGTTAATTCACCAACCGTTTGGTGATTATTATGGAACTTATCGCGCTATGGAGGAAGCTTACAAAGCAGGTAAGGTAAGAGCAATTGGTGTATCTAACTTCTATCCGGACAGATTTCTTGATCTTTGTCACTTTGCGGAAATTAAACCGGCGGTGAATCAGGTAGAGACCCATGTGTTTCAGCAACAAAAGGTTGCGAAAGAATATATGAAAAAGAATGGCATACAGATTGAGTCATGGGGACCTTTTGCAGAAGGAAAGAATGACTATTTTAATAATCCTGTTTTAAAGGAAATCGGTGCAAAGCATGGAAAATCAGTAGCACAGGTAGCATTGCGGTTCCTGCTTCAGAGCGATGTGATCGTAATACCAAAGTCTACGCATAAAGAGAGGATGCAAGAAAATTTCAACGTTTTTGACTTTAAACTGACAGAGGATGAAATGACCAGAATTGAAGGTTTGGATGGAGGAGAGAGCCTGTTTTTCTCACATTATGACCCAAAGACAGTTGAGTGGTTTATGACCATGGTATAAAAAGGCATCAGTTATGAGCTGTTCGCATTTGAATTTCCTGTTTTTCAAGAACAGCTCATAGTGTTATTATAAAAACGAGAAATAATAGAGGTATCTTTGATATGATAATAAGAAAAGAAGAAATAAAAGACTATGAAAATATTTATTCCGTAGTAGAAAAAGCATTTTCTGCTGCAGAACACAGTGATGGTAATGAACATAAGCTTGTGAATGCATTAAGAGAAAGTGATGCATTTATTCCGGAACTGTCTTTGGTGGCGGAAATAGATGGAACAGTCGTAGGGCATATTTTGTTTACTCAAGTGAAAGTGGGAGATGACATTGAACTGGCATTAGCTCCTCTTTCTGTGTTGCCTGCATATCAAAGAAAAGGTATAGGAACGGCATTGGTCAAGGAAGGGCATAAAAAAGCAAGTGAATTAGGTTATAATTATTCCATTGTGTTGGGAAGTGAAGCATATTATCAAAGAACAGGCTATTTACCGGCGGAGATATTTGGCATAAAACCGCCGTTTGATGTGCCTAGTGAGAATTACATGGCGTTTAAACTAAGCGAAACTGCACCAGATATCAAAGGAACTGTAATATATCCTAAGGAGTTTGGAAGTGACTAAAAAATTTGCGGCATTCAAATTTGATCTTTGCTAAAAATAGCCCCTAACCAATACTGTTCTGCTCAGAAAGGCTGTTATATGTTCTGCCTTTCTGAGCAGAATGGGTATTGGTTAGGGGCGTCTTAAATAATCGTTAAGTCTAAACGGCTACAAGGTTTCTTTTATCTTTATTCCGCACTGACATCTACGCGGCTGTTAAATTTATCCAAAAGCAATGCACATACAATGCCCACAATGATACATACGATGTTAATCAAAGCCTGTTGCACAGACACCGCAAAGCTGGAAAAAGGAATAATCATGACAGTGGCTGCAATTACAATTCCCACAATACCATGAAAGGCAATGGAATAATAATGGGTAAACAATGCATTGACTGCTTTTGCAAGAGCAATGATCGTAAGTAAAGCACCGATTCCTCCTGGAATCAGAATAGAAAAATCCAAATGTCCGATTCCATCAATAAAAGGCGTATAAAGACCCAGCGGCATAAGCAGTGTGGAAAAGCTCATACCTGGAGCAATAATACTGAGTGCAAGGCAAAAGCCGCAGAATACGTACCAGAAGAAATTTGGAACAATGGTTACAGAAGACATATTCAGCACATTGAGAACTAAAAAGATTACTGCCATACATACAAACAAGGAAATAAATGAGCCTTTGGTTCTACCCTGTTCACCGGCTTCCCGAAAAAGAGAGGGCAGCATTCCCGTAATCAGTCCGATAAACAGACATACGGATGGAGCAGGATATTTTTCCAGAAAGAATGCAAGAAGATTAGCTATTCCAAGGAAACCGATGATTCCACCGATAATGACTGGAATCAGTTTTGGTACGTGAGTTTTAAAATTGGCGAAGGGATGTGAAATCAATTCCATAATCGGTTTATAAATTCCGAAAATAACGCTAAGCACTCCGCCGGAAATTCCGGGAAGAACTGCGCCTAAGCCAATCAAAACTCCTTGAAAAATGCGAAAAAGAAATTGTGCCGGATGAAATCCGGTTGAATGTTGTTTCATAAAGTCCTCCTTCATAAATACAGTTTCTGTTTTAGAAAACAGACGCGCACGTTTGGGTATCTTACTTACCCATATCTAAGATTCACGTTTTATATTAACACAATATATATCCAAAGTCCATAGTTTTTGCATTTACCTATCCGCTGTTTGAGAACGCCCCCACCTTATTGCTTATCCGGATATTTTACGATATAATTCTAGAAGGTTAAAAAAAGAAAAGGCGGTGAGTATTATGTACAACCCCCAACTTGAAACATTTCTCCGAGTGGCTGATGCTGGCAGTTTTAATAAGGCTGCAGAGTTATCCTATATCACTCCTACGGCGGTGATTAAGCAGGTTAATTTGTTGGAAGCAGATTTAGGTGTCAAGCTATTTGAACGGACACATAGAGGTTTGACACTGACGAGAGCAGGAACTTCTCTTTATAAAGACGCAAAATACATCATTCAGTATTGTCGGGATTCTGTGATACGGGCGAAAAACGCCATGCAGGAGGAAGGGAATGTTATCCGCATTGGGACCTCCCCCATGACGCCGGCCCAAATTCTTGTGGAGCTTTGGCCAAAGATTCATGCGCATTGCCCAGACATTAAATTTCAGATTGTCCCTTTTGAAAATACGCCGGAAAATGCACGGGAGATTCTGAAAAACCTAGGTCGAAATATTGATGTGGTTGCGGGTATTTTTGATGATACAATGCTAGATGTGCGAAACTGCGCAGGTTTTGAAATTTCCAGACAGCCACTTTGCTGTGCGGTGTCGATTCATCACCGGCTTGCAAATAAAAACAAGCTTGCCATTCAAGATTTGTACGGAGAAAATTTAATGCTGATGCATAGGGATTGGAGCCGCTATGTGGATAAACTTCGGGATGACATTTGGCAGAATCACAATCAAATTCACATTGTAGATTTTGATTTTTACAGTGTGGAAGTTTTTAACCGCTGTGAAAACAGCAACGATATTTTGATGGCTGTTCAAGCCTGGGATAATGTGCATCCGCTATTAAAAGTTATTCCTGTAGATTGGGATCATTCTATTCCTTATGGGCTGCTTCATTCTCCCACACCATCGGAGACCGTAAAGCGTTTTCTTTCGGCAATTCAAGCGATATTGGAGCAATAAAACAGTTTTGTAACTGTTTAGTCGATTGGGCTGTGCAGTTAAAAAGTTTTTTGCAGGTTATAACCTGTGGGTATAAACTGATGAACGAATCGAGACTTCTATAGAAGGCTCGATTTTTTTATAATATAAAAGAAAAACGGTAGGAAAAAAATTGTATGCCAAGGAGATTACTATGAAAAGGATTATGGCAATGAGTGTTTCAACAATCTTGACTGCCGTATTACTTGGTGCATGTGGGAATACAGACCCATCAGATAATAGCGAAGCAACAGCGCTGATGCAAGATAGGCAAACCATGCAGGCAGACAAAAATATGAGTGAACTGTACACAGTGGATACCAAAATATCGGAAGTCATAAGTGATCCTGCTTTTGGAGAGTATGGCAGACTGATCTTCCCGGTTGATAGCGGATACTATAACGGAAATACACTGGGAGATCTGCAGCTTACCTGGTACAACAATATAGACCCGAATAAGACGGTAGAAATTGTGGGTTACATGAAGGAACATGCAAAAGCGGGTGACACCATTTTTTATGATATTTATACAGAGGAAGAAAAAGCGGCTGACCCGGACAAAAAGGACACCGGATTATTTTTTTTCAAAGGAAATGTTGGGGAGAAATTTGCGGTATGTAATGCCGGCGGCGGTTTTGCTTATGTAGGAGCCATGCAAGACAGCTTTCCCCATGCTCTGGAGTTATCAAAAAAGGGCTATAACGCATTTGCCTTGATTTACCGTCCGGGAGCGCAGACAGCGTGCGAAGATTTGGCGCGGGCTATCAGTTTCATTTTCGAACATGCTGAGGAGCTTGAGGTGGATACAGATTGCTATTCACTATGGGGAGGTTCGGCTGGTGGACGAATGGCTGCTTGGCTGGGATCTTACGGTACGGCTGCATTTGGTGGTGACGATTTGCCAAGACCCGGTGCAGTTATTATGCAATACACTGGTCACAGCGACTATACGCAAAATGATCCGCCTACTTATGCGTGTGTAGGTGAAAATGATGGAATCGCAAACTGGCGTACCATGGAAAATCGCATAAACAATTTAAAGGCTCTTGGTATTGATACCGAATTTCATAAATATCCGGGCTTAAGTCACGGTTTTGGCCTAGGAACCGGTACGGCGGCAGAGGGATGGCTTAATGATGCCGTAGCATTTTGGGAAAAGCAAATGTATAAATAATAAAAATTTGACCTGTTTTTCCAGTCACTATGGAATGAATGAGATGATGGCTGATGGCGGCGGCTCCATCAAAAAATGGCATTTATGACCAGGTAATGGATTGCTGCAAGGCCATTTGTTTCCAATGAAAAATATGATGATGCCCAGGAAACTTGGGTGGTACAATGAAAGGAGATTACCCTGAAAAAGATGATTGCATTATTTTTGAACCTGTTGATGATATTCAGCCTTGCTGCCTGCGGTAACCAGGCATCTACATCACAGCCTGATACTGAGAGTGCGGCACAGGAAAGTCTATTGTCTGAACAGTCCAGCGAAACACTTGCCGAGACACCCACAGACTCTCCAGCGGAAACTTCTGATGTAGAGTCGGAATCCGAGAAAGGAAAAACGTTAGTGGTTTATTATTCTGCAACGGGAAATACAGAAGAAGTTGCAAATTATATTGCTGCGGCAGCCAATGCTGATGTTTTTGAACTGGAGCCGGTGGAACCGTACAGTGATGATGATCTGAATTGGACTGATGAAAACAGCCGAGTGGTGTACGAGCATGACAATCCCGAAGCTAGAGTTGTGGAACTGGTGACTGCAACCGTCTCTGATTGGGAGTCCTATGATACCGTTTTTATCGGTTATCCTATTTGGTGGGGAATTGCCGCATGGCCATTAGATAGTTTTATTGAGGAAAATGACTTTACAGGAAAAACAGTGATACCCTTCTGCACTTCTGCCAGTTCTGGTTTGGGCGAAAGCGGTGAGCTGCTGGCTGAGGCGGCTGGGACGGGAAACTGGTTGGAAGGTGAGAGGTTTTCTTCCGGAGCTTCTGAAGAAACCGTTCAGGCTTGGGTAGAAGGTCTTGGGCTGTAAAGCAGAAATACAAACAATATAGATAAATTGAGAAAGGAGAGGTATGATTAAACGAAAAATATGGCTGATTATAGCTGCGGTTTTCATTTTGGTGCTTGGGATTGGAGTTTGGCTGCAGCATATGGATGTTTCCAAACAGATTAAGAGATCGGATGAAGCAGAGGACAATCTGGCAGAGACTGCTAAGGAGATAACTTATAGTCAGCCAGAGGAAAATAAGCTTGGGTATGTGACCGAGGGAACTGAAGAATACCGTGGCTTTGTGATTGACAACGTGTTTCATTCTGTAAGCGAAGGTGACATTCATTATAACGTCTATATTCCGGAAGATTATGACGCAAGCAAACCCTATGCTCTGTACTTTACGCTGCCGGGGTACGGGGGGCTCTATTTTCAGGGTGTTGGGGCTAATCTTAAAATGGAGGAATTTGGCTTTGAGGCTCAGAAATATAACAGCAAAATGATTGTTGTAGCACCGCAGCTTAACGATTGGGGAGAAACTTCCGCAGATCAAACCATTGCCCTGACGGAGTATTTCTTAGAGCAATATAACATTGATACATCAAAGGTGTATGCAAGTGGATATTCCGGAGGAGGAGAAACCATGTCCATTGTGATGGGCAAGTGCCCTCACTTATTTTCAGCGTATCCTCATATCAGTTCCCAGTGGGACGGTGAATATGTATCTGTAGCGGAACATCGTTTGCCAGTATATTTTGTCATTGGCAGAAATGATGAATATTATGGTTCAGAACCAACTCAGGAGGCCTACGATACACTTTATGCACTGTATGAGGAGCAGGGATTGAGCGAAGAAGAGATTAATGAACTGCTTGTTTTAGACATCAAGGAACACGATTATTTTACGGAGAGAAATGCACGGGACGAACATAGCGGAGGTAGTGTTTTTGCTTATGATGAGGAAATAATGGGGTGGTTGTTTTCTAAATAAACCTAGATCGGGTATAGCATAGGATTAAGGAATGGTAGATGTTTTTGCAAATAATTAGAGAAAGAAGGAGAATATATGCAGTATAGAACGATTGGAAAAGATTTAACTGTGTCCGCTGTGGGGCTTGGTTGTATGGGAATGAGTCATGCCTATGGCGCACCTGCAGACGAAAAAGAGATGAAGTCTCTGTTGGCTCAGGCTGTGGATATGGGATATACCTTTTTTGACACTGCAGAAGTTTATGGCACTCAGGAGAATCCCCATCACAATGAAGAATTGGTAGGTGCGGCGCTGAAGCCTTATCGGAATAAAATTGTGCTGGCTACTAAATTTGGTATCCGTTTTGATTTATCCGATCCACAGGTGAATAAACCGTTGATTCCTGATTCTCGGCCTGAAGTAATCCGCACTTCTGTAGAATGTTCGCTGAAAAGACTTGGCACTGATCACATTGACTTGTACTATCAGCATCGAACCGATCCAAACATTCCCATTGAGGAAGTTGCCGGTGTTATGGCAGATTTGATAAAAGAGGGCAAAATTACCCATTGGGGGCTTTCGGAGGCTGCGGAGGATATCATTCGCCGTGCCCATGCAGTCTGCCCTGTAACAGCTATTCAGAATCGCTACTCTATGATGGCTCGTTGGTATGAGCCACTGTTTCCGGTATTGGAAGAATTAAAGATTGGCTATGTGGCTTTTTCGCCGTTAGCAAACGGCTTTTTATCTGCAAAGTACGGAAAAGATACGGTGTTTGATGGGGTTTATGATTATCGAAGTACTATGCCTCAATTTACGCTGGAGGGTATTCAAAAGAATCAGGCGTTGTTGGAGCTTCTGCATCAAATGGCGGCAGAAAAACAGGCAACCCCGGCGCAGGTTTCCCTTGCTTGGATACTATGCAAAAAGCCTTATCTTGTTCCGATTCCCGGAACCAGAAAAGTACAACGTTTAATGGAAAATGCCAAGGCTGCCGATATATTGCTTACAACTCAGGAAGTGGAGGCAATAGATCAGGCTTTGGACGGAATGGAAATGTCCGAAGTATTCGGCGGTTCTAGAGTTGTAAAAAAAATCTAAAAGGAGCGTAAGAAATATGAGAAAGAATTTTGGACAGAACACTTGGTTTTATCCTATGCCGGTATTGATTATAGGCAGCTATGATGAAAATGGAAAGGCGGATGCCATGAATGCAGCTTGGGGCGGTATTTATGACACAAATCATGTGGTACTTTGCCTCAGTGCAGGGCATAAAACTACAAAGAATATCAAAGCAAAAGGAGCATTTACGGTGAGTTTTGCCGATGTTGCCCATACGGTTGCAGCAGATTATGTTGGGCTGGTCTCGGCTAATACTGTTCCAGATAAGCTGGAGCGAGCGGGCTTTCACACTACGAAAAGCGAGTATGTGGATGCACCTGTTATTGACGAGCTGCCTGTGGCGTTGGAGTGCCGGCTGGTAAAGGTGAATGAGGATGGCAATATTATCGGTGAAATCGTAAATGTTAGTGCGGATAAAAGTGTTTTAGATCAAGATGGAATGATTGATTCTGCCAAACTGCAAGCTATCTCTTATGATCCGGTTCATAACGCCTATTTAAAGCTGGGGGAAAAAGTAGGAAACGCTTTTAAGGATGGTACAGCGCTGAAATAATTAGCTAACACCTTTCGGTTAAACCGGAAAATCAATGGAGATTTCTGCCAGAGGGCAGTATTTGTTACAATAAAGACAGCAACAGGATCGTTATAGAATGGAGGAACAATTATGGAATATGTAACATTAAATAATGGAATCAAAATGCCGATTCTTGGTTATGGTGTATATCAGGTGACAAATGAGGAATGTGAACGCTGCGTATCAGATGCAATCAGCGTAGGTTATCGCTCCATTGACACCGCGCAGGCCTATGGCAACGAAGAAGCGGTGGGTAGCGCTGTCCGAAAGTGTGGAATTCCCCGTGAAGAACTGTTTATTACAACAAAAATATGGATCAGCAACGGCGGCTATGAGAAGGCAAAAGAGTCTCTTCGGGAATCCCTGCGGAAATTGCAGATGGAGTATATTGACCTTGTGCTGATCCATCAGCCTTTTAATGACTATTACGGCACTTATCGGGCCATGGAAGAAGCCTATAAGGAAGGGTGGCTCCGGGCTATTGGCGTATCGAATTTTTATCCAGATCGCTTCATTGATCTTTGTCGGTTCGTGGAGATCAAACCTGCAGTCAATCAGGTGGAAACTCATGTGTTCCAACAGCAAAAGGTAGCCCACCAGTATATGGAGAAATACGGCGTGCAGCATGAATCTTGGGGCCCCTTTGCTGAAGGACGAAAAGACTTTTTTACAAATCCGGTGCTGACTGAGATTGGAGCAAAGTATGGCAAGACAGCTGCTCAGGCAGCACTTCGATTCTTGATTCAGAGCGGCGTTGTGGTGATTCCAAAGTCTACCCACAAAGAGCGTATGATTCAGAATATGGATGTGTTTGATTTTATATTGGACGAGGCAGATATGGCTGCAATTCAGTCGTTAGATGAGGGGGAAAGCTTGTTCTTCTCTCACTATGATCCGGCAACTGTAGAAATGCTGACAAGTCTGGTCAGATAAGTGGTCTAAATAAGTTGCTGTTTGTTAAATAGCATACAATGGATACTAATGTGGAGGATACGGAAAAAATAATGTGAACAGCACAGAATCCATGATCCAATTTTAGAGTTTGCATATAGCGAGAAAGCTGCCAATGCCAGACTGGAGCTTGCCACGCACATAGAAAATATCGACAGCTATAACGTAAATTTAACAACAGAGTAATCTTGAGAAACCAATCCCTTAACTGCTAATGAAAAGGCTGCAAAACTAAAAATATATTGTAATAATTGACATTACAACAACAATGCAGTAAAATAACAGCAGGAAGAGAGGTATATTAAAATGCAGATTTCAAGCAGATTTACACTGGCAGTTCATATCTTCGCCTGCATAGATACATTTAAGGACGAGTATAAAGTTACCAGCGATTTTTTGGCGGGCAGCACCAATGTCAATCCCGTTATTATCCGAAAAATACTGTCTCAATTAAAGGCAGCCGGTCTAGTTAATGTGGTGAGAGGTTCTGGAGGAGCTTCTATTAGCAAGCCATTAAATGAGATTACTTTTCTTGATATTTACAATGCTGTGGAATGTGTGGAGCATGGGGAATTGTTTCATTTTCATGAAAATCCTAATACGGCCTGCCCTGTTGGGCGAAACATTCATGTAATTTTGGATGATAAACTGATGCGGGTACAGAAAGCAATGGAAAACGAATTGGCTTCTATCACGCTGGAGGATGTGAAGCGGGATACAGAAAAATATATTGGAAAAGAAGAAAAGCTATAATATGGGGCATTTGGAGCAGTATTCCAAATGCCCTAATTTTTGTATCAGTACAGTCTGCTGGGGTGGTAAGATCCCCATGGACATAGAATCTTATCGGTATTTAAGAACAGCTCATAAGTAGAATCATTTGTATTGCTTATAGGCGTAAAGATAAGCAATAAGGCAGAACAATTACAATTTTTTAGAAAATTTAGTTGTAACTATTGACATTACAACAATGGCGTGGTACTATTGCGTTGTAACAAAAAACATTACAACAGAATTATTAATTAATAGGAGGAATATATCATGAAGAAAGTAGTAGAATTTTTGCAGGCAAACCCGGTTCAGTATCTGGCAACTGTAGGCCGTGACGGTAAGGCAAAATGCCGTCCGTTTATGTTCTGTTTTGAGCAGGATGGCAAGCTGTGGTTTTGTACCAACAACACGAAAGAGGTTTACAAGGATATGCAGGAGAATCCTAATATTGAGATTTCGGTATCATCTCCTGAGTATGCATGGATTCGTCTGGCGGGAAAGGCTGTGTTTGAAAATAATATGGAAATCAAAGAAGGCTGCATGAGCAATCCGATTGTTAAGGGGCAATATCAGACTGCTGATAATCCAATTTTTCAGGTGTTTTATTTGGAGAATCCCCACGGTGTGATTGCCGATTTCTCAGGAAATCCACCGTATAAATTTTAATAACTGCATCTTGGAATTTTTTTAGGCAAGATCATACCTTATGGGATGCTGTTATCCCTTTTCATGTGCTGAAGGAGCTTGTCATCGGCGTAGTTATCATGATAGTTGATAAGCGGCTGGCGCCTGTGCTGAAAGGAGTTGATTAGTTATGACAACAAATGATTATTTGAAAATATTGGTGGAGCAGATTCATTCCACTACCGTAGCAACAATCGGGACAGACGGTTTGCCGCAGACCCGTGTCATTGATATGATGCTTTGGGACGATAAAGGGGTCTATTTTCTAACCGCCAAGGGAAAAGCTTTTTATGAACAGTTAATGGAGCAATCGTTCATTGCGCTATCAGCTGTCAAAGACAAAATGTCAATATCTCTTCGGGGAAAAATTCGAAATATCGGTTCCCAAAAGCTGGATGAAATTTTTGAAGCAAATCTATATATGCAGAAAATTTATCCCGGCGATACCCGCAGTGCTTTGGAGGTATTTTGGCTGTATGAAGCGCAGGGAGAATATTTTGATATCAGCGTTCCGACTCATGTGGTCAGAGAAGGTATTATAATAGGAATGGCAGAAATAAAGCAGACTGGGTATTTTGCAGGTCAGGGTTGCATAGGATGCAAGTTGTGCTACTCCGTCTGCCCTCAGAAATGCATTGATATATCTGTCAAACCGGTAGTCATCGACCAAAATCGGTGCCTGCACTGTGGCCGATGCGCAGAAACCTGTCCAAAGCAGGTGATTGAGAAACGAGGATAAGTATGAATCAGAGTGAGAGAAGAAATTATTTAATCAGAGAATTGCTGAATGAAGATGAAAGGTATGAGGGTATAATGATACCTGCCGAAGAAGAAGAACAGAAACAGCTTTTGCGCGGGCTCATGAATATCCGGGCACCGAGGCACATCAGCAGAGAATTCCTGCGTATTCAGGATGCGTATTTAATCCAAGAAACGGAGGCGAAAGGAATCGTGGACGTAGATGAACTGATTCCTGTGCGGGACGGCATTTATCTTTGGCAGGGGGACATTACCACACTCCGTTGTGATGGGATTGTAAATGCTGCCAACAGCGGTATGACTGGATGCTATGTTCCAAATCACCGCTGTATTGACAACTGCATTCACTCTTTCAGCGGAATTCAGCTTCGGATTGCCTGTGCGCAAATGATGCAAAAGCAAGGGTATGACGAACCTGTGGGGCAAGCCAAAATTACGCCCGCATATAATCTTCCTTGCAAATATATCCTGCATACAGTTGGACCTATCATTACAGGAAAGCTGACGGCCAAAGATTGTAACATGCTTGCTTCTTGCTATCGTTCTTGTTTAAGGTTGGCGGCAGAAAAGGGATTGGAAAGTGTTGCTTTTTGTTGCATCTCCACAGGGGAATTCCATTTTCCTAATGACAGGGCTGCGGAGATTGCTGTTGAAGCAGTAGATGAATTTATGAAGAAAGACTCCAGTGTAAAGAAGGTGATTTTCAATGTTTTCAAAGAGTTGGATAAAGAAATCTACGGAAAGTTACTGCGAAAGTATTGAGCGGCTAAGAAGGGCTATAGAAGAAGTCAGTACCACGATGCTAAAGTAGGAGGAAAGGCGGTGGGCGTAATGAAAGGTTGGAGAATTTCTAAATCAGAGGATACGACAGATAGTATTAACAAGCTGCGAGAGACATTAAACAATGCGGAGGCTGTCATTGTTGGCGCAGGAGCCGGTCTTTCCACTTCGGCTGGTTTTGTTTATACCGGGGAACGCTTTCGCAGGTATTTCCAGGATTTTGCAGAAAAGTACCATTTTAACGATATGTACTCCGGAGGTTTTTATCCATATAAAACTTTAGAGGAACACTGGGCATATTGGAGCCGGTACATTTACATCAACCGCTACACGGATGCAGCGAAGCCAGTTTATAACAAGTTATATGAGTTGATTAAGGATAAAGACTATTTTGTGCTGACTACGAATGTGGATCACTGTTTCCAGAAAGCCGGTTTTGACAAGCACCGGTTATTCTATACTCAGGGGGATTATGGTTTATTTCAGTGCAGCCAGCCGTGTCATCAGGGGACCTATGAGAACGAGAATATGATCCGTAGGATGGTGGAAGCGCAGGGCTATATAACCGACGAGAACGGTGCGTTGTCTTTGCCTAACGGTATAACACCGAAGATGGTGGTTCCCTCTGAACTCGTTCCGCGCTGTCCGAAATGTGGAAAACCTATGAGCATGAATCTTCGTTCAGATGATACATTTGTTGAAGATGAAGGTTGGCATTGTGCATCGCATCGTTATGCGGACTTCCTGCGCAGGCATCAGAATATGAAGATATTGTTTTTAGAGGCAGCAGTCGGATTCAATACGCCTGCCATAATAAAATATAGTTTTTGGCGTATGACACACGAATGGAAAAACGCAACGTATGCCTGCCTTAATTACGGTGAAGCATATGCACCTAATGAAATTAAAAAAAAGTCTATCTGTATCAATGGTGATATTGGGGAAATTTTAGAAAAATTATAAGTTCAGACAAAATAAAATATTACTGGCATTTATGCTGTAAGTAAAAGGGTGTTTCATCAAATCTGATGGACACCCTTTATTCGCAGAGCCTTATTATTGTTGGATATTTTTTTAAGCTAATACGGTCAATGATTTTGGTTTAATATTTTGTGTCAGAAAATCCAATCTAGAAAATAAAAGAATAATGGCACCATACATACCCCTGTGCTCAAAGCATAGCGAAACCAGATTACACTGCGTTCCACTTGCAGCGGTGTGGAAAAATCGCTGATACCGGCGGACAGATTGGCTTCTGTCTGCTTTTTTCTTGGGAAATTTAATACCACCAGTGCGATCATGGAAAAGGCAAACAATGCCAATGTTAGTGGAAGGCCGAAGGTATTAGTAAATACTTCAAGACTTTCCTCATTTCCAAAGATGGCAAGATTATTTTCTTGTACCATAGTTTCCAGTGGATGTATGAGTTTTGCAAAAGGCATTAAAGGCATCAGCCATTTATAGCTGAATACCCATGGAAAGAACAGGTTTTGTGCTAAAATGAGTCCCACACCGGCAAAGGCATCCAGCCAAAGATTCACTTTTAGTAAAGCTACGTTTTGGCATACCAGCAATGCAAAGTATGGTGTGATCAGTATAATCCAGTAAGGACTTGATTCTGAGAACACGAAAAAAGCAGCCCACACGGCGAAAGGGATATAGGTGCTGAAACGCTGCAGTTCGTAATTACTGTCAATCTGTTTCAAATAGCAGAATAATAGAATTCCAAGATAAACAATAATAAATAAAGAAGCTTTACCAAGTCCTAAATCTATGGTCCCCATCAGCATTTTATTCATCTGAGCAAACAGAAAAGAGCCGGCAGGTGTGGTACCTAACAGCGTAAAAAGAATCTGGGACAGTAGAAAAATAGACATACTGCAAACAGTGTAAAGCACAATTTTACTTACCTTTTTCACCTTTAAAAGAAGGAGAGGCAGAAAAATAAACAGTGCAAAATTTTTCATGGTGATAGAAATTGCCATAAATAAAATGAATTTTTTCATATCCCCTTTAATATAGTAATAAAGGGCAATTAGAGAAAAGAAAATTCCGATAATATCATACTGGCAAAGTACAAAAATAGATGACATCACAAAGGCAGACGTCAGGTAAATTAAAATACACCAGTTTATTTTTTCTTTGGAAAATTTTAATTCTTCCCCAATCTTTTTCAAATACACAACAGTTCCTGCAAGAAAGGGAAGCATAATACCTTTTGCCCAAAGCAGGCAGGGGGTAGAATATAACGCATCAATACCTCCAAATTTTTCTGCCAGCCACAAAGGAAAATCCCAAATAGCGAATATGATATAAACACTAAAATCATAAAGGGCATCACAGTGTAAAGTATCATAAAAAGTCATGTTTTTGCTTAACTCATAAAATTTAGTGATCTGTCCATCAAAAAGATAAGTCCAAAAGTCAATTCCAGAGCGGGTGGTAATGGCCACATCCGTATAAAAATAAGTCAGATAAAAAATAAGTAAAGTAACACAGGCTACAAAAAATTCAGCCTTGTATGGTTTGGTAGTATTTTTAAACCAGTTCATCAAAATTCTCCTGCTCTTTCTAAAAATTTGTGTTATTTATGTTAACATATTATAGGCAAAAGGGCAAATATAACAAAACGTATACTAAAGTATTACAAAAAAATTAAAGTGCTGTTAAAAATGCGCAAAAACTAGGAAAAAAGTAAAAGAAATATGTGCAAAATTACAAAAAAGTATTGACTTTTGACAGGAACTGAGGTAATATTACACCATAAAGACTGCCTGATACATATATCGGTAGTCGGATTTCATCATTTTTAGGGAGGAAATGATGGAAGAGTATAGTATTTTGGGGAAGGTATTATATATAAGGAGCAGGTTCTTGGGAACCTGCTCTACGTGCGTTTAGACAAAAGTTGACACCCTGCGGTCAGCAAACATTGATTTTTTTAAAAGAATATGATAACATAGGAACGATATTGAGTGGATTTACCATATAATAGCAGGAAGAACTATGGTGGAAAAGAAAAGAAATCTTTTATTTGACAATGTTCGAGCGTTGCTTATCTGTCTGGTGGTTTTTGGACATGCCATTGAACAGATACGTTTTGATGACAAACTGTTTCTTGGCATATATAATTTTATTTATTTTTTTCATATGCCATTGTTTGTATTCTGTTCCGGAGCATTTGCCAAATCTGATAAAAAGAGAATATTGAAAAAGTATCTGATTCCATATGTTGTTTTCCAAACATTATATGGAATATTTGACGTGTATGTTATGAAAGCAGATGGATTTCATTTTATAGAAAGCTATTATGTATTGTGGTATATATTAGCATTGGCAGTGTGGAACTTTGTACTTCCCTTGTTTAAAACAAAGGGAAACAAAAGAAAGCAGTTATTTTTACTGTCAGGAAGTGCGGTAGTAGGTCTGCTGGCCGGGTATGTGGACTGGATAGGGAAAGCGTTTTCTCTTTCCAGAATACTTGTATTTTTCCCGTTTTTTCTGGCAGGATATTATATAAGACAGGAAAAGCTTGGTTCAAAATTGATAGGAAAGGGAAGAATATATAAAGAGAAAAAATGGGTGAGAGCAGTGTGTCTTGCAGTATTTTTCATGATGTTTGCAGGGACTTATCTGGTAAGTCAAATGATAAATACATGGGCGTTGTTTGGCTATACCTCTTATGCATTTCAAGGCTATACGGTGTATTTTCGGCTGGTGCAGTATGTGGTGGCTGCAATATGCGGTGTATTGCTATTTGCTATCATACCGGGAGAAAAGGCTTACGCCACTACGTTGGCGAGAAATTTAATGGTGATTTACTATAGTCATGTGCCAGTAATAAAATTTCTAGAAAAATTTGGAGTAATAAAAGAATTAAGCAGTAGTCTAGAACGGTTTATTTATTCCATTCTTGTTACTGTTCTTATAATTAGTGTATGTACTGTGATTTCCACGGAGATGAACCGATGGAGGATATATAGGCAGGAAAGGAAATATAGATGAATATAGCAATTATTCTTGCAGGCGGTGTGGGTAGCCGGATGAAAACAATAGACCGGCCCAAGCAGTATATAGAAGTAAAAGGAAGGCCGATCATTAATTATTGCTTGAGAACTTTTCAGCGTCATAAGGAAGTTGATGAAATTTATATTGTAGCAGATGTGAGCTGGCAAGATTATATTACAGATTGGATAAAAAAAGATAAAATCACTAAGTTCTGCGGTTTTGCACCCGCAGGAAAATCCAGACAACATTCGATTTATAATGGTTTGATTGCCTGCGAACAGAGTGCAGGAGAAGAGGCCGTTGTGATTATTCATGATGCGGCAAGACCTTTTGTGACAGAAGAGATTATTGATGAGTGCATTGCAGGGGCAAAAGAGATGGATGGCGCTATGCCGGTGATTACGGTGAAAGATACTGTATATTGCAGTAAAGACGGGAAAAGTATTGCCAGTTTGCTGGAACGAAGTCAGCTGTTTGCAGGGCAGGCACCGGAAAGTTTCCGTTATGGAAAATATCGGAGAATTCATGATGCGGCAACAGATGAAGAATTGGCGAATACCAGAGGCAGCAGTGAGATTGCTTATAAAAACGGAATGGAAATACGGCTTTTTCCGGGAGCAGAAAAAAATTTTAAAATAACAACCATGGAAGATTTAACAAATTTTGAGGCGGAATTGAATAAGGAAGGAGTATAAATGAAAGCATATGTATTAGAAGCAGTAAATGAACTGGTATACAAAGAAGTAGAAACTCCCAAATGTAAAAGTGGTTATGCCTTGGTAGAAGTTAAGGCAGCCAGTATCTGCGGTTCTGACATTCCAAGAATTTTTGAAACGGGAACTTATCATTTTCCTACCATTCCGGGACATGAGTTTTCGGGAATTGTAAGAGAAGTGGCAGATGAAGCATACGAGGACCTAGTAGGAGAAAAGGTTGGTGTGTTTCCGTTGATTCCCTGCAGGGAATGTATGCCATGCAAGGAAGGAATCTATGAACTTTGCAGAAATTATAACTATTTAGGTTCCCGCTGTGACGGTGGTTTCGCGGAATATGTGTTGGTACCGGTATGGAATCTGCTTCCTCTTCCGGCAGAAGTCAGCTTTGAGGAAGGTGCTATGTTAGAACCAATCTGCGTTGCAAGACATGCGTTGAAACAGCTGCAGAAAGTGCAGGGAAAGACGGTTTGTATCTTTGGACCTGGAACCATAGGACTTCTTATGGCACAGTGGTTGCGGATTATGGAAGCATCTGAGGTGCTTCTTGTAGGGACCAAGAAGGAGCAGGCAGAATTGGCTGCAAAGCTGGGATTTGATAAATTCTGCAATGTTAATACACAGAATGTAGAAGAATTTATACAGAGAAATACCAAAGAGCAGGGCGTAGATATTGCCATTGAAGGAGTAGGAAACAATGAAACTTTGGCACGCTGTCTGCAGGCAGTGAAGCCGAGCGGTGATTTGTTGATTGTGGCAAACCCTCATGGAGATGTACAGATAGAAAAGGCAGTATTTTGGCAGATACTTAGAAAACAGCTTAAAATTTATGGAACATGGAATTCCAGCTATCATGGCGGACTGGACAGCGACTGGACAGAAGCACTTAAAGCCATAGTAAACGGAGACTTGAAAGCATCGCTGCAGATTACTCACAAGCTTCCCTTTGATGAACTTCATAAAGGGCTTGGGATTATGAAAGAACGCAGGGAATTCTACAACAAAGTAATGATTATACGGTAGGGGAAATATGAGAGCAGAAATTACAGCATCGATAATGTGTGCAGATTTATTAAATTTAGAGAGAGACATTAAAGCTTTGGAACAGGCAGGTGTAGATTATTTTCATTATGATATTATGGATGGTCATTTTGTGCCTAATATGACACTGGGACTGGAAACCATCTGTGAGATTCAAAAAAGAGTAAATGTGAGAAGTGATTTTCATTTGCTGGTAAATAAGCCGGATGAAATTATTCCGCTGTTGGATGCCGGGGAAAATGATTTGGTTAGTTTTCATTACCATGCGGCAGACAGTATTGGAAGATGTATTAAATTAATACATGAACTGGGAGCCAATGCGGGAATTGTGTTAGATACCGAAGACAGCTATGAATTGTTGGTGCCGTATGTGGACAAAATCGAATTTGTTAATCTGATGATGATAGCACCGGGCTTTGCGGGTCAGCCTATTGTGGACGGAATGATTGAAAAGATTATGGAAACCCGAAAATGGTTGGATGCCCAGAAAAGATATGATATTAAAATCATGGTAGATGGAAGCGTAACTTATGAGAGAGCAAGGCTGATGCATAAGTTAGGAGGAGATATTCTGGTGGCAGGCTCATCTTCTTTATTTAAGGGAGATATGACCTTTGAAGAATCCTTAAAAACGTTTGCTGAATATACGGAACATAAAGAATTTATTAATACATCCAATGTTTGATACAGTATCCAAATGAAAAGAGGAAAAGGAAATGAAACTAATTATTCAGATACCATGTTACAATGAATCCGAAACATTAGAAATTGCTTTGAATGATTTGCCAAAGCACATCGATGGCATTGATACCATTGAATATCTTATTATTAATGATGGAAGCAAAGATAATACTATGGAGGTGGCAAGAAACTGGGGGGTACACTATATTGTAGACTTAAAAAGGAATAAAGGACTTGCCAAGGGCTTTATGGCTGGTTTAGATGCCTGTCTTAGAAATGGAGCAGACATCATTGTCAATACAGATGCAGATAATCAGTACAATGCAGACGATATTGAAAAATTGGTTCGCCCGATTTTGGAGGGAAAAACAGATATTGTGATTGGAGGGCGTCCCATCGATCAGACAGAGCATTTTTCGCCTTTGAAGAAAAAATTGCAGCATTTTGGAAGCTTTGTGGTGCGTAAAGCATCTAAATCTGATATTCCCGATGCGCCAAGTGGTTTCCGGGCGTACAGCCGTGAAGCTGCTATGCGTTTGAATGTAGTAAATGAATATACGTATACTTTAGAAACTATTGTACAGGCAGGAAGAAGCAAGATTGCAATGGAATCGGTACCGATTCGTACCAATGGCGAATTAAGACCTTCCAGACTGTTTAACAGCATGTTTGGATATGTAAAGAAATCTATGCTGACCATTTTAAGAGCTTTTATGATGTATCGTCCGTTAATGGTATTTTCCGTTATTGGTGCTATTATTTTTGCTTTTGGTTTGGCAGTAGGAGTGCGTTTCCTTATCTTTTATATTGGCGGAACGGGGGTGGGACATATTCAGTCCCTGATTCTTGCCAGCACGTTAATGCTTTTGGGATTCCAGACATTTATTGTGGGGTTGTTAGCGGATATTATTTCTGCTAATCGCAAAATTTTAGAAGATGTGCAATACCATGTAAGAAGATTAGACTTTGACAGGGAACAGGAAAAAGCCTGGGAAGCAGATAAAGTAAATGTGAAAAAAGAGGAAGAGTAAATCATGAAAAAGATTGTAGTAGCTATTACCGCTGCCAGTTACAGTGGAAATAAAGGAGCCGCAGCTATGCTGCAGAGCTCCATTGTACAGCTTCATAAAAAATATGGAGAACAGTTGAAAATTAATTTAATGTCAGTATATCCAGAGGAAGATAAAGAGCAGCTTCCCCATAAATTTATTGACATTGTATCCTGTAAACCAGAGCAGTTACTGTTCATTGCGTTTCCATTGGCAATTCTTTATAAGGGATTGGGCTGGATTCCGGGAATGAGGGCACTGCTGAAAAAAAATAAAATTATCAAGGCATATACAGAAACAGATTTGGTAGTGGATGAAGCGGGAATTTCATTTGTGGACAGCAGAGGCTTTGTGATGAATACTTATGCTTTTGTGTGTGCGGCGGTTCCTATGCTGGTGGGAACTCCGGTAGTGAAGTATTCACAGGCAATGGGTACCTTTAAGAATCCGTACAATCGCTTTCTTGCCAAATGGATTCTTCCAAAAATTTCTTTGATCTGTGCTAGAGGACAGGGAACTTATGATAATCTGGCAGGAATCGGGATTACAAAAAATGTAAAGCTGTGTGCAGATGGTGCATTTACCATGGAAGACAGCGAATCCTGGAACCAGGCAGTGGATGAAGTCTGCAGGAAAGACAGCTTTTATAATGAAAATGTAATTGGGCTGTCAATCAGTTCCGTAGTTGAAAAGAAATGTGATAAATTAAATATTGATTATAAAAATAATATGATACAGTTGGTGAATTACTTAAATGAGCAGGGATATCCGGTGCTTTTGATAGCCAATGCAGCTAGGATTCACAGCCAAAAACCAAGAAACAATGACTTGATGGTTGGAGATGAAATCTATGCAGGTGCTGCCAATAAAGAAATGGTCAGATGGTATCACAAGGAAATGGATGCAGAGGAAATCAGAGCCTATATCGCCAAATGTCGTTTTTTGATTGCCTCCAGATTCCATGCCATGATAGGAGCTTTGGAAAAACAGGTGCCGGTGTTGCTGATTGGTTGGAGCCATAAGTATCAGGAAGTACTTGACATGTTTCATTTAGGACAATATGCCATTGATTTTTCAAAATTGGATTTGGATTTATTAAAAGAAGAATTTGCAAAATTTGTGAAAGATGAAAATGAGATAAGAGAAAAATTGGAAACTTATCATCAGGAAGTAATGGATAGTTCAGCATTAAATATAAAGTATATTTCAGAAATTCTGGACGAGAAAATAAAAAAGAATTAGAAGGATAGGAATAAGAATGAAAGCAGAACAGATGAAAACGGTAAAAAAAATCATAAAGTACTTAGGAAAAGCTGTATCAATACTTTCTATTATATTTATCATAAGAGCTGTCTATGTACTTGGATTTGATTTTAGTGCAGTGCACAACTGGCCTTTTTTTCTTGGAGTTGCATTGCTGTGTACCGTGGCTAAGTGCATCACAGTGTATGTGTCTGGCACAGCATGGTATCGGTGGCTGAATTTTTTTTCCGGAACCAAGTGTCATCGAAAGGAAGCGTTGTGTGTCTATGCAAAGGCGAATATAGGGAAATATCTTCCGGGAAATGTAATGCATTATGTAGAACGAAATTTATTTGCAGGGAAACTGGGAATCAGCCAGAAAAAGATTGCAGCAAGCACAGTTTTTGAGGTCTTTACTTTAGTAAGCGCAGCTTTTATTATTGGAATCGCAGTATCATTTGGCCAATTACAGAGTGCATTTTATAATATATTTGGAGAAAACTATGTTCAAATTATAGTGGGCGTAATTGCGGCAGGGCTTGTTTGTCTGATTGTGGCAGGATTTATATTTAAAAACAAGGTGGCAAGTGTGCTGGCAGATTATAAATTCTCAGATTTTGTATTGACTTATATCGGAAATGTATTATTGTACATGATAGTTTTAATTACCCTGGGAATTATTATGGTAGTATTATACTGTTATATGGGCGGAAGATTTGAACTGAGAAGTGCTGCATTGATTGTTTCAGGTTTTACCATTGCATGGGTGTTGGGATTTGTAATTCCAGGTGCACCGGGAGGAATCGGTGTCAGAGAATTAGTGATTACTTTGCTTTTAAGCAGTGTAGTGGGCGAAAGTCTTGTGGTTACATTATCCGTAACACATAGACTGATTACCATTGTGGGAGATTTTATGGCGTATTTGGTTATGCTTATTATTCGGTGGCGTTTTATGGAGTCTTAAACTAAGCATAGATAGGATAATTATATGGGAAAATTGTTGACGGTAGTGGTTCCTACCTATAATGTGGAAAAGTATATAGAACAAAATTTAAGTTCTTTTATAATAGAAGAAGTCTTACAAGAACTGGAAGTGCTTGTAATTAATGATGGCTCTACCGATAATTCCCTACTGCTTGCCGGAAAGTTTGCCAAGCAGTATCCGGATACTGTACGTATTGTCAATAAAGAAAATGGCGGGCATGGATCTGCTATTAACCGGGGAATTCAAGAAGCTAAGGGCAAGTATTTTAAGGTGGTAGATGCAGATGACTGGGTGTTAGAGCAGGGGCTGGTTCAATTAATGCATACCTTAAGAACCTGTGATTCTGATCTTGTGGTGTCTAATTTTTATTGGTATCATGACCGGAAAAAGACTAACAGTGTGGAGATGAAAGCCCCCTTTTTGGGGGTGGAATACGGAAGGGAATATAGATTTTGTGACGTGTGTGAGCATATGTATGTAAAGATGCATGCCATGACTATAAAAACAGAAATCTTAAAGAAGATACCTAAAATAGATGAGCATTGTTTTTACGTGGATGTGGAGTATGTTTTATTTCCAATTCCGTGGATTGAGACGGTGGTTTGTATTCCGGATTTTGTGTATATGTACCGAATCGGTTTGGCGGGGCAGAGTATGAATATAAATAAAATGCAGCGGAATAAGGATAACTTTGATCGTGTTTTGGAGAGAATGCTGGCATTCTATAAGGAATGTAAGGAGCAGAAAATTGGAAACGAAAAGCTGAATTATCTGAAGCATTACCTTGCTAGAGTGACGGCAAGCAGATTTAAGATTTTTTTGAGTTTTCCATATAGCCATAAGATAAAATGCGAAATGAAAAGGTTTGATGAAAATATCAGGCGAAATTATCCTGAAATCTATTATGCCGTGAAGCAAAAGGCAGTTCTGATTTTGAGAAAAAGCAGATTTCATTTTTATTTTGCAGCACAGTTAGGTTACAAGCTATCAGAAAGGATAAAATCAAAATGAATATTTGGAAACTAAGAATAGACACATTTTTTCATTATACGGATTTGATCAAAGAACTGGTATCCAGAGATTTGAAATTGAAGTACCGCAGGAGCTTTCTGGGATATTTATGGAGTATTTTAAATCCATTGCTTATTATGATCATTATGACTATGGTATTTTCCAGAATGTTTAATCGAAATATTGAAAATTATGCGGTATACCTAATTATAGGGCGTACCTTGTTTGACTTTATGACAAATTCCACCTCTCAGGCAATGGTATCCATTCGTACCAATTATGCATTGATTAAGAAGGTATATATACCAAAGTATGTATTTCCGTTGGCAAAAGTTACCAGTGGAATGGTGGACTGTGTGTTTTCTTTGGGGGCTCTTTTAATTGTTATGATTTTCACAAGAACACCGCTGAGCCCTTATTTTCTGTTGTTTCCTTTTGTGATTCTTCAGGTTTATATTTTTAGCTGCGGGCTGGGCTTTTTTCTGGCACAGGGAGTGGTGTTTTTTCGGGATTTGCAGTATATCTATAAAGCAGTAACCACAGCATGGATGTATCTGACACCGATTTTTTACCCGGTGGAACAGTTGCCGGAACAGTTGCAGTGGCTGGTAATACATGTGAATCCGTTGTATGCATATATTGCCCAGTTTAGGACACTTGTATTAGACAGAACATTTCCGGAGCCTTGGCTCGTTGTTGCAGGATGCGTCTGGGCGGTGGCAATGATGCTTTTCGGAATGATTACATTTAAGCGCTCTCAGGATAAATTTATTCTTTATATTTAAGGAGGCAACATGGCAGAAAATATAATTGAAATTAATGATTTGACCATTCGTTTTAATCTGGCCAGTGAAAAAATAGATAATATTAAGGAGTATTTCATAAAATTGTTAAAAAGAGAGCTGATGTTTCAGGAATTTTTGGCAATTAAAGATTTTTCACTTAATATAAAAAGAGGAGAAGCATGGGCACTGGTAGGTGTGAACGGCTCAGGAAAATCTACTCTGCTAAAGGCCATCAGTGGTATTATGAAGCCATATAAAGGGAATATTAAGGTGCATGGCACTATTGCACCAATGATTGAGTTAGGTGCAGGATTTGACGCAAATCTGACAGCAAGAGAAAATATTTACCTAAATGGATTGATTCTAGGGCACTCTAAAAAATTTATGGAGGAGCATTTTGATAAAATTGTAGAATTTGCAGAAATTGAAAAATTTCTGGATTCTCCAATTAAGAATTTCTCATCAGGTATGAAAGCAAGACTTGGATTTTCCGTTGCAACTATGGTAAATCCAGACATCTTGATCTGTGATGAGGTTTTATCCGTAGGAGATGCCAAGTTTAGGAAAAAATGCGAGGCAAGAATGAAGGAAATGTTGTCCAGCGGCACCACTTTGATTTTTGTTTCACATAATATCAATCAAGTAAAAGAATTATGTGACCATGCTGCATGGATTGAAAAAGGATGTTTAGTGCAAGCAGGAGAAGTAAACGAAGTCTGCGATGCCTATACAGAAAGTCTGAATATATAAAAAAAGTGCTGGGAGAAAGTAAGATGAAGCTGCAGGATATTCTGACAGATTATCAAGAAAATGAAAAGAAACAATCATTGTACTATAAGTGCAGCGGCTCCATAGGGAAAAGCGAAGGAAAAGTTTGTCTGGAAAAGGGAGCAGTTATATCTTTTGGTACCTATTTTAATAGTTTTTCCTTGGAAAAGTGGAGAAAATACACAGTAACGGGAGAATATAACATCGTAATAAAAGGCAGTGGAAAGGCGAGGGTTTCTTTATATCACAGCTTTCTGGAAGGGGAAGAGGCAGTTACAAAAGTTTTGTTGGAGAGAGAGATAGAACTTTCCATGGAATCGGAAAGTGTTTTTGCCGTTTCCGACTCTGCCGCCACAGGGATATGCTATCCAGTTGTGGAGGCATTGTCGGAGAGAGTTGTTTTGGAGCAGATTAGTTATGAGGGAAAATTATATGAAAACATAAGAGATGAAATTTTTCTAGCATTGGATATTTGTACCTTTAAGCGAGAACCTTATGTAAAACGAAATATAGAAGAACTAAACAGATATGTATTGGAAAACCCATCTTCACCATTGTATGGGAAGGCTCAGGTATTTATTTCCGACAACGGCTGTACCTTAGGAAACTGTCTATCAGGATTTTCCAAAGTAAAAGTGATGCCCAATGAAAATGTTGGCGGTGTGGGCGGTTTTACCAGAGGAATGTTAGAAGCCATGAAGGAAGAAAAGTTTACCCATATTCTTATTATGGACGATGATGCGGTAATGGAACCTTCGGCTATTGTAAAAACATATATCTTTCTTGCTGTATTAAAAAAGAAATATTGGGAATATACCATAGGAGGCGGACTTCTCAGGGAAAATACACCCTGTATACAGTATGAGTCCGGTGCAGTTTGGAACCGGGGAAGGATCAAAGCCAGAAAGCACCATCTGGATATGGGCAAATTGAAAGACATACTGAGTAATGAAATAGAAGAAAGAATAGAATATGCAGGCTGGTGGTTTAGCTGTATTCCTGTGGAACAGATAAAAAAATACGGACTGCCTCTGCCGTTGTTTATCCATAGGGATGATATTGAGTACGGGCTGCGAACCGGACGTGAACAATTTATCTTTTTAAATGGAATTGGAGTATGGCATGAAGCCTTTGAAAACAAGATGCCTGGGGCGACAGAATATTATGACTGGAGGAACCTTGCTATTGTAAATTCCATTCATTATCCGGATTTTAACGAAAAAGAGCTGTTCCGTTTTCTGTTCAAATGGGTGACTGCCAATGTGATTCGTTATCGGTATCAGTATGTTGATATGAATTTAAAGGGAATTGAAGATTTTTTAAAGGGAATTGACTGGCTAAAAGTACAGGATGCTCCAGCGCTTCATCAAAGTATTTTTTCTATGAATTATAAGGCGGTTCCTGCCAAAGATTTCGTTGGTTATAAAGGTATTACAGAGGAAGATATACAGTGGGAGCGCATTGAGAAGGTAAAGCAGCGCAATATTGGAAAATCAGAAAAAATTCTGCGTCAGATAACCCTAAACGGTTATTTTCTTCCGAGTAAAAAAGGGAAAATTCTAGTTGCCATGCCTCACGACAATATTTATGATATGTATCGGCAAAGAGAAATTCTATATGTGGATTCGACCGGAAAGGCTGTATTGGTAAAAAGGAGTCTGAGTAAAGCGCTGAGATGTTATAAAAAACTGTGGAAGCTTAAGAAATTAATCCACAGAAGTTTTGAATGCAGGCGTAAGGAATATGCACAGCGGTATACAGAGCTTACCGGGAAACAATTTTGGATGGATTATTTAAAGATGGATAAAGGAGAATTTCATGGGCAAGGAAATAATTAAACTGCAGAATATTTTACTGCCAATGGGAGAACCATATACATCCCTGTATAAAATGTACGATAGGGGGGAAAAGAAAATAATAAGGGAAGATGGCATCCTTTACATGGAAAAAGGACAGGTGTTTGATGGAAGCACTTATTTTAACTCCTGTTCTGCCGGGAAATGGTTTGAGTATACAGAAATTACAGGGTTACAGTTAAAAATCAGAGGCAAAGGCGATTTTACCTTAAAGCTTACCCAATACAGGGTAGAAGATATCACTCCCATAGAGGAAAATGCAAAATTTTCCTTAGAAACCCATGAGGAAATACTGATAAGCCGTCAGTTTTCCATTCAGGAGCCGGAGGAAGTGGTGCTGCAGTATCCAAAGGTGCAGGAAGGACTGGTGGCCTTTGTTATCATAGCTCATGGAGAATGTGAATTTTATGAGGCAAGCTATGAAGGAAGTATAAACCAAAGGGATATCCGACCGGTCACTTTATCCATGGCAATCACTACCTTTCAAAAAGAAGAATTTATTTTGCGAAATATAGAACTTTTGCGGAAGGAAATTTTAGAGTCAAAGGAAGATATTGCAGATCACTTTTATGTGCATGTGGTAGATAATGGAAGAACATTAGATACGGATGCAGGAAAGCACAGTCGTATTCAGATACATGCCAATATAAATGCCGGTGGCAGCGGCGGCTTTGCCAGAGGCATGATTGAAACTATGAAACAACCTGTAAAGGCTACTCATATTTTATTGATGGATGATGACGTTCTTATTCAGACGGAAAGCATAAAACGTACTTATATTTTATTGAAAATCTTAAAATCCCAGTATGAAAACCATTTTTTAAGTGGTGCTATGTTGTTTTATGAAAATATGCATATACAGCATGAGGATGTAGGATATGTGATACCGGAAGAAAATGGCGGCTATGGTCCGGTAAAGCCTGCTATGGATTTTTATAAAATTGAGGACTGCTGTTATAATGAAGTGATAAAACTAGATCGGAAGAACCAGTATGCAGGCTGGTGGTACTGTTGTATTCCAATAAAATATGTAAAGGAAGATAACCTTCCGTTACCTCTATTCGTAAGATGTGATGACGTGGAATACAGCCTTCGCAACAAGGCAAAATTTCTTACCATGAATGGAATTTGTGTGTGGCATATGGGATTTAACCAAAAATTCAATGCTGCTATGGAACTTTATCAGGTGCACAGAAACAGTTTAATGTTTCAGGCTATCAGTCAGGTCTGCATGGAATGTGATTTTTTAAACCGAATGGAGTATTTTGTGCGTATAGAAATTATGCGGTTTCGGTATGACAGCGCAGAACTGTTGTTAGAGGCAGTGGAGGATTTCTGTAAGGGACCTGATTTTTTGAGAACAGCTTCAGGAGCGGAAATCATAAAAGAAAAATCTCAGAAAAATGAGAAGTTGAGACCATTATCGGAATATCCTGAAATTCCGGTAGATGTTAGGAATTTATATAAAGATGTGCCATATAGCAAAGCTACCATGGTGCTTCACAGGTTGACCTACAATGGCCATTATCTGCCCAAAAGAATGCTTATAGGTCAGGCGGCAGTTATTCCTTATGACTGGTTTCTTGCCATTGGCAAGCAGTACAGGCATACCAGATTATTAGCAGTGAACCCTCATACTATGGAAGGGAATCTGCGGATTATGGATAAGAAGAAGGGGCGCCG
>CASEML010000102.1 GCA_949289145.1 uncultured Eubacteriales bacterium | reverse complement strand
TAATTGCTATTTTCTTCATTGCTGTGTTGTGTTATATTCAATGGATAAGTTAACACATACAAAGTAAGCGTGGCGGTCTTAATTATGCCTTAAAATCGCCTTAAAATCGGCCTAAAAAAATAGAAATATCTATTTTAAGCGAGATATTTATTGGCAGACTTCGGTAATAAAAAAGAGAAAAGAAGGTGTCTAAAAAGGATGCCTTCTTTTTTTTGTTATGCTGCCCGTTTATTATCCATTTTTATTTTTAAAACATCTTTGGTCTTCTCAATTATCCCTCTTCGAGAAGTCATCCTACAGAAATAAGTAAAAAATAAAAGAAAGCCGGCTTTTTTAGCCAGTTTCCTTAGATTATGTGCAATAGCAACCAGGGTAAACTCTGTTTTTACCTTCTCCAGCCCTCTTAATCTAAACCGTTTCCACGCCGAGTTATGCTTTATCTGTGCAAAGACAGCTTCCGGTTCTATACATCGTCTGCCCCGATGATAAATACCTTCCTCACTCATGAGCCTTTCCCGTGCTTTTTGTTTGTACCTGTTAAGGTTATAGTTAACTTCTATGATCCGGTTGGTCTTTGATTTATGGCATTGAGATTTCAGCGGGCAACCCTCACAGTTCTGTGCCTGATAACGCTTCAGTACGGATACATATCCCATATCGGACTTACTTTTCCTTTGGCCTGTATATTCCATATGTTGTCCCATCGGGCATACGTAGTAATCCTGTCCGCGGTTGTAGTAAAGGTTGTGTATGGCAAAAGCATCCTTCTTCCAAGTACGTTTCTGCTCTTTGTGGAAATAATTGTACTTGACAAAGGCTTCTATACCCGCATTCTCCATAAACTCATAGTTTTGTTCGCTTCCGTAACCGGCATCGGCCACTACTATGGAGGATTGCCTATGATAAGTCTCCCGAAAATCTTGCAAAAAAGGAATTAGGGTTCCCGTGTCTCCGGCTCTCCTGTAAATCCCCAGATTGGTAATAAACTGATTCTCTGTAGCAATCTGTATGTTATAGGCGGGTTTCAATTGCCCGTTTTTCATATGATCCTCTTTCATGCGCATGAAGGTCGCATCCTCATCTGTCTTACTGAAAGAATTACGATCCCCCAATTTCTCCAATTGCGATTCGTATTTGGCAAGACGGGGCAGATATTCTTCCTGTAGCTTTTTGACTTGCTTTTTCTCAGCTTTGTTCATCCCGGAGAGACGTTTGTTTAAAGCGCTCACTTTTTCACGCAAACCACAGGAATCCATATCCGGTAAAGCATCCGGTGCCCTTTCCTGTTTATCCTGCTCGATATGTTTGTCGACCTCACTAAGGATTGATTGTATTTTCGACTCCAGTTTTACCTTGTTCTTTTCCACGCTGCCACGCCAGACAAAAGTGTAGCGGTTCGATGCTGATTCCACTTTGCTACCATCGATATACTGTACATCCAAACTGACATAGCCGGATTCCTGTAACAGCAGAACAATGGCTGAAAACAACGATTTTATATCTTCTTTTAAACGTTTGCCACGAAAATCATTGATCGTGCGGAAATCGGGAGTACTGTTACCGGACAACCACATGAAGTGAATATTCTCCTGCAAGGCCTTTTCTATTTTGCGGCAGGAATAGATATTGTTCAGGTAGGCATAAAACAGGACCTTGAGCATCATACGGGGATGGTAGCTGCTGGTGCCTCCGCCTTTATATGACGAAAGCAGACTGCTAATATCCAAGGCGTCTACGACACTGTTTACTATACGAACAGGATGATTGGGAGCTATCTTTTCCGATAAGCTGACCGGAAAAAGTACATTTTGGTTGGATGTTAACTCCTTAAATACTATCTTAGCCATTGCTATAATGTTTGTTTTTTGCAACGGTAAGATAATACTCTTTACCGAAATAAACAATAGCAAAAGGGGCTATCTTTTTGGACAGCCTCTTTTTTATCGTGTCGAATTTTATTCGTAAATATCTATTTTTTAGTAGGATACGTACACTTTTGTTGTTCTTCATCAGGTAAGAACGGGAACATTCTCTCTAAGGGTGAAGAGACCATTTTCCCGTTTTTGTCCATCGACGATGCAGATTTAGGATACAGGGTCTGTTCGGGATCCATCGTAATTTCGCAAATCATGGCTCCGGGAGAGGCCAATACTTCGGCTATGGTATCTTGCAAAACTTTT
>CASEML010000101.1 GCA_949289145.1 uncultured Eubacteriales bacterium | reverse complement strand
AGATTTAAGAAATTTAATTCGATTTATCGAAGCCAATAGTAATACAATCATCAATAAATGGTATGCCCATTTTGGTGAAATAAGATATTTCTGTTAAGTAAAATAACAAAACATGACAATAAAAAGTTAGCATCTGCTACTAATAATCAAACCAACCATCAAATGGCAGCAGATTACCGCACATTGACAGTATAATATATTTAATTGGGGAACCGATGGGGCGATATGTCCAGCCACCTACTCTAAAGAGAAAGGGGCTGGTGTTTATGTACGTTACATATAGAGATTTATTTACATTTGTAATAATGTTGTGTGCTGTAATCACTCTTGTTTATAAACACAAAAAATAGCGTCCTCTCCTTGGCTAGGTAGACGCTATTTTTAGTGTAATGCTTTACCGAGGTGGCTAGGCTTAATCTAGTCATCGGTTCTCTTGTTAAGTATATTATACCATATTATTAAAAAATATCAAGTCGTTACAGATATAAACATAAATAAAAAAGTTGTGCTAATTTTCGTTTCTCTTCTTATGGACTCTAAAATCTCACTATATCGTTGTTCCACATACAAATAGTCTGTTCAGATATTTTAGTCTATTCTGCTATTTCCTAGCGTTCCTAATAGACTTATGCTTTGTGATGCAGCTTTTGGAACGTTCTGCACACTTTTTTGGAGCGTTTTGCACACACTATCTATCAAAAAACCTAGGAAAGAAAAGACTTTTTTTACGATTCGTGTTGTTTTGGAACATTTGTGTTTGTTTTGTAATATGACTTGCTGACTACAACCTTTCATAAAAAATGGATGCTAGATGGAGGTCTTTTAGCTACCAAAACGGTACTCTTAGGTACGAGTTGACCGTTCTGCCATCCGTTCAGCAATAACCTGTTGAATGTCAGGTTTTGTCAGGTTTTAAAACTTAGTTTTTCTTAATATTTCTACATTAAGTAATTGAAACCTTAACAAAAGATAACAAGGAAGCCCCAATTCAAGGCTCCCTTTTGTATATCATCATTTATAATGGCTTTCTCTTATTCTATCTCCTCTAATACTTTTAAAAAATAACTAATTATCACTTGACAAAATTCACTTTCCTGATAGTGTTCATAGATTTGCCTTCCTTCATGCAAAATACATTCCCAATTACTTTCTTTTACTTTTCTGGCAGCAGCTTTATACCAAGCAAATACATCAAATAAAATTGCTTCATACTGTTCTGCTGCCATAAATCGAAAAAGAATAAGCTGCAAATCTGAAACTTGAATTTTACTTTAGAACAAACAGAAACTTTTTTAGAGGCATTAGAGATGGAATATAGCAGTACTTATAAGGCTCATACTCGTATTGATGATACTGGAAAACCTTATCAAGTAGCAGAATATCAGGAACGACATACCTTACCTACTCAACATAAGATTTTCTTTTATATTGCTCTATTTGGTGGTCTTCGCAAAGGTGAAATAATTGCTTTACAGTGGAATGATATCAATTTCTCTACACACTCTATTACTGTTAATAAATCTACAGCACGAGTAAGACATGAACAAATTACCAAAACACCAAAAACTAAAACCTCCAATCGTGAAATCACTCTTCCTGCTTTTGTAATGGAATTATTAAAATCTTACAAATTAGAGCAAAACAAATACCGTCTAAGCATTGGCAGTCAATGGATTGGAGAAAACTTTCTTTTTATTCAATGGAACGGAAAACAAATGGATTTAAGCACACCTTACCATACCTTTAAAAAGATTATCAGAAATTATAATCAAACAGTAACTGAAGAATCAAAGAAGCTTCCAGATATTCCACTGCATGGATTAAGACATACATCTGCTACGCTGCTTATCAGTCAAAATATTGATGTTCGTACTGTATCCAGTCGTTTAGGACATGCCCAAACCTCCACAACCATGAATATATACGCTCATAGCTTAAAGAAAATGGATGAAGTGGCAGCAGATACATTAGAAAATCTCTTTATAAAACAGGCATAAAAATGCATAAAAAAATTTAGTGTTGACCAAACACTAAAAAACCACCTTTTCTCAGGTGGTTTTCTTTTTCTTAAATCTTTCATTTTCCTTGTAAAATCGACCTTTTTGATAAAGCTAGCAACGGGAATCGAACCCGTGACCTCCTCACTACCAATGAGGTGCGCTACCGACTGTGCCATGCCAGCTTGTTGTACACCAACAGTTGATATAATACTATATCCAAAAGATTTTGTCAAGTCTATTTTCGTT
>CASEML010000100.1 GCA_949289145.1 uncultured Eubacteriales bacterium | reverse complement strand
TTTTATTTTAATGAAAACAAAGAGCTTGTAATTGTATTTGATGAATATGAGGTAGCGCCGGGCTATATGGGTACAGTAGAATTTGTTATACCGTCGCAGATAATGAAATCTATTCTAAAATAATTTGCAGTAGTAGTAAAAATTTCCTTTTTTCTTTGGCAGGCTATGGTATAATAAAAAATAACTTGCAAAAGAAAAGGAGTTGTAGTCATGGGGATAATGAACCTTGAGGAGTTAGCTGAAAATCAAAAACTGCATATTGAAGTGATAGCAAAAACAGGCCGTCTGGAATATGATGTGGTCAGTAAGTTTTCGGCACATGGAGCGGTATTTGTTGAACCTATCCGTTATAAGGAGCAGGTAATAAACTTTGTACGGTCGGATATTATGATTAATGTGTTTTACACAAGAAATAATCGCAAACCAATTGAGTGGCGTGGCTGTTATATCAAGTGGGTGGAGTACAAAGGAAAACAGTATCATATGATTACTTGTAAAAATGTGGGAATTGAAGTGAATCGTCGTGGATGTTTTCGTATTTTTGTGGGAGAAGAAGGGCTGGCACAGGTAGGGGAGCACACTGGCATTATGAAAGTAACAGTAAAAGATATTAGTGCCACCGGATTTTCTTTTTTAGGCGATCGTGAATTGGAAACTCCATTGGGAGGAGGGGTAAGACTTACTTTTGAGGACAATATCAGAGATATTCGTTTTGACCTGTCGGGACGGCTGGTGCGTAAAGTAAAAGGAGAAGATGAAAAAACATTGTATGGGTGTAAATTATATGTTTCTAATAGATTGGTGGATTCTTATATCGCAAGAAGGCAGCGGGAACAGGCGCAGCACCTTCAGAGGCAGCTGACAGAGCGTTCTAAATTTACCTTTGAAAAATAGAACACAGCAATTTACAAAAGTGCGCTTCAAAGTTGAAGCGCATTTTTGTGAAAATTATACATAATTGTATCAAAAAAATGTAACAAAAATCAGGCATAAAATTTGTGTGCGTTATAAAAATGTAAAAAAAGCGTAACAAATCTATTGAATGTTGTGAAGAATTACTATATAATATACCTAGGAAGCAGAAAGAAATATAAAAAACTTATAAACGAAGGTATTTTGAAGGAGAGAATGTTTCATGAAATTTAACAAAGTTAATGCGTGGCTGATGGCAGTATCTCTTACAGCAACAACAGTGGGGGTAAATGGGTTGCCGTTATATGTAGATGCGTCACAGCCTGGGGTAGAAAGCACAGCAAATGAGGAAACAGTGATTATTGACATTTTGTCAGATGAGCTGGATGGAACAGAAATCAAAGAAGAGGGTTTTCAGAACCAGTATGAGCTGAAAAATGTTATTTTACAGGAAGGAATCACTGTAATCGGAAAAAGTGCATTCTTTAATTGTATTTCCATGAAAAACATTGTGGTACCTTCTACAGTAAAAAACATAGCACAAGGGGCATTTCAAAATTGTACTTCCTTGGAGAAAATTGACTTATCCAAAACATCTGTGACAGAAATTTCGGAAGAAACCTTTCGCAATTGCAGAAACTTAAGGGAGGTAATTTTACCGGAAGGAATTACTGCTATTCAGGCAAATGCATTTCAGGGGTGTGGAGCATTGGAAAATATTAATTTTTCATCAGCTAAAAGTCTGAAGAAAATTGGAAGTGGTGCATTCAGTAACTGTATTTCCCTAAGGGAAGTAGTACTGCCTGAAACAGTAACTACAGTTGCTGGTGGAGCTTTTGCAAATTGCCTTGGGTTGCAGTCCATTACGTTTCCAGGCAGCATTTCGGAATTTGGACTGGCGGTATTGGAAGGGGCAGAGGACGTAACTGTAAAAGGTGTGGTAAATTCCTATGCTTATGACTATGCTATGAAAAAAAATCTGAACTTTGAAGCAATTTCAGATGAAATTTTAGTTTCTGACATTAAAGTGTCAAATGATCATATTACTTACAATAAAGAAAATATCAAAAGAATCACATTAAAGACAGGTGAAAGCACGCCTTTAAATGTAGCCTTAGCGCCCGCAAATGCCACAAACCGGAGATTTAACTGGGAACCGGATAAAGAGGGTGTGGTATCCTTTGCAGAAGACGGGACGATTACAGGATTGCAACGGGGCTTTGTAAGTGTTTTCGTGCGTGCAGAAGGCGGTGTAAATAAGACAGATTACATCGAGATTAATGTGAGACAGGCATAGTGATATTTTAAAAGAATATAGTGTTCTATATATAAGCTGTGGCATATCCCATCTGGATTTAGAAGGGGTATGCCACAGTTGCATATTTGTTTCAATCATCACGTTAATAATTTTCCCCAAAAGTATAAAAACAAAATAAATTTTATAAAATAATCAAAAGAGGGTTGACATTTTATATGCCTAGTGCTATGTTAAGTATATGAATGTTAGCACTCCATACCAACGAGTGCTAACAAGCGGGAAGGAAGTGAATGGATGGAACTGGATGAAAGAAAGAACAAGATATTAGAAGCAATCATTCGCACATATTTAGAAACAGGAGAGCCGGTAGGTTCAAGAACGATTTCAAAATATACAGACTTAAATTTAAGTTCTGCAACCATTCGAAATGAAATGTCTGATTTAGAGGAGATGGGATATATTCTACAGCCTCATACATCAGCAGGAAGAATTCCTTCCGATAAAGGATACCGTTTCTATGTGGATCGCATTATGGCTGATAAAGAACGGCAGGTATCAGAAATCAAAGATCTTATGATTGAACGTCAGGACAAGATGGAGTTGCTGCTAAAACAGGTAGTTAAGGTGTTAGCCACCAATACCAATTATGCAGCTATGGTATCCGCCCCTTCCTACCATAAAAATAAGCTGAAATTTATACAGCTTTCTCATGTGGATGAAAAGCAGCTGGTTGCAGTTGTGGTGGTAGAAGGAAATATTGTAAAAAATAAGATTATCAACGTAAGAGAAGATTTGGATAATGAAACACTTCTGAAACTGAATATGCTTTTAAATACTAATTTAAACGGATTAAGCTTAGAAGAGATTAATCTGGGAGTGATTGCAAAATTAAAGGAACAGGCAGGAATTCACAGCGATATTGTAAGTGAGGTGTTAGATGCTGTTGCAGAGGCCATCAAGGTGGAAGATGACTTGGAGATTTATACCAGCGGTGCAACAAATATCTTCCGTTATCCAGAGTTAAGTGACAGTGAGCGGGCAAGTGAGTTGATCAATACCTTTGAAGAAAAACAGCCCCTTACCGAATTGGTTCAGGAAACATTGGCAGACGAGAATAACACTGGAATTCAAGTATTTATTGGAAATGAAACACCGGTGCAGGCAATGAAAGATTGCAGTGTTATTACTGCAACTTATGAATTGGAAGAAGGTATGCAGGGAACCATAGGAATTATTGGGCCAAAGCGAATGGATTATGAAAAATCATTAAGTACCATGAAAACATTAATGGCACAGCTTGATAAGATATTTAAGAAAACATAGGGAAAGGTGGAAGATATAGTGTCAGAAAAGGAAAAGGAACTGCAGGAAGAAACAGCAGAAGAAATCACAGAAGAAGCTGTGGAAACGGAAGAAGCAGCAGAGGAGGTTTCTGAAGAAGCTGCGGAAGAAGAAACAGCAGAAGAAGGTCAGGAAAAGAAATCCTTATTCGGAAAAAAGAAAAAAGACAAAAAAGATGAGCAGATAGAAGAATTAACCGATAAGCTAAAAAGGCAGATGGCAGAATTTGATAACTTCCGTAAGCGTACAGAAAAAGAAAAAACGCAAATGTATGAAATCGGAGCAAAAAGTATTATCGAAAAAATTCTTCCAGTCATTGATAATTTTGAGAGAGGGTTTGCCAGTGTAACCGAAGAAGAAAAAGCCAACCCGTTTGTAGACGGCATGGATAAGGTTTACAAGCAGATGATGACAGCTTTAAGCGAAATTGGTGTGACACCGATTGAAGCGCTGGGCGAAGAATTTAATCCGGATTTTCATAATGCAGTGATGCATGTAGAAGATGAAGAAGCCGGAGAAAACATAATTGTAGAAGAATTCCAAAAGGGATATCTGTACAAAGAAACTGTGGTAAGACACAGTATGGTAAAAGTTGCAAATTGACATTGAGCATTTGGTGAGGTTTTTTCGAACCGTAGCCGATGGAACATTCAAAGAATATTTTATAGAACACAGTAATATAACTTAGGAGGTTAAAAATAATGAGCAAAATTATTGGTATCGATTTAGGAACAACAAACTCTTGTGTAGCTGTTATGGAAGGCGGTAAACCTGTAGTTATTGCAAATACAGAAGGAGCAAGAACAACACCATCTGTTGTTGCGTTCACAAAGACAGGGGAAAGATTAGTTGGTGAACCTGCAAAACGTCAGGCAGTAACCAATGCAGAAAAGACAATCGCATCTATTAAAAGACATATGGGTACAGATTACAAAGTAACCATTGATGATAAAAAGTACTCACCGCAGGAAATTTCGGCTATGATTTTACAGAAATTAAAAGCAGACGCAGAAAACTATTTAGGTGAAAAAGTGACAGAAGCTGTTATTACAGTTCCTGCATATTTCAATGACGCACAGCGTCAGGCTACAAAAGATGCAGGTAAGATTGCAGGTCTTGATGTAAAACGTATCATCAACGAGCCTACAGCAGCAGCTTTAGCTTACGGACTTGACAACGAAAAAGAACAAAAGATCATGGTATATGACTTAGGTGGCGGTACCTTCGATGTATCTATCATTGAAATCGGTGACGGAGTTATTGAAGTACTGGCAACAGCAGGTGATAACAGACTTGGTGGTGATGATTTCGACCAGAAGATCACAGATTACATGATTCGAGAATTTAAGAATACAGAAGGTGTTGACTTATCCAATGATAAAGTAGCTTTGCAGAGATTTAAAGAAGCAGCAGAAAAAGCAAAGAAAGAATTGTCTTCTGCAACTACAACAAACATCAACCTGCCATTCATCACAGCTACAGCAGAAGGTCCAAAGCACTTTGATATGAACCTTACAAGAGCTAAGTTTGATGAATTAACACATGATTTAGTAGAAAGAACAGCAGAACCTGTAACTCGTGCATTAAAGGATGCGGGTATCACATCTTCTGAACTGGGCAAAGTATTATTAGTTGGCGGTTCTACACGTATTCCTGCTGTACAGGATAAGGTACAGAAGTTAACAGGACATGAACCTTCTAAAACCTTGAACCCAGATGAATGTGTAGCTTTAGGTGCTTCTATTCAGGGTGGAAAATTAGCAGGTGATGCCGGTGCAGGAGAAATCCTTCTTCTTGATGTAACACCATTATCTTTATCCATTGAAACCATGGGTGGTGTAGCTACAAGATTAATTGAAAGAAACACAACAATTCCTACAAAGAAGAGCCAGATTTTCTCAACAGCAGCAGATAATCAGACAGCCGTTGATATCAATGTAGTACAGGGTGAACGTCAGTTCGCAAAAGATAACAAGTCTCTGGGACAGTTCAGATTAGATGGTATTCCACCAGCAAGACGTGGAGTTCCGCAGATTGAAGTTACTTTTGATATTGATGCAAATGGTATTGTTAACGTATCTGCAAAAGACTTAGGAACAGGAAAAGAACAGCACATTACTATTACGGCAGGTTCTAACATGTCAGACAGTGATATTGAAAAAGCTGTAAAAGAAGCAGCTGAATATGAAGCTCAGGATAAGAAACGTAAGGAAGCAATTGACGCAAGAAATGATGCAGATTCCTTTGTTTTCCAGACAGAAAAGGCATTAGAGGAAGTTGGCGATAAGATTGATGCTAACGATAAGACAGCAGTAGAAGCTGATCTTGCAGCATTAAAGGAATTAGTTGAAAAGTCAAATCCGGAAGATATGACAGATGCTCAGGTAGATGAATTAAAGGCTGCAAAAGAAAAATTAATGGAAAGTGCTCAGAAATTATTTGCTAAGGTATACGAACAGGCACAAAGCAATGGTGCAGGTCCTGATATGGGCGGTGCAGGAGCAGATACAGGAAATGCAGACTATACTGCAGAAGATGTGGTTGACGGAGATTACAGAGAAGTATAGTCAACAAGGGATGCTGCTAAAGCATCGTTTGGAATAGTAAGGTAGTTAGGGACATAGATTTCTGTGTCCCTAATGTAGTAGTTAGAAGGGATAAAGAAATGGCAGAGAGTAAGAGAGATTATTATGAAGTCTTAGGCGT
>CASEML010000099.1 GCA_949289145.1 uncultured Eubacteriales bacterium | reverse complement strand
AGACAACTGCTCCCGATTATATTTTTCTAACCATTCAATGGTTTTAGCCACAGTGCCACAAGCATATCTAGCCATTGCTTCAGATAATTTCAATGTGCACTTAGCAATTTCCTTAGCAATTTTATAATTCTCTACTTGACTGGAAATATCCTCTTTTTTACCAAAAAATCCATATCCATCATCACATTTTAATAGAGCAATAACCTCTATACTTTCTTCCGCATCTCTTACTTGAGCAAGGGCATTTGCTTCACTATCACATTTTGCTTCAGTATTCAACCAGCCTATGAGATTCCTCTTCTCTGGTTTTATTTTCAAATGTGGTCTTCTTAAAAGAAATTGTTTATTTGCTTCATCATCCTTACATTCCAAAACAGCTTCATATTTCTTTTGAGCTTTTTCATATATCTCTTGAATACCTGATGACCAGGAAATGTTTTCCCCGCCATAAACTTGCTGCACCAGTAAAGGAATATCACGTGGAATAAATATTTCTCCTTTGGGCAATAGGCTCTGGGTTCTCGCTAGCAGATAATCTCCATAGATAGCTGCTGAGCCCTGCTCAAATTCCAGTGTTTCACTTTCTCCCATTATATACAGCAGCGGTTGAGATAACCTCTCTGGCCGAGAAATATTATGCCGGTGGAGACGGCCTACTCGCTGTAAAAGCAAATCCATAGGACACAAATCCGTTATCAGCACATCAAAATCAATATCCAGAGACTGTTCCAATACTTGGGTGCCAATAATAATACCACGCGGAGGACGTCTCGACCCTTTTCCAATAATTTCCATCAGATGCTTTTCCTTAGCCACGCGATCCGTATCTATAAATTTACTATGGAGTAACTTTACATCATTGCCAAATAGCTGTGCTAAGCGTTCAAAAATATTCTGTGCCCTGCTTACAGTATTAACGATGATTCCTACAACACCGCCATTTGCCAGTAATAATTTTATAGTTTCCTCCAAATTGGCTTCATCCAGCTTCTTAACTGTAATACGCCTATCTTTTTCCTGTGAAAAGTCCCTGCTCTGGCAAATTTTGCCATTATCTGTATACGTTAGCAACGGATATGCCCTTGACTGGAAAAGTTTTTTATGCTCTTCTTTTTCCTGCTTACTCCTTTTCTGCTCCTGACCTAGAAGATAAGCTTCAAACAAATCTTCTCTTGTTTTGGCAGGCAGGGTAGCCGATAACAATATAACAGGTATACCATATGCTCCCATCCATCGTATCGCACGACGTAAAAATACGTTCATATAGGCATCATATGCATGAACCTCATCAATAATAACAATTTTCCTGGAAAAACCCAAATGGCGCAAGGCAAGATGTTTTTGTTTCAAGGCTGCTAGTAGAAAATGATCCACGGTGCCCACCACTGCATCACTTAATATGGAGGTCTTTTTTCCTGAAAACCATTGGGCTGTAAGAACTCCCTCACTAAATTCTTCATCTACATGAACACCTTCTATTAACTCTTCCTGCAAATCATTTAACGCTGCTTTTCCATGCATTAACTTTATTGTGCCCACCGTACCATATTCTTCCATAAGATTTTTTAGCCATGTATTAATCCTTGGAAAAATACCATTAGAGGTTGCTTGCGTTGGCAAACCAAAAAATAATCCATCCAGTTTTTTCTTGGCCATCAATTCCTCAGCTGCTGCCAAGGCTGCTTCTGTCTTGCCACCTCCCATAGGGGCTTCTAATATAAGCAGTCCAAAGTTATCTGTGCTCCTCAGCACATCAAATACCTTTTGCTGAAAAGGGCGAGGCAAAAAATTAAACCTTTTTTGATAATACATATTTGCACTAGGTACACTGATTACATCCAGCGACTCTGCCGGATTGTTTTTATACCAGTTCCTTATTCCTGTTTTTACCCGTTCCGTTGTATCTACCAAAAGCTCTTCATCCAACGGCATTAATGGGAAATAACCTTCGTTGCTGGCAATCCAATCAGCCATTATAACCAAACCTGATAAAATTACCTGTCCCGGCTCTCCTATGCTTGGTAACATGGATAAGTCCGCTTCCCCATTAGTATCTACAAAGCCATTTTTCCTCAAAGCATCCTTTATAATATTGACCTGCATATTATGCCACTGTTCATAAATACTTCCTTTAACTTCCTGATAGAAACGCTCAGGATATCCCCGCAATTCTTCTACTTTATCCTCTGCATCAGTTGGCTTTCCATGATGTGCACCTATAATAGAAGCAATATCCTGCCTTACCCCAAAATCCCGCAGTAAATATTCCCCCATAATGGTATGATGAGAGTCTCTCCGCGCATTTTCACTAAATTCAATATGTTTTATTCCAGCCAATCCAGCAATTTCTAATTGTTCCAAAATGGCAATATTTAAATCCAATGAATTGCTATAACCCTTTTGAGTCTGAAACATGGGAGTGCACTTACCCACATCATGAACTCCTGCTAAAAAACAAGCTAAATTGACAGCTATAGTTTCTACATCACATTTAGGAGATGATAATACTAGATTATTGATAATAATATGCTTCTGTCCTTCACTAACCCAATGATGCCAAAGAAAGCGCATTACTCCTATTGTATCCTGCAAATGTACTGTTAAAGGGAGCCAGTAAAATTGATTAGCTCCCTCCTTTTTCTTCGCCCAAATTTTGGGTAATGTTTTTTCCATATTCCCCATAACACCCTGTTCCTCCTGAATCCATTATTAAAAGAATGTTTTCTTTATTATACATCCTCTACGATATAATGGAATATCTAAAAATTAATTAGATATTACCAGCCATTATGCTTGGGGACTTTTGCACATAACAAAAGAGACTATCTCTCGATAGTCTCTAATCAACCGGCAACTTCTTATCCTCCCAGGCCGTCTCCAGCCAAGTACTTTCAGCGTTTATGTGCTTAACTACTGT
>CASEML010000098.1 GCA_949289145.1 uncultured Eubacteriales bacterium | reverse complement strand
TAATAAATCTCTGGGATTGGCTGTCTTATAACTGATTCTGCTGATAAGCCGTTCCAAATCATAAATAGGATTTAAGTATTCCCGAATTTCCTCTCTTGATATCATGTTTGTATTTAATTCTTCAATGGCATCTAAACGTTGATCGATGGATTCTTTTTCTATTAACGGCTGCTCCACACAATTTCTAAGTAACCTTGCTCCCATAGCCGTTTTTGTCTTGTCCAATACCCATAAAAGGCTGCCCCGCTTCTGCTTTTCTCTAAGGGTTTCTGTAAGCTCAAGATTTCTTCTTGTGGAGCTGTCTAAGATCATATATTTTCCAATGGTATATGGCTTAATGGTAGTCATATGATTCAGATTATTTTTCTGGGTTTCGTATAGATATTTTAACAAAGCTCCGGCGGCAATAACGCCGCAGTCATAATTGCTGATGCCTAGCCCCTCTAAATTAGATACATGGAAATGTTCTTTTAATATGGAGGTGCACATAGCGTCATCGAAATACCATGCCTCTAAAGAGGAAATAGAGATCCCCATACGCCCTTTTAGATCCTCAATATCAATGCCGCTGACTAAAAAAGCATCGTTGCATATGATTTCGGAAGGTGCAAATTTTGTGATTTCATCCATCAATTTTCGTTCGGTATCTACTTCTGTCACCAGATAGGCACCGGTACTGATGTCTGCTGTTGAAATACCATAGCCGGATTCCATGCATACAATAGACATAAGATAATTATTTTTACTTTCGTCTAACGCACCGGAATCTAAGTTCGTTCCCGGAGTAACGATTCTTACCACTTCTCTTTTCACAAGCCCCTTGGCAAGCTTCGGGTCTTCCACCTGCTCACCGATAGCAACTTTATAACCACGACTTATCAGTTTATTCAAATAGCCTTCTACCGCATGGTAAGGAATACCACACATGGGAGCCCTTTCTTCTAAGCCGCAATCCTTTCCCGTTAATGTAATCTCTAATTCTTTGGACGCAATGATCGCATCCTCAAAAAACATTTCATAAAAATCACCAAGACGGTAAAAAAGAATACAATCTTTGTATTGTTCTTTTGTTTCTACATATTGCTGCATCATTGGAGTTAATTTTGCCACTTATCTTTCCTCACTTCTATACTGTAATCTATATGATTTATGTACCAAAATCTGCTGTAAAAATCATATATTGGTTCAAAAAAGACGATGTAGCCTCCAAAGTAAGCCACATCGTCCATAGTATATCATTTATAAATTTTTATTTCAAGCTTTCTGCTTTTGCCAAAGCATCATCGATATGGGCGCAGAAATTCTCTTTTCCTACCATTTTTACGAAACCGGCATGTTCCATCATGGAGTATGGCTGCTCTTCCACATGGGACAGCAGCAATGTGATATTGTTTTTCCGGCATTTTGCATAAAATTTCTCAAGAGAGTTTAAGGCAGTAACGTCCATGGCAGGCACGCTTCTCATACGAAGAATCACCACATTTTTGCCGGGTGCAGTGCTTATTTGTAAAAATTTATCAGCAGCAGCAAAGAACATGGGACCAGAAAGTTCATATACAAGAGTGTTTTCCGGAACAGTTCTTAAGTTAATGCTGTCAGGATCGCACTCTTCATCATAAGCATCATTGGCTCCGATATACTTCCATCCGTGTACATCCGCCACATCGCTCATGCGCTTCATAAAAAGGATGGCTGCCAGTACCACACCAATTTCGATTGCTACCACCAGATCAAATACAACAGTCAGCACAAAGGTAGTAACTAAAACAATAATATCACTTTTCGGTGCCGTTTTAATTAAATCTACAAAGGCTCTCCACTCACTCATATTGTAAGCCACCATAAAAAGAATTGCTGCAATGGCAGGCATTGGAATTAGGGCTGCATATGGCATTAGCACTACTAATACCAGTACCAGAGTAATAGAGTGCACCATTCCGGCAATGGGGGTACGTCCGCCATTCTTAACATTAGCTGCCGTTCTTGCGATAGCTCCTGTAGCGGGAATACCGCCGAATAATGCGGAGGCAATGTTTCCGGCCCCCTGTGCCACCAGCTCCATATTAGAACGATGCCTTGAACCGATCATACCATCCGATACCACACAGGATAACAGGGATTCGATACCTGCCAGTATTGCGATAGTAAATGCATCTGACATTACATTTTTCACCATGACAAAATTGATCTGCGGAATATGTGGTTCCGGCAGCTTATTCGAAATTTCATATAAACTTCCAATGGTGTTTACCGGAAGATTTCCTGCAGAAACAAGTATGATGGAAACCAGAACAACGATCAATGATGGGGGAATGGCTGCCAGCACCTTTGTAAACTTAGAGACCGGAAGCTTTTCGGTAAACTTGGGCCATAAAATTAAAATCCCAAGAGAAATTACCCCCACAAAGAATGCATCCCAGTTAATGGTAGGAAGGCCTTTGATCGCAGCTTCTGCTTTCTCTAAAGTTTCAATGGGTGAACCTTCAATCGTCAATCCAAGAAAATCCTTTACCTGACCAATGGCAATGGTTATAGCAATACCTGAGGTAAATCCGGTGGTGATGGTGTAAGGAATATATTTGATCAAACTTCCGAAGCGGCAAATACCCATAATAATCAGCATAATACCGGCTAAAATGGTTGCCACGATCAATCCGTCCATTCCATTTCTTGCCACAATGCCTGCCACGATTGAGGCAAAGGCTGCAGTGGGACCAGATATCTGCACACGGCTTCCGCCTAAGAAAGAAATTACAAATCCTGCGATAATAGCAGTATAAATACCTCTCTCCGGATTTACGCCGGAAGCAAGGGCCAAAGCAATGGATAAGGGCAGGGCAATAATTGCCACAATAATACCCGCGATCACATCCTTAATCAACTGCTCTTTGGAATATGTTTTCATAACAGAAAACAATTTTGGCTTTAGTTTTTCCATAATTATTTAAGACCTCCTGAAGTATGTCAATTTATATCATATGAACAAAAAAGTGTTTGACAATTTTTTATCATAGTCCTAAATTCGACATTTTTCAAGGAGGTCTTTATATTTTTTTTATTTTTATGAAAGTTTAATAAAAAAAATGTTAAAAATATTTTTTCTTTGTATAAGAAACCGAAGGTTCATCATTACCTAATGAAATGCATTGTTGATGGCTGTTACTAAGGCATCAATAGACGCTCTGATAATGTCCGCATCAATACTGCAGCCCCATGCCGTCTTATCATCATCGTAATTAATTCCCACATAAGCAATGGCTTTGGAATCCGATCCCTGTTCTAAAGCATGCTCCTGATAAGTAGCAATCTTATATTTGTATCCATAACACTGTTTCAATGCATTGCTGACTGCGTCCAGTCTTCCGTTTCCTATTGCAGTGGTTTCTGCTTTTTCTCCGTTTTTTATACTGGAAACGGTTGTTGTAATGCCATTTTCCTGTTTGAAATGACACTCCGTAATGTCCATTGGCTGTTTTACATCTACAAAAGTCTTTAAGAAAATGTCATATATTTCTTCTGCTGATAATTCCTTATGCTGGTGGTCTGACACGTTCTTAGCAGCATATCCCATGGCTTCTCGAAACTTTGCAGGCATATGTAAACCGTATTTCTGTTCTAAGATATATCCTACCCCGCCTTTTCCGGACTGGCTGTTGATACGGATTACATCCGCATCATAGCTTCTGCCCACATCCTGAGGATCAATTGGTAAATAGGGTACTGTCCAATGTTCCGGGTCAAAGTCATTTTTCCACTGCATACCTTTGGCGATGGCGTCTTGATGGCTTCCGGAAAATGCAGCAAATACCAGCGCTCCACTGTACGGATTACGAGGATTCACAGGCATTTGGGTAACTCTTTCATACAACTCACAGATTTTTGGCATATCCGAGAAATCTAATTCAGGATCAATTCCATAAGAGTACATATTCATTGCCAATGCAATAATATCTACGTTACCGGTACGCTCTCCATTTCCGAATAAAGTTCCTTCGATTCTGTCTGCACCTGCTAATACACCCAGCTCGGCATCTGCAACACTGCAGGCTCTGTCGTTATGGGGATGTAAGGAAAGAATCACATTTTCCCTATATTTCATATGTGTTGACATGTATTCAATCTGGCTTGCATAAATATGGGGCATTGCTGTTTCTACCGTTGCAGGCAGATTAATGATAACTTTTTTCTCCGGTGTTGGCTGCCACACATCCAATACCGCATTACACACTTCTAACGCATACTCTATTTCTGTTCCATGAAAGCTTTCCGGACTGTATTCAAACAGAAAATTTCCTTCCGTTTCTTCTGCTAAATCTTTCAGCATTTTAGCACCGTCCACGGCAATCTGTAAGATTTCTTCTTTTGACTTTTTAAATACTTGTTCTCTCTGAGCTACAGAGGTAGAATTATATAAATGCACTACAGCCCGTTTGCAGCCTTCTAAGGCTTCAAACGTTTTCTTGATAATATGTTCTCTTGCCTGAGTTAACACCTGAATAGTTACATCATCAGGAATTAAGTTCTGTTCAATTAAGGTTCTGGCAAATTCATATTCCGTTTCCGATGCTGCTGGAAATCCGATTTCAATTTCTTTGAACCCAATTTCCACTAATAATTTAAAAAATTCAATTTTTTCCTCTAAGCTCATCGGTACGATCAATGCCTGATTGCCGTCTCTTAAATCTACGCTGCACCAGATTGGTGCTTTTTCAATATAGTCTTTTTTTGTCCACTCGAAGCAAGGCTCTGGTGGTAAAAAATAACCTCTGGTATACTTTTCAAAATTTTTCATAGTTTTTCCTCCTGACTTTTTGTCCACAAAAAAACCTTCGCCTCTAATTTCTTAGAAGACGAAGGTAAATCCTACGCGGTACCACTTCAATTTGTGATAAATCACACACTCACTAGATACTTTACAGACCACCCTGTCTGTGTTATATCTTTCCCCTGTAACGGTGGGCCTCCGTCTGCGCCTACTTTGCAAACATTTTGGGCAGCGGCTCCAAGGCGAGTTCAAAAATAACTCTCTGCTGTTTCGCATCCACCAACAGCTTTCTGAAATCAAATTATAATCTACTATTCCTTTTCATAGCCTTTTTCTTTTAAATTCTCTTATAGATTACCACGTCTTATCTGGAAAGTCAATAGTTTCCATGGAGTTCTTTCTCAAATCTTTCGTTTCCAAGCTTTAAATCCATATATTTGGTATAAGCAGCAAATGCCGCCGGGATAGGATAGTTCTTTTCCGATTCTTCCAGTTCAATAAAGAAAAAACTGCTGTTTTCTTCTTCTAGTTCATCAATCCATACCATATAGCCCTTCATATGCCACTCTATATGGGAGAAAATGTGTTTTGCCTCCTGCAGCGGAAGAATTTTAAGCGGTATTAACTTCTGTTTTTTGATCCAGCACAAAGCTTCTTCCTCTGTCATGTAACCGGTAACATTTGGAAATTCATAGAGTCCTGCCAGCAATCCTTTGTTCGGCCTCTTATTTAATACAATCGTATTTTCTCTCCGGATTACAAACACAGTTCTCTCTTCGATTTTTCGCTTTAAGTTTTTTTTCTTAACAGGCAGTTTTTGCCATATATTTTGCTTTCTTGCTTCACAAAAATCCTTCCAGGGACACTGACAGCATAATGGCTCTCCGTTAGGAATGCAGACTTTGGCTCCCAGCTCCATTAATGCTTGATTAAAGGCACTGGCTTGGTCTTTTGGCATAATGGTTGCCAATATCTGCTCTATCTCTCTTTTCACGGACTCTTTCATAATATCAGAATCATCGGCACTTACCCTGGTAATAACCCGGAGTACATTGCCGTCCACTGCCGGAACTGCTTTTCCGTAGGCAATAGAAGCAATGGCACCGGCAGTATAATGACCAATGCCCTTTAGTTTCATCAGCTCTTGGTATTCCTCCGGGAGCTTTCCGTGATAATCTTCCATCAGAGTTTTGGCTGCCGTCTGCATATTCCGTACCCTGTTATAATATCCTAACCCCTCCCAAAGTTTTAATAATTTTTCTTCTTCACATTCTGCGAGACTTTGAATATCCGGCAGGCTTGTTATAAAACGTTCAAAATAAGGTTTGACTGCTTCCACCCTAGTCTGCTGGAGCATAATTTCTGAAACCCAAACTCTGTAGGGAGTCGGCTCTTCGCGCCAGGGAAGAACTCGTGCGTTTTTTGCAAACCATGATAACAGCGGCTCTATGATAATTGTAAAATCAAAATCTTTTAACATATATGTTCCTCTCTTACCTATTTTGTTTCATTTTATCATAAAATTACTGTTTTTTAAATAAATTTCCCCGGAAATATGGATGGTAAAATAACAATTCAGCCCTGACGATTAGCAGAACAGCTCATAAGTGCTGCAGGTAAAGAAAGGAAGCAGATTCTACTGCTTCCCTTCAGAAATATTACATTATGTTTATGTCTTAGTTATTTTTTAATTGTTATTTTCTTAACAGCACTATATTTTCCATATACTTTCTTGGAACCGGATGTCTTATAGGCTCTTACTCTCACATAGTAAGTCTTTTTCTTTTTCAGACCAGTAATTGTCTTAGAAGTTGTTGATGCCTTCTTGACAGTATAAGTTTTCTTTCCTGATGTAAATTTCTTGTTGGTAGCAATCTGAACCTGATATCCCGATACCGATTTGATTTTTTTCCAAACGACCTTTAACTTCCTGCTGCTTTTATTAGATACCTTAGAAATCGTCACTTTCTTAGGTGCAGTAACTTTAACCTTAGGTGTTGGTGTTGCAGCTTTCGTTGGAACTATAGCTTTCGTTGGTGCTGCAGCTTTCGTTGGAACAGGTGTTGATGTTGCAGCTTTCGTTGGTGCAGATGTTGGTGTTACTGTTACCGCTGTCTTTTTCTCTACTGTAAATGTAAAATCAGGATAACCGTTAGCAGCTACTGTTAATTCATATGTTCCATCTTCGGCAAATATAACGGTTCCTCTAGAACCCGCTTCTAAATCCAACGTTCCATCTTCTGCAATAATAGCCACAGAACCATGTCCGGTTGCAGAATAACTTGCTGTTGTATCACCAAATTTTACATTGACTGCTGCAATATTCTGGATATAGTTGGCTGTTTCTTCTTCCGTAGCGTTTTCTAATCCGGTAATCTTTCCGTCTTTGAACTGTACCGGAAGTGTATTTGTTGTTACATTAAAGCTTGTAGAAACTTCCGCATATACATTATCTGCATCTTTTGCTGTTACAGTGTAAGCTCCCGGTAAAGTTTCAGCACCATATGAAATTGCTCCGTCTGCATAAGAAGCATTCTTTAAACCTTCCGGAAGCTCTAACTGCCAGTTTCCGTCTTCTGGAAATCCTGTCATTGTAACTGCTGATGCCCCGTCTGTCAGAGCTGAATCTGCAATCTCAAAAGTTCCGTTATATTTTACAGGTACATAAACATTCAAATCGCTGACCGTAATGTTTCCGTCTGTACAGATATATGTAACCTTAGAAATAGTTTTTCCCATCATGGATTCATAGTGGGCGTAGCTTAAAACATTACCTTTCGCTTCTGTTTCTTTGAATCCTGATCCCCATGCAAGTTCATTTGCCCTGAGCCAGATATTTTCCAAATGACGTAATCCGTATTTTGTTCCGTCTGTGGTTTCTATGATTGCTCCGGCAACTTTCTGAGCATCAACTGTCAGACCTGTAAGTGTTAACTGGTAATCTCCCCACACACTGCTGGTGGAAAGTGTTGCAGTCACACCTTCTGCTTCTGTGGATTTTCCTTTTACTTCTGAAAAGTTTCCGTTTTCATCCATAATCTTATATGAATCAGGAATCTCTGTGTTTTCTGTAAAGCTGTCTAATAATGAGCTGTTTTCAGATTTTAATGTTTCATATACACTGCTTTCTATTGCAACATTGTATCTGGCACCTAAAATTTTACCGCCTTCGCCTTCAGTATCTGCCTGTGAGTAGCTTCCTGCAAAGTTTTTCCACTTTGCATTGGTTGCAGATGTTACTGCATCCACTTCCACATCATTGGTTGTTCCGATTTCAGCTGCAAAAAATGATGCATACGGAATATCCATGGTTCCATATACATAGCTTTCTTCTGCTGATGTTTCATTAGAAACTGCGTTTGTGGCTTCAGCTGCAAGCACTGGCTCTGCGTTATATACAGATATAGAGGTAGTTGCCACTGCCATTGCCAACAACATAGATAATACTTTTTTCATTTTCATAATTGAGAATCTTATCCTTTCTATATTTCAAAGATCTGATGTTCTTTCTTCCTGTAGTTAGTCGCGACTATCTTTAGGTAGTTTAGCATTATAGGAAAAGATTGTCAATTTTGGTAATTGAGAAAAATCATCAGGTAACCGCTTTTGAGAAAATTTTTACACTTCGTTGACAGTTGATATGTCTAACTAACAGTTCTTTCGCAATGAATTACAATGTATAAAAAAGTATATATTTTGATATAGATAAACTGAAAATTCTACCAAATGCTTCATTTTCTTTTGTAATATTATGTCGTTTTTTGTTATATTATGTAAATCAAAAAATATCATACTACTTTTTTCGACATTGACCATATACCAAGTTTAGAGTATATTTATTGTGTAAGTACTTACATGAACAAAAAAATTAAATTAATTAATGAAAAGGAGTTGTAAATTATGAGAATACAAAATTCAGTAAAAAAAATATCTGCAATCATCATGATGTTTGCTATGATATTTAGTGTCTTTACAATATCAGGCAGCAAAGTTACAGTAAAAGCTGCCGATAGTCCGGTAAAAATGTACTGCTGCGATTTACAAGGATATTATAAATATAATTATCAGTACACAGTTTACATTCAGATTGATGCGGGCAGTGCAGCCAACAAAGCAGTCTATGTCCATCACAGCGTCTATGTTGGTGACTGGGAAGATACCCCCGCTACATATGTAAAAAAATTGGATGACAATACAGAGCTTTGGAAAGCTACTGTTTACGGTGAAAATACAAGCCAGTATGCCATTAAATATGTAGGTGACGGTCAGACTTACTGGGATAATAACAATGGCAAGAATTATACCACTAGTGACATTTTAGGACAAGTTAATGTAAAAGCAAATCGTTTATCACATCAAACTCCTGCTTATTATTCTATTCAGACCACTGTTAGAAATCTGGACTACACTAAAATAGTAAGAGTCAGATATACTCTGGATAACTGGAATACATATCAAGATGCAGATTTAAGCTACCAGTATTCTGATAATGGTACTGATACCGAAAAATGGCTGGTTACTTTAAACTTAGATGAAGATGTAATGGACTCTTTCCACTATTGTATTTACTATCAGGTAAACGGCCAGACATACTGGGATAATAATTTTGGTGAAAACTACGACAAGGATTTTGAAATGAAATTTTAACCACAGGCTATTGGCTGATATGGGGCTGTCGCACTAAGTAATTAGTGCGCAGCTCCTTTTCTGTGCAAAAAAATAACTGCCAAACCTCGAAAGAATTCGGCAGTTGGTGTAAAATATAAGTATGCTACTACCTATTACATTACAAAAAGATTATACCC
>CASEML010000097.1 GCA_949289145.1 uncultured Eubacteriales bacterium | reverse complement strand
TCCTTTGATGTGGTTGATGTTTGGTCGCGGATATTATATCAAAAAATGGAGGTCAATGCTCTTTTTATTTGCAAACCTCCAATAAATCAAGGTTTTAATAAAGTTAGAACAATAAAAAAGAGGTAGTTTTTGACACTACCAGGCATACATAGGAGGTTGACATTATGGAAAAAAAATTAGGATTGCCAAGTGCCATTGCAGTTGGTGTGGGACTTATTGTTGCATCTAGTTGTCTGTTATCTTTAGGACAGGGAATTGGGCTGGCAGGAAAAGGATTTATTGTATCCATGTTTATTGTTTTGATACTAAATATCTGTCTTGCCTTGTCATTTAATGAACTTTACAATATTATGCCAAATGTGGATGGCGGATTAGGACAGTATACAAAGGCAGGACTTGGTTCCGTACCATCTATCATTGCTAATATCTCAGCATATGTGATAGTCAATCTTTTGGCAGCCTCGGTGGAAATCGCCATGTGTGGTATTGTGGTAAATTCCACATTTTTACCTCAGGTACCGGCACCGGTGATCAGTGTTGTATTTCTTGCATTATTGGCATTGATTAACTACAGGGGAATTGATATGTTCTCAAAGATACAAAATGTGGTAGTTTCTCTGCTGTTATTATCTCTGATTGGTATGGGAATTTGCAGCTTCTTTAAATTAGGAACAGGTCCTGCACTGGATGCGGCGGCGCAGACAGAACCTGTCGTTACCGGGTTAGGCGGATATATCAGCCTATCAGCCATGGCATTTTGGCTGTTTATCGGTATTGAATTTGTGATTCCCGTAGCAAAAGATTTGAAGAATCCAAAGAGAGATGTACCTCTTGCCATGATTCTGGGTGTAGTCATGTTGTTTATGATTCAGTCAGTCCTGGGTTCGGGAATGACCAACTATGTAATCTTAGAAGAACTTGCTTCTTCCGATATGCCTCATATGGTATTTGCTTATAATCTATTCGGTCATGCCGGTGAAATATGGATGGGGATTGTAACTATTTTAGCAGCGGTCAGTACTGCAAATACAGTGCTTGGAAGTATTCCCAGAGTGCTGGGCGGTATGGCGGAAAATGATCTGTTTCCGTCGGTATTCACCAAGAAAAATAAACATGAGGTAAATATTGCTGGGCTGTTATTGATCGTAGTGGGAGACGGAATATTGATCGTAACCGGAGTGGCTAATTCTTCTAGTTTATCTACGTTACTGCTGGCGGCCTCTTGCTTTTGGTTAACCGCATATGTATTAGTTAATCTTACCGTATTGATTTTAAGAAGACGGTTTCCGGATCTGCCGGAGAGAAATAAAAAGTTTACATTGTTTGGGATTCCTCAAGTGCTTGCCATTATCGGCGATATTTATATGATTATCAACATTGCAGAGGGTGACCAAAGAATCTTCATTTTTAAGCTGTACGGCATCATTTTAGTAATCATGATTGTATTTGCAGTTGTGTGGGTTAAGTGCGTAAAGAAACAGCCGATGTTTAAAGGAGCTACCCTAGAGGAAATTCGCAGTATGAAATAGGTTGGTTGGTGCTTTTTGGAGTTATTGTGACAGGTGATTTGAATAAGTGCTGTTTTGGCTTTTCTATAAAGACTGAAGCAGCACTTATTAGTGTTTCGAGATAAAAAAATGAATATTACAAAGTGAAAATTGTGAAAAACACTCAAAAAACTTGACATAAAAATTCTGCATGGGTATATTATAAATGTAAGGAGGTGTCATGAGATGTTGGTGCAGTTTATGTTGAAGAATGTTTTATCATTTAAAGAGGAAACAATATTAGATATGACAGCAATTAACGCGTATAAAGAACATGAGTGTAATTTGATTGATAAGGGGATCAAAGAAAAATTTCTTAGGGTAGCTGCTATTTATGGAGCTAATGCCAGTGGAAAGTCAAATCTGCATTTAGCAATGAATCATTTCCAAAATATTATTGCAGAGTCATTAAATAATGTTAAAGATGGAGGAAGCACTGCGATAGAACAATTTTATTTTCCATTTTCTTTTGAAGAAAATAATGAAAATTCTGAATTTGAAATTGTAGAAATTTTGGGGGACTTTGAATATCGTTATGGATTTGAATATAATGCAAATTGTATTGTGACAGAATGGCTATATAGAAAGAATCTTAAAACAAACAGAACCGTAATTATTTTTGAAAGAACAGTGGAAAGGGTAGAGTTTGGCGCTTCAATAAGAAAAGAATGTGAGGTATATAAAGAACAAATTCCTTTGGAAACATTGGTATTATCCTTTTTTAACAAATTGAAATTGAAAACAGATATATTTAGAATTGTATATTCGGGAATAATGGATACGTTGGTGGTTCCAACAGATTTCTGTGAAGATACGAGAATACTTAACACTTTTTTGCCAAGGGTGATTGATCATGAGAAGAAAAAGCTGGTGGAATTTCTTACAGCTATTGATACAGGCATTAAAGACATAGATTATGATGATAGTGAACAAAAAATTAGATTTGTAACATACCATGTAGGAAGAGATGGAGAACAATACCCATTAGATTTGTTTTATGAATCGGAGGGAACCATAAAAAGTATTATGCTATTTATTTATGCACGCATGGCTATTCTTAATGATAGTTCCATTTTTGTAGATGAGTTAAATATTAAGCTTCATCCATTGCTATTAAAATTTATTGTCGATTTGTTTTATGATGAACATTCAACAGCTCAGTTGATTTATACAACCCATGACACAACGTTAATGGATAAAAAATTTTTCAGAAGAGATCAGATTTGGTTTGTTCAAAAAGATGAATATGGTTATTCTCAGCTATGTGCTTTATCAGATTTTAAAGTAAGATCAGATGCTTCCTTTGAAAAAGATTATCTGGCAGGAGTGTATGGAGGTATACCGCTTCTTAAGGAATTTGTCATGGAAGAAGGTGAATAGATGGGGTCGGATGATTTGTTTAAAAAGAGGAGAGAAACTAGAAGACAAAGAAGATATGAATACAAAATGCCTAAAGCCAATTCTTTTTTGATTATTACTGAAGGTGAACGTACAGAACCACTATATTTTAAAAATATGCAAAAATTAATTGAAGAAAAGATTGGTGGAAAAATTGATGTTATTCAAGTTCCCTTTATAGATATACATGGAGAAGGGTGTTCCACACAAAAATTAATCGAAGTTACAGATAAAATTGTTAAAGAAGTGAAAATAATTTATCAGAATATATGGGTGATATTTGATAAAGACGATTTTGATGATTTGATGGTGTAGCTACGGCAATAAAAAATGCTAAGCGCAGAATGGCAGCATTTGATCAAGAGAGATGTAAGCCTTCTGAATATAATCCGGGAACAATGGTTTATAAGTTAGTGGAAGAACTTAAACAATATTTAGATGAATAAGATAAAAAAGTCACAAAGGCGGTAGCAGATGGAGATAACGTAGAATTTTGTTATAATAGGGACTTGTTTTTCAACAGGAAAGAAAATAGGTGATATAAATGCATACCATATTAATTGTAGAAGACGATACCAATATCAACCAGTTATTAAAGGAAGCTTTAACCAAAGCCGGCTACACTTGCGAGTCGGCTTTTTCGGGGACGGAAGCCAAAATGTTGTTGGAGCTGAAATCTTATTCACTGGTATTGTTAGACTTGATGCTGCCGGGCATTTCAGGAGAGGAAGTTTTGCAGGAAATCCGAAAAAAGGGGAATGTGCCGGTAATTGTTTTAACTGCCAAAGACCAAATGGACGAGAAATTAAACCTCTTAACTGGAGGGGCGGACGATTACATCACAAAGCCTTTTGAAATAAAAGAAGTGTTGGCACGGATTCAGATTCAGCTGCGTCATGCCCAAAAGGAGCCGTCAGGAACCAAAATATCCTATAAAGAACTGACCATAGATAAAACTATCTTTCAGGTGCAGGTAAATGATAAAATGATTCCTAACATAACAAAGCAGGAATTTGCTATCTTAGAACTGCTTCTGAAGAATCCCAAACAAGTTTTTAGTAAAGAGGATATTTTTGAGTATGCCTGGGAGGAGCCTTATATGGGAGAAACGAAAACTTTAGATGTACATATCAGCAATATAAGAAAAAAATTAAAACAGGTAACGCAGGAAGAATATATTGAAACTGTTTGGGGAATCGGTTATCGTCTGCGCTCCTGAAATTTACTCTTTTTTTACTATTTCTTTGCTTTTTATTAGGGCTTATTTATTAGACTGAATAGCAAATAAAAGAAAAGGAGAGATAAGATGCAGGAGTTGTTATTACAGACAAAAGGTCTGACGAAACAATTTGGGAGGTTTAAAGCAGTAAATCAGGTAAGTATTCATATTAAAAGAGGAGCCATTTATGGTTTTATAGGAAGAAATGGTGCGGGAAAAACTACCTGTTTAAAAATGATCAGTGGCCTTTCAACACCAAGCAGCGGAGAAATTGAATTGTTTGGTTATCGGGGAAGAGAATTAAGTCAGGTGCGGTCCAGAGTAGGGTGTTTAATTGAAACGCCCGGTTTATACGGGAATATGACTGCTTACGAAAATCTAAAAATCAAGTGTGAATTGTTTGGAATCCGAAAAGTCGGTTATATCGAAGAGATTTTGAAAACGGTAGGCTTAGAAGATGTGGGAAAGAAAAAGACAAAGCATTTTTCACTTGGTATGAAACAGCGGTTAGGAATCGGTTTGGCATTGGTGGGAGAACCGGATTTGCTGGTTTTGGACGAACCTATTAATGGGCTGGATCCACAGGGAATTGTGGAAGTCAGAGATACCATTTTAAGTTTGAAAGAAGACAGAAATATGACCATTTTAATATCCAGTCATATTTTAGAGGAGCTTTCTAAAATTGCTACGGATTATGGCATTATTCACAGGGGCAGTCTTTTACAGGAATTAACCAGTGAAGAATTGATGCAGCGGTGTTGTGAACGAATCGAGGTGGTATTAGAGGAACCAAAGCGTGCTGTTCCGGTATTGGATTCTTTAGGATTTCGAAATTATCAGGTGGTAGATAAGGAACATATTCATATTTTTGAGCGGCTGAACGAAAGCGCACAGGTGAATATGGCACTTGCGAAAGCAGGGATTTTGGTAAAAGGAATTTCTATTACCAGTGAAGAATTAGAAACTTATTTTTTGAATCTGACAGGAGGGGCTGCGAATGATTAATATGTTAAAAATGGATTTTTATAGAATGTTTCGTACCAGAAGTATGTATGTAATCTGGGTGATCATGATAGTAAGTATCATATTCACTACAGCTCTTGCAGCGGAAGAGTATGATCAACAGGAGGAGATGACAGCGTCACAACAGGAAGAAATTGCAAATAGAAACACTTCGCCGGAAAACGTAAATCTGGGAATGTCCGTAATCGTGCCTACGGAAGATGGTAGAAATATAACAGTTTTTGATATGATATATGCCAATGCTCAGGCAAAATGTATAGCACTATTTTTAGTTATTTTTACAGTGATCTTCTCTACAGCAGATATCAACAGCGGCTATATTAAAAATATCGGCGGGCAGGTAAGCAAGAGATGGCAGCTGATTATATCCAGAGCCGGTGTACTATTTGTTTTTACTATTTTATCTTTATTGATTTTCGTTTTGGCTCAGGCATTTGGTAACTGGATATTCTTAGAAAATTTTCAATGGGGAGATGCAGGGGATTTTCTGCGGTATATGGGAATTCAAATACTGCTTCATTATGCTTTTGTGGTAATCTGTATGACGATAGCCATCCTGCTGAAAAATAACGTGTTTAGCATGATAATAGCAATATGTCTGTGTATGAATGTGATGGTTATATTATACAGTTTGGTAGATCAGGTGGCAGCTAAGTTAGGATTTACAGAGTTTCATCTATTAGAACATACGGTAACGGGAAATATGACACTTTTGTCTATGACACCAGACAAACAGGCATGTTTATCGGGAATTGGGGTTGCAGTGCTCTTTACTTTAGCTATGGCATTGATAGGAAGTTTTGTGCTTGAAAAGAGGGATATTTAATTGATCTATATCATTCTTGGAGTTTTAATTTTTGTGCTTTTCATACAGACGATGTTGTTTTGGAAATACCAGCGGCAGATAAGAGATATCTGCCGCCAGTTGGCGTTTCAGGAAAAGCATGACAGCAATATGATGATTACGGGAGAGATTTCCTTTGGCGGAATTGAGAAGCTGGTGGAGCTTTTGAATGAGTTACTGCAGCAAAAGAGAAAAGAAAAGGCAGAATATCAGAAAAAGGAAAAAATGATTTCTGATACTTATACGAACTTATCCCATGATATTCGTACACCACTGACCTCGTTAGACGGATATTTTCAGATGCTGGAGAGCAGTAATAATCCAGAGGAGCAAAGGCGCTATTTACAGATTATTCAAGAAAGGATTTCCAGCTTGAAGGATATGTTGGAGGAATTATTTACTTTTACTAAATTAAAAAATGAGTCTTATTCATTAGAATTATCTGTTTGTTGTATGAACCGGATTTTAAAGAAAACTATTTTTTCCTATTATGAAGACTGGAGAAAAAAGGGAATTGAACCTGTGATAGAAATAACAGATGAATTATTGTATATGATGGGAAATGAGCAGGGGTTGGAGCGGGTGATTCGAAACGTTATAAAAAATGTCATGGATCATGGGGAAAAAGAAATCAGGATATCTCTGAAAAAAGAGCAGACGCAGATGGTGCTTACCGTATATAATCAGGTAGCATATCCCAATCAGATTGATGTGGGGCAGGTGTTTGAACGGTTTTATAAGGAAGATAAAGCAAGAAGCCGCAATTCAACGGGACTGGGACTTTCCATTGCCAAAGAATTTGTAATTCGCATGAACGGACAGATAGAAGCCCAGATTGTAGATGGGCGATTTTGTATCTGCGCAAAATTTTCAATGGTAGATGGCAACCATCATAAATAAGGCTACCATAAGTTTTTTGATAGAAAGGGATTGACATTTTGCCTAAGAGATTATAGTATAATAACTAAGAAAAAGAAATCTTATTGGCAGATGAATGCAGGTTAGCATAAATTTTCAGGGACAAAGATGTTCACATGATGAATGTGAGTCTTTGTCCTTTTCTTGTGCAATAAAAATAGATAAAGGTATCAGATTGGATAGGTGAGGGATAATGATGGCAGCAGAAAACATTATGAAGACAATTCAGCCATATTTTGTCATGGCCACACCGGAATACCACAAAGGGATTGTGATGAATTATGGAATTCTGCATTTCTATGACTATTATAAACATACAGACCTAGAAAATGGGATTATGGTGGTTCCGGATGGTTGTATTGATATTATGTTTGAAAATGATCACAGTGGAATTAAGGCCAGAGTGGCAGGAACCGTTTTGGAAAAAACAGTGATTGCCAATGAAAACGACAAGGAATATTTTGGGGTACGTTTTTTAGCAGGTGAGCTTCCGGCAATTGTCAATGCCAGCATGAAAGATTTTGTACAGCATGAAATTAATTTGGAAGATGTGATACGGGACAAGGACTTTCTGAAACGTATGGAAGAGGCTTATGATAAGGGACAGTGGATGGAAGGATTTCTGAAACTTTACAAAGAAGCCTTTGACAAGCAGTATTCCAGTCCAGAAAAAGGAAATACAAAACAGTTGGTGGAATATATGAAAAATCAGATCATTGCCGCCAACGGCGATGTCACAGTGAATGAGCTGGCAGACAAAACCGGGTATACTCAACGGTATCTTAATAAAGTATTCAATCAGAACATGGGAATTAACCCTAAAACTTTTGGTATGATCATGAAATTTCAGAAGGCAATTCAGAAAATCAATCAGGAAGATAACTCCATGCTGACGAGCATTGGCGCAGATGCCGGATATTATGGCCAGTCCCATTTTATAAAAGATTTTAAAAGGTATGCAGCTCTGACACCTAAAGAATATCGAAAGATGATATTAGAAAATAATTATAATAAAAGAATGAATGTAAAACAAGTGCAGCAGTAAGGCCCGGCTGTTACGTTACAATCTATGAAAAAACAGTGGCATTGCCGGTCCTTAAGCATCTGCCACGTTTTTAATGATTCCACAGGCAATGTAATTTTGCAGCGGATATTCTTCTACAGGGACTTCCTTTTCATCTGCCAGTTGTAAAAGGTGCGTCAACAGCGGGTTATGTCTGGCACCGGGGCGCACCAACAGTTTCCATGGAACCCGGCGGATTAATACTCGGGTGGCTTCACCGATACCGGGCTTAATAAAGTTAATGTCAGCAATATGAAAGTGTTTGGCAATAGTTTTTACTTCGCTAAGCCCAGTAAAGCCAGACGGAGTAGTATCAACTACCTTCGTATGATAGTCAAAATGCTGTTCAATGGCATTGATAAATTCATAGGACAAATCTTCCTCGATCAGATTAGAGTAAAATACAGCTCCATGAAAATCTTTTTCTCCAATAATATCAGATCGTAGAAAGGTGCGGCTGATCAACCCTGATACGGTGCTGTTTAAGCAGGAACTTGGTATCAGAATATCTTCGTGGGTTCCGCATAAATCCGTGATGTTGGCAGGATCAGAAAGCACGGCCAAGGTTGGGTTTAATTCTGGGTAAGGGCTGAGTGCCTGCTTTAATTCCCGCTGGATAGCGCCCTTTCCAATCCAGCCATCTACAAAACGTACTGATTTGGGATGATGACGGTCTAATATATAATGAATGGCATTGTCATCAATTCCCCGGTCACGAATAATAGAAATGGAATAATGAAATACACAAAGATTATATTTGTGTTCTAAATAGCGTTTTATTAAGATACCAACTGGAATTCCGGCACGGGCAAGAGAAACCAGTACTATTTCCGAGAGATTTTGGGAATTTTGCCGAAAATCTTCTTGTACGGAAGCATATATTTTTTCTGCTGCCTGACATACCGCATCCGCGGTGGTTTTAGCATAGGCTTTCAAAGCAAAGTGGTAGGCTTCCATATATTTTTGCGTAGGTTTGTATTCTAAAGGAAGCATCTCAGAATAATGGACGCCGGATTGGATAAGTTGTTCCCTTTCCTTGGTAGGCAGGGGAGTGACCAGTCCGGATATGTCTTTTAACAGTAATGTTACGTCACGGTCAAGATAGCTGCTTTTCATAGTTACCTCCAGATAATATGTATGATTTTGCCGCAGTGGTGAAGTGCAAATGCTTGGCAAAGTTCTTCCATGGCAGTAGTATGTCTGGGGCTGTCCGTCAACACCAGACATAAGTCGTAGGTATCTAAATTATATACATAAGTGGTACGGTCCTGCTGATAAAAACTAGTAAGTTCATAGCGGCTGTGCAGAGGGTAAGTTTCTTCTCTGCTTGGAAGAATGGGACTTCTGGTGGTGGCATGGAAAAACACATGGTTATCTGTATGTTCTTCTATATAGTTGCCAAGATAGATGCCTGCATACATTAACTCTTCGGTGCCCAGCACTAAGATACGCTTCCCGGAAATGTCCAAAAGGCAGGTTTTTTGCAAAACTTCGCAAGATAATTTCTGGCAAAGCTGCTGATATTCCGGTGCCATTACTCCCAGTCTGGTGTTTTGATAACCCCCCGGATAGAGTACAGTGAAAGGCTGCCGATCTGTATCGTTTAAAACTTCATGTTCCCAAGTGTATTTGTTTTCAGACAGCTGCCGGCAACATAAGCGTAAGGATGCTTCATAAGTATATGAGGATAAAATGGTGTCATAATCATAAGCAGGCACAGGCAGCAGAAAATGGATGGCAATCCCCTGTCTACGAAACTCTTTTCTTTTTTCCTCTCCCATGCCGTTTAGAATAGAAGCAATTTCGAAAGAAAAATTATAGTTGGGATAAGTTTTTCCAAGCACGCCAATAAAGTTTTCAATAGTTCTTCCGGTGGTCACTTCGTCCTCGGCAAAAATAATATGGGTATCCGGTGTTACGTGACAATCTAAAAAATCCCGAATTACCATCTGATCTGTGGCATGGCTATGCTCCTCGCTGAAATACAAAAAGTCCTTCCCTTCAAAGTGCTCTCTGGTAGTCTGAATGTAAGCCGTAGGAAAAGGAGCACAGGCAGCAAGCCCCATGCCAATGGCAGTGGCAGTTTCTGCAAAACCAATAATTAATGTGTGTTTATAAGCATAAGCCGGTTCATTAAAAACACGTTCTGCCAGTGCAGAAAAAAGAGCAAGGCACTGGGAAGGTGCAGTGGGTATATGTTTTCCCTGCAGAGGATTTACCAGAAGAAAAGGACGTTTGGTATTGTTCTCTCTCTTTGCAATGGTAATTAAATCTTTTTCGCTGTAATTCATTTATCTCACTCCATATATTTTTGCAAGTAAAATCTGCTTTTTCGCCCAGTTGGCATGGGTTTTCATTTCATTCATTCGTGTGCCCCAGGCACTTTTGCTTACATTGACCAAAGGATTTTGAAAGTTAAGAATTTTTACGGCATCTGCCACGTCATGGGCATTTGCTTTTAAGCCGTTGGCCACCACGGGAATTTGGTTAGGATGGATGATGGTTTTTCCAATAAAGCCGTTTAGCATATCCATACGCATCTCATTTTCCAGTCCCGTTTTCCAGTTATCATTTTCATCTGCGAAATATTCCCAGACAGGTGCAGAAACCACAAAATCATGAAAAAAATATGTGACAATATCACTTAAAACACTGGCAATGGGTTTGATATCATAAATGGTTTCATTGACGTTGCGCCGGACGCCAAAAAGATGGCACAGATCATTTCCGCCTACACGAACGTTTAATACATACTCGCGGCAGGAAAGAAGCTGTGAGTAAAGTTGATCTAAGGTTTCATATCTGGTATGATAGGAAACCAGTTCGCCGCTTTCTAAAATCGGCATCATATAAATTTTATTTGTATTGTTTTTATAATTAATTTGACAGATTTCTTCTATATAATAAGGTGCATTTTTCGGTACAAATTTTGGGAGAATAAAGCCGCTTAACAGTTCACTGCTGTCTGACAGCATACGATATAACTTTGCAATTTGTTTTGGACTGCGCACCCGGATAAACAATTTAGGGAGAAAGGGGAGCTTTTCTTTACTTTCATAAATTTGGTGAAAAGTTTCCGCAATGGTGCGTTCTCCCAGTTCCACCGCACTGTCATCGATGGAATCCTCCAAACACAATGCAAGCGAAAAACAATTCCCCCATACGCCGGATAATAATTTCTCATAAATCTCCCCATTTGTTCCTGGAGAATACATTAATGCTCCCACTTGATAAGCATCCACAAGGGAAGTGTCTAACTGGTTGAATAAGGTGTCTATTGTTTTTGTATCATTCATTATTTTACCCCTCTAAAAATATATCATATGAACTATGCATGGAAAATGATACCATAAATAAGTGTAAATGTAAAATTAAGATATTCTTATTTTTCTAACAGCTTCTTTTGACAGCGCACAGTGTTCGTGATACCATGATGGATAAGAAAGAGTATGCAGATGATAAAAAAGAACGGAGGGGTTAGAGTGAAGTTGGAAGTACAGATGAATCAGTCACAGATAGCTTCCCTAAAGGAATTTGCAGCCTTAGAAAACCGATATAATAACGGCAATAAGCCTGCGGTATTTGTAATTCAGACAGGGGTTACAGATGAGAGTTCCTTTTTGCAGGAAATACGGGAAGCCGATGAAAAATTAGCGGATATTGATAAAAATGCAAGAGCATGGTATTTTCGTACTGGTTTGCTGGAAAGCTTTGTGGAGCCTGAGAAAAGAGAAAGGTATCTGGCTATGGCAGATGAGTGGCTGGCATCAAAAGGAACACTTGCACAACGCCGTCTTCCTTTCGAGTTTGAAAATGGGCTGTGGAGGGAAACATATAAGGAAGGCATGTGTCAGGTTCTCACAGAATACAGAAAGCAGGAGAATAGTCCGGCTAAAGTGAAGAATTTTCTTCTTTTACTATTCAGCAGAATTGAAAATTATTTTCCTAAACTTTTTAAAAATACGCGGATTTTGTCAAAATTTCCGAAATTTGTCTATATTGGAATATGCGGTACCGGGGAGTACTATTTTTTACGGCTTTTAAGTCTGTGCGGTTGTGATGTGTACTGCATCCATTTAGGGAAAAAACTGGATATTAAATCAGATGAGATTTCTTTTTATGCACAGCTGATAAAAAGAGAACGGGAATTTCAGGGAAAAATTCCGGCATACAATCCAGAGGCAATCGCAGCAAGACGGGAGACAGAAAGACAGCAGGAAGCACGCCAGACGGCAGCACAGCGAGAATCTGCTGTGAAAGAAAGCAGAGACGTCAGAGAACTTTCCTATGAGGAACTGGCAGGAATGGCGAGTTCCGTGGTAATGATCGTGGTTTACAATGAGAAAAAGGAACCTTTTGCATCAGGTTCCGGTGTGCTGATCAATAATGAGGGCTACATATTGACTAATTTTCATGTGGTACGTGGTGGGGCGGCCTTTGCCGTACGCTTAGAGGAGGAAGAAGAACCAAGGTTCACCACAGAGTTAATTAAATATCATCCAGAAAACGATTTGGCACTCATCCGCGTGGAACCGGTAAACCGCAGACCAATTTCATTATGCAGCAACAGAAAGCTGGTAAGAGGACAGAAGGTAGTGGCAATTGGCAGCCCCTTGGGACTATTTAATACGGTATCCGACGGTATTATAGCGGGCTTTCGAAAAATAGAGGAAGTATCCATGATACAGTTTACGGCACCCACCTCCCACGGAAGCTCTGGAGGAGCATTGCTGAATCTTTACGGAGAATTGATTGGAATTGTGACCGCAGGCTTTGATGACGGTCAAAACCTGAATCTTGCTGTAGATTATGAAACCATACGAGGATTCCTGAGAGGGTTTGTAAACTAACAATTCATTATATTTTTATGAATATTTTTATGAATTCTCCGAAATATATTGAAAATCAACTGGTTTTGATGTATGATTTTCTATAATTGGAGAGGGAAAAATGAAGATAACAAAAGCAATTAAATTCAATTCACCTGTGGTACTGAGTTTTGTATTAATTTGTATCGGGGCCTTTTTATTAAATCTTCTTACCGGAGGTTATACTAATTCGCTGTTATTTACAGTGTACCGGGGGTCTTTGACGGATCCGTTGTTCTATGTCCGGCTGCTGGGTCATGTTTTTGGTCATGCCGGCTGGGAGCATTTAAGCGGAAATATGATGTATATCTTATTATTAGGTCCCATGTTGGAAGAAAAGCATGGAGGCAGAAATATGGTAGTCATTATTTTTCTGACAGCCATTACTACCGGACTGGTAAACGTGATTTTTTTCAATTACGGATTGTTGGGTGCCAGCGGTGTGGTATTTGCCTTTATCATTCTTTCTTCTATTACCAGTGTGAAGGAAGGAGGAATTCCATTAACCTTTATTCTGGTGGCAGTTATTTATATTGGCGGTCAAATAGTAGAAGGACTTACCGTTCAGGATAATGTATCGAACCTGACTCATATTATTGGAGGCATGGTGGGAGCATGCTGTGGCATGGCATTAAATAAAAAGCAGTAGACAAGGTGAGAGAATGTTTGAAAGAGTACATTTAAATAATTTTGAAGATTATTTTACCACATATAAAGAAAGACCAGAAAAAAGTGTATATTTTGGACGGCTCACCCTGTGGAGCCAGGAAGTGGAAACTATGATTGAACGTTTCGCAGAAGAAACTATTCAGTGGGGCGTCTGTATTCAGGACAGAATCGGAAATCCAGAGGAAAAGCACCTATCTTATTATGAAGAAATCATGGGAAGGAGTTATCAGCTTAGTGAATCCTTTTTTGTGCAGGAACTAAAGCAATGGCTTCCCAGAGTTTCAGAGGATAAAAGGATGGACATTGCCAAAAGCTTTTATGATGTTCTGAATGGGCTTGCCCAAAAGGGAAAGAATGAAAATATGCAGAGAAACGCATATATAAAATATATGTGCTGGTTATATTATAAATTTGAAAGATTATTGCAGAATTTCAGTGGTTACAGGGTCCCCAAATTGCTGTATGCAGGAATTCCAAATGAATATGAAATGTTGTTTTTATCAGTGCTTTCCAAAGCAGGCTGTGATATTCTGTTGCTGGCAGTACAGGGGGAGGAAGCATATCTGATACAAGACAGAGAATCTAAATATTCAGAAAAAATACCAGTGCAGGGAGAAGCTTTTCCCAAACAGTATTCAGTGCTGGAAGTGAGGGAGCGGCTCATAAGAAAGAAAACTGCACCTCAGATGCCGCGGATATCTACAGAGAAGATAATGAATACCAACACATGGATTCAGGGAAATCCATATGAGGATGTACAGCAGGAATTGAAAGTGCGAGGCAGCGACGAACAATTCTTTTACAATGTATTTGCAGGCATTTATGGTGTGGAGGAAGCAGCTCGCTATTATACGGAATTGTTGAAATGGAAGCTGAAATTAGAAAGTAATAAGACAGAAGTTTTTCTGGTGGAAGAAGCGATTAGAAAACCTGACTATGACGAGATTAACAATATTCGTCGTGGACAGTATGCCAGTACAGAGCAGTTGCTTACTCATATGACATCTCAAATCGTCTGTAACGACAAAAAGGCAGAGAATTATGGAAAAGCGGCGTTCTTAAAGGTCATGGAAAAAACAGCCGAATTGTCTTTCCAGAAACAGCAGAATCGGGCAGTGGAGCTGGTGTGTCTTATCAACCGATATCTGAAGGAATTGTTTGGTGCCGGAAGCCATAAGGAGAAAAAGCTATTTATCTATTATGGGGAAATCCATACAGAAACAGAAGCGTTGTTGCTGGCGGCACTTGCAAAACTTCCCATGGATGTATTACACATAAATCCAGAAGGAAAGCAGGGGATAGAGATAAAAGATGAATTATTTTTTGCAAAAACTTATCCAAACACTCTGAAACGAAAGAAATTTCCAACAGATATAAAAGATATGCAGTTTGGGACCGTGGCATATCAGGCGGAGCAGGAAATCACCCAGATCATGTATCAGGACACAGGAATGTACCGGAACCGGCAATTTACGAAAGCAGTGCCGGTGGTGCTTCAGAACACTTATGAAGAAATCAGCATTTTGTGGGAGCAGGAAGCAAAATACCGTCCTAATTTTGAAGTGTTTGAAGACCGGGTGATGGTGCCGGTGATTTTTTCAAAAGTAATGGGAGTGCCGGGAAATGTATCAGAATACTGGGAAGATGTGGCAAAGCTGTCAACGGAGCATACCTTTGTTATTCGTGAACTTCCATATTTAGGAACTGCTCCCAATCCATGGAGAGAAAAAACTTATTTATTCTTGCAGAGTGGCAGGCTGATGAAGGAAAAGATAAAAAATCATCCGGATTATCCTTATGGGTTTATCAGAGAGCCTATGCAGGATTATATGCTGGAAAAACTACAGGAATTGATTGATGAACGGGTCATTGAGGGAACAGGCAGTGACGGTACGGAGCATTTGATACTTTCTACGGCATTATATATGGAGAAAGCGATTTTACGATTGATACAAGGATATGACTTTACAAAAGATATACCAAAAATATTGCTGATACACACCAAAGAAAGCAGTTGTACCAAAGAAGACAGTATACTTCTGGCCTATTTAAGCCGGATTGGTTTTGATATAGCTATGTTTGTTCCAACAGGTTATGCAGGTGTGGAGAGATTTTATACAAAAAAGATTGTAACAGAACACCAAATTGGTGAATATAAGTATGATTTACGAGTACCAAATTTAAGTGCAGTGAAACGTTCCAGCGAAAGTCTGGTAGGACGTTTCCTTAGGAGAGGAAGGTAAAAATGGGTATTAAATTTTCAGGCACAAATGAGCAGATGGCAGTTACAGTACCGAAGGGAAATGAAATGGAAGCGGTGCAGGAGTATAACATTCAGGCAGAGCGGGAAAGAATGACAAGGGAGCTTACCAATTCCAAAGAAGTAGATGATCTGGCAAGCCAAATTAATGTATATGAGGCAGAGACCATTGTTAATTTCGGCGGAAGTGTGGCGGAAGAAATTTCGAAATGCTCCGATGTGGTTCTAAATAATGTAAACATGAGCCAGATCAATGATTCCGGTGAAATGCTGGTTCACTTATCTAAAATCATGGAAAAATTTGACATGGAAGAATTAAAGGAAAGCAAGGGATTGTTTGATAAATTATTTAACAGTGCCAAAAAGCAGTTAGATAAGATTCTTTCCAAATACCATACCATGGGTGAAGAGATTGATAAGATATATGTACAGTTAAAAAAATATGAGGCAGAAATCAAGGATTCAAATAAAAATCTTGAGAATATGTTTCAAACAAATGTGAAGTATTATAATGAATTAGTAAAATACATTTTGGCAGGAGAGCAGGGAATCCGTGAGATTGATGCCTACATGGAGCAGCGTCGCCAGGACTTAGAAAATACCGGGGATAATTCCATTCAGTTTGAACTGACTACCTTAGAGCAGGCAAAACTAATGCTAGAGCAGAGAACACAGGATTTGCGTATTGCGGAAAATGTTGCGTTACAGTCAATTCCTATGATTAAGACCATGGAATTTAGCAATATGAATTTAGTAAGGAAGATCAATTCCGCATTTATTATTACACTGCCGGTATTTAAACAGGCTCTGTCACAGGCGATTTTACTAAAACGCCAGAAAATTCAGGCAGAAGCCATGGCAGCTTTAGATGAAAAGACAAATGAAATGTTAATTAAGAATGCCCAGAATACAGTAGAGGCTTCAAAATTAACCACACAGCTGGCTTCAGGAAGCTCCATTAAGGTAGACACCTTAGAAACTACCTGGAGAACCATTGTCAATGGTATTGAAGAAACCAAGGCAATTCAGCAGGAAGCAAAAAGACAGCGAGAAGAGGATCAGGTACGCTTAAATCAGATTAAAAGCGAATTTGATAAAATGTTTCATGCATAATAATTATTAAGGAGGAAAAGATATGCCGATTAACTTAACCAAAGGACAGAAAGTTGATTTAACTAAAGGGAAACCATCATTAAAGAAGTTGTTGGTGGGTTTAGGATGGGATGTAAACCGTTATGACGGAGGAGCAGATTTTGACTTAGATGCAGCAGCTTTTCTTTTAGGAGCGGACGGCAAAGTTATTACAGACGCAGAATTTGTATTTTATGGAAATTTAAAGCACGTCAGTGGTGCAGTAGAACATATGGGAGATAATCTGACCGGAGAGGGTGACGGAGATGATGAACAGATTCTTGTAGACTTATCAAAGGTTCCAGCCAACGTGGAAAAGATTGCATTTACCGTAACTATCTATGAAGCGGAACAAAGAAGACAGAATTTTGGTCAGGTATCCAATTCCTTTATCCGTATTGTGGATGAAGCCAACAACGAAGAATTGATTCATTATGATTTAGGAGAAGATTTCTCCATTGAAACAGCGGTGGTGGTAGGCGAATTGTACAGACATAACGGAGAATGGAAATTCAATGCCATTGGCAGCGGATTCCAGGGTGGTCTGGCAGCGCTTTGCAGAAACTATGGTGTAAATGTAGCATAAGGAGGAAGAAGAATGGGAGTATGCTTACAAAAAGGACAGAAAGTAAGCCTGACCAAGGATAATGCAGGTTTGGCAAAGATTATCGTGGGTATTGGCTGGGATATTAACCAGTTTGATACAGGCGGCGATTTTGACTTGGATTCCGCAGCGTTTCTTGTAGGTGAAAATGGAAAAATTACAAAGCAGGAGGATTTTATCTTCTATGGAAACTTAAAACATCCAAGCGGTGCAGTAGAACATCAGGGCGATAACCGTACCGGAGCCGGAGATGGCGATGATGAGATAATCAGAATTGATTTATCTAAAGTACCAGCAGAAATTCAGAAAATTGTATTCACTGTAACCATTTATGAGGCAGAAAACAGAAGACAGAATTTCGGTCAGGTGAACAATGCCTTTGTGAGAATTGTGGATGAGGAAAAAAAGGAAGAAATACTGCGCTATGATTTAGGGGAGGATTTCTCTATCGAAACGGCAGCAGTGTTTGGTGAATTATATAAGCATAATAACGAGTGGAAGTTTAACGCTATTGGCAGCGGCTATCAGGGAGGACTGGCAGCACTATGCAGTGCTTATGGCGTAGATGTAGATGAATAATAAGGGGAGAGAATATTATGGCAATAAGTTTACAAAAAGGACAAAAGGTAAGTTTAACAAAGGACAATGTAGGACTGAATAAAATTTTGGTAGGTCTTGGATGGGATGAAGCGAAGCGTTCCAAAGGACTATTTTCTTTCAAACCACAGCAGTCAGTAGACTGCGATGCTTCCGTAATTTTGCTGACCAATGGAAAATTAGCAGCACCAAAGGAAGATATTGTATTCTTTGGAAACTTAAGGCATAAAAGTGGAGCCATTCAGCATATGGGAGATAATTTAACTGGAGCCGGAGATGGAGATGATGAGCAGATTGCAATAGATTTGGCATCCGTACCAAGTCAGTATGATCGAATTGTGGTTGTGGTTAATATTTATCAGGCAGTATCGAGACACCAGCATTTTGGCATGATTGAAAATGCATTCTGTCGTATCGTAGACGGAAGAAACAATCAGGAATTGTGCAGATATAACTTAACAGAAAATTACAGCGGTATGACTTCTATGATTTTTGGTGAAGTATACAGGCATAATGGAGAATGGAAATTTAATGCCATCGGTCAGGGGACAACAGATCCCGGACTTGGTGAGCTGATAAAAATGTATTTATAAAAACAAAAAAGTGAATAAAGGAGATCAAGTTACATGAACAAAAAATTTAGCGGCCTGACAGATGAACAGGTAGAAGAAAGTCGGAAAAAGTATGGTTCCAACAAAATCAAGGAAGCGGAACCGGAAACTTTTTGGCAGCAGTTTCTGGCAGGCTTTGAGGACCCAATGATTCGTATTCTCTGCATAATCGCAGCGATCATGCTTGTAATGTTCTTTTTGGGACAGAGCGAATGGTATGAGCCGGTGGGAACTATCATTGCAGTATTGCTGGTTAACTTTGTTTCTGCAAAGACTGGTGTAGCGAATGACAAAGCATACAGAAAATTAAAGGATTCCCAGAAAAAAGATGTGGCAAAGGTTATCCGTAATGGTGTGGTAACTGTTATTGAAGTGGACGATTTAGTCGTAGGTGATGTGGTAGTTATCCAGTCTGGTGATAAAATATTAGCTGACGGTGTTTTGGCTGATGGAAAAATTTCCGTGGATAACAGTGTCTTAAACGGTGAGGCAGAGGAATGTAAGAAAACCCCGGCAGAAGAAGGATTTACAATCCCCGAAAATATTACCGGTGATACTTTTGTGGACAGCCACAGCTTATTCCGTGGAGCAACGGTATTAGACGGTGAAGGCTATATGGTGATCCAGCGTGTTGGTGAAGCCACCATGATGGGAAAAATGGCTAAGGACATGGAGGATAAGGAACCGGATTCACCATTGAAAGTTAAATTGAATAAACTGGCAAATCAGATTTCTGTCTTTGGATATGTGGGCGCAATTGTCATTGCATTGGCTTATTTTATCCACTATGTATTGATGGCAGGCTCTTTCTCAGATTATTTGGCTTTGGGCTGGATAGAAGTATTAAAGGGCGTTATGAATGCTGTGGCAGTTGCCATTACTATCATTGTGTGTGCTGTTCCGGAAGGACTTCCGCTGGTAATTGCTCTAGTGCTGATGCAGAATACAGGTAAACTCTACAAGGTAAATGTATTAGTAAGAAAATCTATCGGTATTGAAACAGCAGGTTCTTTAAATATTTTGTTCAGTGATAAGACAGGTACTATTACAAAGGGACAGTTAGAAGTAGTAGAATTCTTTGACGGTTCCGGCAAGACCATGGATATCAAAGGCAGTGCAAAATCAAGTGCCATCAAAGGAAATCTTGATTTATGTATTGGCAAAAACACAGGTGCCATGTTTGACGATAAACACAATGTAATCGGTGGAAATATGACAGATCAAGCACTTTTAAAATTCCTGGGAGAAGATACTTATAAAATACTTGCTTCCAATGAAGAATGTACGGTAACAGAGTTACAGGAATTTAACAGTGCTAACAAATTTAGTCAGGCATACATTGGTTCTATGGGAAGAACCTTTTACAAGGGAGCACCGGAACGAATTGTAACGAAAGCAAAGAAATATTTAGATGAAAATGGAAATGAAGTTGCTTTAGATGAAGCTGTATTAAATAAGAAAATTGATGATTTGGCAAATCGTGCTATGCGAGTTCTTGCATTTGGATACAGTAACAGCAAAATGGTACATGATGAAATCAATGATGATGTGGTGTTAGTTGGACTGGTAGGTATTCGTGATGATGTAAGACCGGAAGCAAGAGAAGCCATCTTAGAAGTACAGAAAGCAGGTATTCAGGTAGTAATGATCACCGGTGACCGTAAGGAAACAGCGGTTGCTATCGCTAAAGAAGCAGGATTGTTTGGAGCACCGGATGATATTGCGTTGACCTCAGCAGAATTAAATGAAATGAGCGATGATGAGATCAAGGCGATCATTAAGAATATTCGTGTTATTTCTAGAGCGCTGCCTACTGACAAGAGTCGTATGGTTAAAATCTGTCAGGAACTTAATTTAGTAGTAGGTATGACCGGTGACGGTGTAAACGACAGTCCGGCACTGAAGCGCGCAGATGTTGGTTTTGCCATGGGAAGTGGTACTGAAGTTGCCAAGGAAGCAGGTAAGCTGGTTATCTTAGATGACAACTTTAACTCCATTAAGAATGCTATATGGTATGGAAGAACACTGTACACTAATATTTTGAAATTCTGTAAGATGCAGTTGGTAATTAACGTGGCTGCCGTATTAGTATCGGCAATTTGCCCGTTTATCGGCATTGAAGCACCTCTGAAGGTAACTCATTTGTTATGGATTAACCTTTGTATGGACAGTCTGGCATCTATTATGTTTGCCAGCGAGCCTGCATTGGAAAAATATATGAAGGAAAAACCGAGAAGACGTGATGAGAGCATTATCAGTGCTTCTATGGGAGTACAGATCCTTGTTATGGGTGGTTGGTTGACAGCCATGAGTATTTTATGGTTTAAACTTCCTGTATTTCGTACATTCTTTGAAACCGAGGGTCAGTTCTACACCGGATATTTCTGTATGTTCGTATTTGCATTTATGGTAAATGCATTTAACGTAAGAAGCGACAGCGCTAATGTGTTTGAACATATTAAAGAGAACCCAACTTTTATTAAGGTATGGTTTTTAATTATCTTGGTGCAGGTGGTACTGGTATCTATCGGTGGTGTTATCGGTGATATCTTCAGCTGTGAACGATTTGGTCTGAGAGGCTGGGGAATTGTAATTCTTATGGGTCTTACCATGTACCCGGTTGATTTAATAAGAAAGCTGATTGTAAAATTGACAGCGAAAAAATAATATGTGAAAAGCGATACGGCATATACCCATGTGTTATATGCCGTATTTTATGCGGTAATAAATGTACTTGGCTGATAAAGGAGAAATGAATGATTTATTTTTGTTCGGATTTGGATAATACGTTGATTTACTCATATCGACGTGATATTGGAAAGGAAAAAGTATTGGTGGAAACCAAGGAGGGGAAGGAACTTTCTTATATGAGTAAAGTTTCTCACAAATTATTGCAGGAAGTGTCGGCGGCAAAAGAACTGGTTCCGTTAACGACCCGTTCTCTGGAACAATATTCCCGAATCAATTTTGGTAGTCATGTGAAAATAAAATATGCAATGGTGGCTAATGGAGGGATTCTGTTAGAACATAATAAAATCAATGAAGAATGGCTGCGGGAAACAAAAGAAATTGTCTGTTATGCAGAAGAAGAAATGGAGAAAGGGATTCAAATACTAAAAAAAGATGAGAACGTATGCTTTGATGTAAGGAAAGTAGACGAATTGTGCGTGTTCACAAAAAGTAGTAATGTGGAAGAAACCATGAAAAGACTGAAAGAAGGGCTGGATACTGATACCACATATATCAGCAGTAACGGAGTGAAAGTGTATATTTTTCCAAAGACATTGGATAAAGGTTCTTCTTTAAAGCGTTTTCGTAAATATGTGGGAGAAGAAAATTATTTTATTGCGGCAGGAGACAGTTGTTTTGATGAACCAATGCTTTTAGCGGCAGACATAGCTTTTTGTCCTGAAAGTCTGGCAGTTTCGGAAAAAGAAAGTATCATAAAACTGGAAGAAAATAGATTTTCAGAAAAAATGCTGCAAAGAGTGCTGAATTTATAAGATACTGGATGGAATAAGATAAGGAGAAAAAGATGGAATACACGTATCCAGATTATTATAGAAAATTTCAATGCATCGCCGGAGACTGCGAGAATACCTGCTGTGCCGGCTGGGGTATTATGATTGATAATAAAACATTGGAAAAATATAGAAAATATCCGGGAAGTTTCGGCAGCCGGCTGTACAATTCTATTGACTGGAAGGAGCAGTCCTTTCAGCAGACAAAGAAGCGTTGTGCTTTTCTGAATGAGGATGATCTATTTGACTTTTTTCTGTTTACCAAATTACAGGAGGTAAGAGAGTTTTTGCTGGACATTCTGCAGAAGGAAGCCTTGTCTTTAGAGTACCGCCTGTCATTTGCGCTTGCTATTACTCATGATATTCAAAGGAGAATTTATAAGGACAGATTGTTTGAAATTGATGATCTGCTGGCTGAATATGAAAAAAAATTATTTCAAAAAAAAGCGGCAGAAAAGTTCGCAGAGTATCAAGACTGTCCTCTGGAGAGTTATGAAACGAAGAAAAAAATATATGCCAATCTGTATGAACTGGAAGTTTTAGATTACAACTGGACAAAGCGGCTGAAAGAATATGAAAGTCTTTTGTACAAACAGGGAGAAGATGTTTATCACAAAAACAGACAGGAGTTTTCCAGGTATTATAAAGAGCAAGAGTACCAATACACTCAAATCATGGTTTATTTTTTGTTTGGGTATTTCACTGGAGCTGTCTATGATAAAAACCCGTATGATAAAGTTAGATTTGCAGTGGTAAATACACTGTTCATTCAAGAGGCAGACATGGCATTGTGGATAAAGAATGGCAAAGAGCTTACCTTTGGTGGACAAGTGGATTTGGTACACCGCTTTGCCAGAGAAATGGAACACTCAGATCCTAATCTGCAGGAGATGGAGGTTATGATAGGATATCAGCAAGAATATTCTTTGGAAAATTTATTATATTGTATTTGGAATTAAAAGGGAGTTGCTGAAAAATAGTGATTTCTAATCATATACAAAATGCAGGACATAGCCGCACACTATGTTCTGCATTTTGTATCACAATCACTTTAGATTATTGGAATAAACCCGCATTTCCCGTCCCTTTGCGGTAAAATTTACATTTTTACGTTCTGACACCAACTGCTCAGTAATGCCATTTATAATCACCGTAGTTCCCACATTGACTGGTCCGCTGACAATCACAGTGCCGTCAATGGAACGTTCACGTATGTCAATTAATTCTTCGCGTTTTGTAGTCAGTTCTTTTACCTTTGCCTGATAAGTAATCTTATCCCGGAAAGCCTTTGCCTTTGCTTCTGCTAGTTCTGGGTTTGGCTTGTTCTTTAGCTGTGCTGTCAGTCTTGCAACGGTGCGTTCAGCATCTAACAAACTGTCTTTGGCACTGGCAAGTTCGCTGTCACACAATGCGATAATTTCCTTAAATTCTTTTTCGAATCCTACAACTAATTTCGTTTTTACACCTACCCGGTTTCCCAAAGCAAAAGCAGTAATCTTTTCTACCGCTTTTGTGGAGCCACCGATAATGGTGCCCCGATTGCCGGATACATTGATTTGGGCGCCCGATTCAATAGTGCAGTTTAAAATTGCATTTGCACTTACATTGCCGCCGGCAGTCACAATCGTCTGTTCTAAAAACTTTGCCATAACTTGTCCCTTAGCATGGATGGTACCTATTCCTGAACCCTGCATACCATTTTTTAAAATCACATTTTTACCCGCATACAGATAGGCGGTTTCCACATGACCATTTACTGTAATGTTTCCAGTGGCACGAATGGTAGTGTTGGCAAATACATTTCCTTTTACCAGCACATCCCCGTTAAAACGAACATCTCCGGTTGCATTGTCCACATTTCCTTCTATAATATAAACTGGTGTAATGGACAGCTGATGATCCTCAGGGGAATATGAAATTTTCCCTTCCGTAGAGGCATAATATTCTTTGCCGTTTGGAGTGACCACAAATCCTTTGCCTTTTAAAGGGGATAACTCTCTGGCCTCTTGAATTGGGGTAATGTTCCCGAACACATCTGTTCCGTTTGTGGCAGGAACTGCACTGTGATATGTGGCTAACAGCTGTCCCGTTTCTGCTAATTCGATCTTTCCCAGTTTGTTGTAATCCACAGAACCATCCGGAAGAACAATCGGTTTGGTTTCCGGCGTGGTGTTAAAATGAAATTCAAAATATCCGTCTTTACCTTTGGCAGATAAAGTTCCTCTGGCAACAATGATTTCCTCATAGTATTGATGTTCTTCAATCATCTTTTTTATCACTTTTTCACGGATTCCGTATATAATTCCGTTTTCCTTTAGATATTGCAGGAGTTCTTCATAAGTATAATCTCCATCGGATTTTCCATACAACATTAAGTAGGCAGCCATGGCATCTTCGGCAATATCTATGGTGCAGTTCAATTTTTCCCTGTCAGAATGTCGTCCCGTAAGCAGCTGAGGGGATATGGATGTATTTTGTTTAGAGGTTGACATATCCGAAGACGGATTTTCAGCCTCAGCCTCTAAAGATGCAATGGAATCTCCCCGTCGGATGCGGATTCTATCCTCCACTTCCCGCATAGTTGCCTTAAAAAGTTCTTCTTCGTAATTGTCTGCCATTTTCTCACCTCTTCTGTTGCATATTTTGATAAGTTTATTGTGCATAAGTTTCATAAAAATGTCAAGGGAAATAAAAAGATATCATTGTAACGAAGCAACCATTGTCAAAATACCTGAAAAGTGATAAAATATCAATATAAAACCGTCAAATTGCACAATGGAGAGGAGAAAGGATATGAGGAAGACTTGGACAGCAAAATTAACAGGCATGTTATTATGTGTGACTTTGATAGCCGGAAATGCGGCAGATTTTGGGGTGTATGCAAAAGAAGAAACAGTTTCCGGTGAACTTGCAGAACAGATACAGGAACCGTCAGGAGGCGTACTGCCTGCTGAAATAGAACAGATTTCTAAAGCAGAGGCGGAAGAACTGCAAGAACTCTTTGCAGAGCGTGATAATAGCGGAGAATACAATGAACCGGAAATCAATTCCGGTTACAGTTCAGATTATGGATACAGCACTTTGAGCACACCGCAGCAGCAGGCGTGCTACAGCCAGTTAAAAACAGCAGCATACAGTTTTCACAATGAGTATAAAGAAGCAATTTCCAGATCGAATTCCAATTATGTATGGGGGGCTTTTGATTTCCAGCAGTATAATTTTACAGATGTAACTCAAATACAGCAGGTGCTATTTGCTGTGGAAGCGGACTGCCCGGAATTATTCTGGCTGACGGGAAATTTTAGTTATAGTATAAGCCAAGGAAAAATTATAAATTTTTATCCTGCAGTGTCAGAGGATTATGCAGCTGCGGAAACCCGCCAAGAAACACAGGAGGGCATTGAACAGGGCTTGGTATCCTATCTGCAGGCAATTGATACTGCCAAGGCAGAAGGTAAGACTGATATGCAGATAGAAATGATGATTCATGATATGATTATATCAGCAATTGACTATGCCTATGTGCCGGGAACGAAAACACCACAGGATGCAGGATATGCCCATTCTATTGATGGAGTTTTTAATGGCACAGAAGCAGTGTGTGAAGGATATGCAAAAGCATTTCATCTGCTGGCAAATTATGCAGGAATAGACAGTATTTACGCAGTAGGCTATGGAGATGGAGGCGGTCATGCATGGAATTTGGTTTGTCTGGACGGAGAATGGTATAATATAGATGTTACATGGGATGATTTAGGGAGCGGCACTTACCATGATGGTGTACGTTATTTATATTATAATTGTGATACTTCATCTTTCGGGGATCATGTTTATGTAGCTTCGGTCTTTCCGGGAATGTATGATGTTCCAGAGACGGTGGCTGATACTTATAACTATTACAATTATTATCACTTAAATGTGACGGAGCAGGATGTGAAGGATGAAGCAGCATTTGCAGAATTTATGAAACGTGCCATCAGTGGCTGCAGTGAACGGCAGGATTATTTGCTGCAGATTCGTTCTGAAAACAGCACAGTACTGAATGAAGCACTTAATATGATAAGTCAGTATGGCAGAAGTATATTAGCAGAGGCGAGCACCAGTGAAAGTGTATATCGAAACACAGGAAGTTATTTTTATGCCACCACAGGAGGTTATATCATATATTATCCTATGGTTTGTATCTATGCAGACAGTTATCAGATACCATACAATTCGGAGGGGGCTCAGTTAGCCATTCATGTGGTAAAGGGAAGAAATGAGATAACTCAGGAGGGAAACTATACAATTTCCTATAGCGGCAACCAACAATTGGGAACAGCACAGGCATTTATCAGTGGAGAAGGAGATTATGCATTTTTAGGAACTTCTATCTTAGAATTTACTATTTTGGCAGACAGCCAGATTACGAATATTCCTACACCGGCTGTCACTGTTTCACCAGAGCCAACGGAAACCCCGCTACCGACAGATAAGGAAGAGGAGCCAAGCATAAGCCCGGAGCCAACGGAAACCCCGATTCCGACAGTTGAGGAAAAGGAACCGAGCAATACCCCAAAGCCAACGGAAACCCCGCTACCGACAGATAAGGAAGAGGAGCCAAGCATAAGCCCGGAGCCAACGGAAACCCCAATTCCTCCAGCTGAGGAAAAGGAACCGAGCAATACCCCAAAGCCAACGACAGCAGTAATCCCAACATGGACGGAAGTACAGCCAAGTATTACCCCGATTCCGACTGTGACAACGGCAATAGAACCCAGTATTGCACCGAAGTCCACAGCAACGGCGGTGCCAACCATTACCCAGCCGTCAGCGGTTGTACCGCATCAGGTGACAGGAGTAAAATTTGTGTCCGGCACCAATACCAAGGTTACCATCTCCTTTAAAAAGCAGCAGGGAGTTTCAGGATATGAGGTTTCCTTATGGAAAGGAAGCAGACAGGTAAAAAGTGCTGTAACCACAAGCAGCAGATATACCTTTAAAAACCTTTCTGCAGGTACAGATTATAAAGTAAAAGTGAGAGCTTTCCATCAAAATCAGGGGAAGAAAACTTATGGAGTATATTCAAAATCAGTGAAAGCGGCAACGGCAACTAAGGCACCTTCCATCAAATCAGTGAAAGGTAAGAAGGGGCAGGCGGTTATCCAATGGAAAAAGGTAAAGAATGCCGACGGATACCAAGTCTATATGTCCGGCAAAAAAAACAGTGGATACAAAAAAACTGCGACCATTACCTCGGGTGCTAAAGTAAAATATACAAAGAAAAAACTGACTCCGGGGAAAACATATTACTTTAAGATTAGAACCTACCGGAAGATTGGTGGAAAGAAGGTTTATAGTTCTTATAGCAAAATCGTAAAAAACAGCTTTTAAGTGGGGGACTAATCAATAAAAATAATAATTTATTGTAATTCGATAAAAATATATTGCAAAATACAAAAACCTATGGTATTCTTTGGTAAGAAAAGAAAATCAAAGGGAGGAAATTGCAATTATGATTATTTTCATATTTATGTTTATCATGATGTTATGTGTGTGTGTTCTTGTATGTGGAATATTAAATCAGGCGCTTCCAAAGCAGGATGGAAGTGTGCAGAGGGAGCGCTGGAAACAAAAATACCGACAGATTTCAGTTGTCGGTATTTTGTTTGCTGCTATTTTTGTGATATGTATGTATAAAAACATGAATAGTTATACCTATGTTATCTGTGTTGCTGCATATCTTCTGTGTATGAAGGCAGTCTTTAGGTATCTTCAAATATCCCTAAAAAGAGAAAATTATATCTGCGGAGTAATCATGATCTTAGCAGCCTTGTCTACGGCATTTACCGGCAATTGGCAGATACATGGCATAAATCATCTGCTGGTGCTTATAGGTATGCTGGTCTTTACCCTGCTGGGTTACATGGATATGCAGGGGAAAGACTTAATACAGTGGCTGCGTTATCTGGTTTTGTTGGGATGTGAAACATTAATATCCTCCGTCCAAAGTCTGGATCATATCAAATATTGGAGAGAAAATTGTGAGGAAAAAAACAGTAATTTAAAATATGTAGCCCTTGGTCTGTTGTGCGGTATTCCATTGGTCTGTATCATTATGCTGTTATTGGTCAGTGCAGATGATGTGTTTGCTGCAATGCTAAAACATGTGTTGCAGCTTAACTGGATTGGTCAGGGAATTTTGATATTTCTTGTATTCTTGATAGCATTTTGCGGGTTCTATGGTGTAGCATATGGCGGAATGAAGACTTCCTTGCGTCAGATACCTAAGAAAGAGGAAAAAGGGGAACCTGTAGTGGCAATTACCGTCAGTGTTATGGTGGCGGTGATATATCTTATGTTCTGTTTTGTACAGGTACGTTATTTGTTTTTGGGCGGTATTTGGCAGCTGCTGGAAAAATTCACTTATGCCCAATATGCAAGGCAGGGATTTTTCCAATTATTGTTTGTAAGCCTGTTGAATTATCTTATGGTTTTGGTAGGAAAATACAGGTTTCGGGAAAATAAAACGCTGCGAAGGCTGTTGCTGTTGATTTCAGCCTGCACTTATGTAATGATGGCATCATCTTTTTACCGTATGATACTCTATGTGAAAGCTTATCATTTGACTTTTCTTAGAATTGTGGTATTGTATTTTTTAGTAAGCCTTGCAGTATTGTTTGCATTGCTGCTCGCCTCTATGTATGTTGATAAAGTAAAATTATTAAGATCCACAATACTTACAGCAGCAGCCTTTTATCTGGTGTTTGCTTTTGCAAAACCAGATTACTGGGTGGCATGTTATAACATGGCCGTTGAGCCGGAAATGAGCAGCTATGAATGGAATCTGCTGGCAGAAGAATTGTCCATAGATGCGGCACCTGTATTGTGGGAATTTGTTCCTGAGGAGGAAGAAACGTTTTATGGGAATGTTGTAAAGCAGAACTATAAGGAAACTATAGAAGAACAATATGAAGAAATCAGCCTGCGAAAATTTAATTTATCTGTATATCTTGCAGGCCGTGCAGTAAAAAATAACGAATAAGGATTGTGGGTGCAGAAAATGAAACAGGAAAGTCTTGCAAAATGGCTGAAAGGGATTATCATAGGTGTATTTATCTGTGGATTAATACTATGCTTTTATGTACTTCCTTTTTGGGGAAAAGAAGTAATTGAGGAGAACTTAGAGTTAAATCAGGGATTTCTTCCGTGGATGATATTTTTGTGGTTTGCAGCTCTGCCCTGCTTTGGGGTATTGATTCTTGGCTGGAAGGTGGCAGGAGAAATCGGAAGAGACTGCTCTTTCAGTGAAAAAAATGCTAAATATTTAAAACAAGTTGAACTGACCATATAGGGGAGGCGGAAATGATAATTATTAATATAGATGTGATGTTGGCAAAACGGAAAATGAGCGTAACAGAGTTGTCAGAAAGAGTGGGTATTACCATGGCAAACATCTCAATTTTGAAAAACGGCAAGGCAAAAGCTATAAAGGTGGATACCCTTAACAAAATCTGTAAGGCATTACAGTGTCAGCCGGGAGATATTTTAGAATGGCGGGAGGATGAAGCGTAAGATGGAACAGAGATATTGTTACGAAACGCCCATTGGTTATCTTACCATAGGTGACAATGGAGAGGCTATTACAAAAATTCAGTTTGGAAAAGCAGAAAATCAGGGGGAAGAGAGTCCACTGGCAAAGAAAGCCTATAAGCAGTTGGAGGAATATTTTCAGGGAAAACGCACACAATTTGATCTGCCCTTACAGCCCCAGGGAACAGAATTTCAGAAAAAGGTGTGGCAGGAGCTTTGTAAAATACCCTATGGTAGTACTTGCTCCTATAAAGATATTGCAGTTAGGATAGGCAATGAAAAGGCAGTTCGTGCGGTGGGAGGCGCTAACAATAAAAATCCCATTATAATTGTAGTTCCATGCCACAGAGTCATCGGAGTTTCCGGAGCGCTGATAGGCTATGCCTGCGGACTGGAGGTAAAAAAGTATCTGCTGGACCTTGAAAGTAAAACCATGAAAGGATACAATAGACAGTAGATATGCAGAAAGGAGAATGTAGATGGACGGATTTGTAAGCGAAGAAGATATTGAAAATGTAGTTGCACTGATAGACCAGTATGCCTTAAAAGGTGATGGGCGGATAAAAATTCAGGTTTCTGATGATATAGCACCGGGAACTTCCAAAAGGCAGTATCATCACGGAAGATGTGATGTGGGAAGTCCTTGGGCCAAAGGGCAGGCTTTTGATGTGTTGGATGATGAAGTAAAAATTGAAGACGTGACACCGCCCAAAAAGAAATAAAGTAGATACAAGGAGAAAATATGAACGTTTGCGAAACCTGTGGAAATTATTGCTACGATGAGGATTATGAGTGCTATGTATGCCAAGTCAATCTGGATGAGGACGATATGGTTCGATTCCTTCAGGGAAATACACAGCAATGTGCCTATTACAGAAACGGCGATGAATACAGTGTGGTGCGCAGGCAGATGTAATAAAGGCAGGTGAAAAATTTGAAGGATAGAAAGCGTAAGGAAGCAGTAATTTTTGATATGGACGGAGTGATTTTCGATTCAGAAACACTGGTGTTTCACTGCTGGAATGTGGTTGCTGAAAAATACGGAATAAAAAATGTAGAAGAAGTCTGTACACAATGTCTTGGAATTAATGCGGTAGAAACGAAAGAACGATTTTTAACTTATTACGGAAAAGAATTTCCTTATGAAGTATATAAGAAAGAAATGGCAGAGCTGTTTCATAAGACGGCGGCAGAAGGCGGATTGGAATTAAAGCCCGGTGTGACAGAACTTCTTGCATTTCTGAAAGAACATGAATATAAAATTGCGCTGGCATCCTCCACTAGAAAGGCGGTTGTGGAATCGGAGCTGACAGCAGCGGGAATCATACAATATTTTGACCAGATTGTTTGTGGGGATATGGTAAAGAAAAGTAAACCGGAGCCGGATATTTATCTGACAGCAGCAGAGAAAATAGGGGTAACCCCAAATAGATGTTATGCCGTTGAGGATTCATATAATGGAATTCGCTCAGCCCACAGAGCGGGAATGGATGTAATTATGGTACCGGATATGCTTGCGCCAAATAAAGAAATGGAGGAAATCTGCTGTCATGTTTTTGATTCCCTGTTTCAAGTAATTACACTGCTGCAGGAAAAGCATGAGTCAGCGGATTTCCTCCGTGAAGGTATCCCCTGTTTTAGAGGATAATAAAAATTGTATTAAATTGGTATAAGAATAGTAGGATTCCAGCAAACCTTGGAAATAATCATATCCAGATTTTTCCAAATGGTAGTAAATACGGGTTTGTCGGATGCCTACTTTCTTTTCATAAGAAGTAATGAAGGCTTGATCTGATAACCGATACAGGATAGGGTACATAGACCCTTCCTGTATGGTGTAATCTCCATTGCTTCTTTTTTTCAGCTCTTGCGCCAGCTGATAACCATACATATCCTTTTCACTGAGCATTTTCAGTAAAAGCATTTCTATGGTTGCTTTTTTGTAATTAGATAATAGCAATGATTTTTGATTCATCATATTTTCACTCCTGAGTATTTAGCATACTATGTTTAGAGTAGGAAAACAAGGTTAATTTTAAACAAAATCACAGGAAAATTTTGGAATCAAAGCCTATATTAGCTTATGTTTCCGTTTGCATCACAGGTGATGGTAATTGTTTTGGATACAGTCTGACTTGGGAAAGAACACTTGGCAGTATAAGAACCAGTTGCCTTGTTGCCGGATTTTGAAGAGGTGGCAGAAGTGAATTTCCAAGCAGAATTGTAAATTGCTGTGCTATGGGAGGCTGATGTGCACTTAGAGGTACTGCCGTTATAAGTAAAGGTAGCAGATAAAGTATAAGAAGCCACAGTCTCATCGTATATATTCTTTAGATTGTGGGTTTTAGCTGCAGACCTAGTATAAGTGGTAGCTGCTGTACTAACCCCAGAGGAATTAGTATCATAGGTAATAACCTCTATGTAATATGATTCGTCCAGTGGAACAATTTCCGTGCTGACAACTTCTCCGTTGGCAATTTCCACTGCAGTTGTTGCAGAAGCAGCATTTGCGAGTAATGGTTGACTGTTAGTAAATGTTAATAAAGTGGTTAAAAAAATAGCAAGTGGTGTTAAAAATTTTTTCATAGAATTAAAATCCTCCTAAGTAATATTGAATTAATGATTAGTTTTTTGGTTGTTTTTCAGATATAGGTGGCTCAGAAGTATAAATAACTTCTTCAATGCCTACAGTTTCAGTCCTGCCCATGTATTGAATACAAAACACAAATAAAATAAGCAGAACAACTATGGCACAAAATAATTTACGCTTTAGTTTTATGGAACGCACAATATTTTCTGAATCCACATCATCCAATAAGGTAGAAGCGATATCTTCAGGAGAACCAAAGTTCTCAATTAACTGTTCCAAATTAAAATCTGGATTTTCTAAAGCATATTCTTCAATGCCTAAAGTTAAGTTCTGCAACACATGTTTACTGCATTTGGTATGGTAAGGAATGTTAGCCTTTACCTGTTGTAAATATTTCTTTGCCAGTTTTTTCTGACTGTTTTTCATTTGTTTAAATCCTCCCATGAAAAGTAAATTAACCTTGAATAGATATATAATAAGGAAACAAGTGTTTTGGGTCAATACATAGAATTAAAATATATTGAAATGTCGATGTACGAAAAAATCAAAAAAAAATTACATAGAATTAAAATATACTATTGACTATATATATAAAATAGTGCATAATAATAAAGGAAACACCACACGCAATTAGTTATACTGGAAAATGCTCTTTGTCAGATTTTGGCGGAGGGCATTTTCCCTTTTAAAAGAATTATACATGTTATTTATGGAAGTACTGAAAAATCGACAAGTGGAATTGTAAAAAAAAAAATACATAAAATTGAAATATAGTATTGACTATATGTACAAAATAGTGCATAATAATAGAGGAAACACCACACGCAATTAGTTATACTGGAAAATGCTCTCTGCCAGATTTTGGCAGGGGGCATTTTCTCTTTTATGGGTATGGAAGAGAACGTAACTATAAAATAGAAAAACATAGTAAAATCTGTTGAATTTAGTCACCGCAGCGGCGAAAAGAGAAAGTGAGGGGAAACGCTTGTCAAAACTCCCGAAAAGTAGTACCTTATTAGTAGAATATTGAGAGGATTGGTAAAAATATGAAGATTTCAACCAAAGGAAGATATGCTCTTAGAACGATGCTGGAGTTGGCAAAGAATCAAGAAAATAAGCCGCTGTCTGTCAAGGAAATTTCAGCTAGACAGGATATTTCTGATAAATATTTAGAACAGATTATCGCTGTGCTGAATAAGGCGGGTTATGTAAAAAGTGTCAGAGGGCCGCAGGGGGGTTATATGCTGGTGAAAGCACCGAAAGATTACACTGTTGGAATGATTTTAAGGCTGACAGAAGGCAGTCTGGCACCGGTGGAGTGTTTAGAATATGAAAAAAATACATGCAAAAGAAAAGATATCTGTGTTACAGTGAAAGTCTGGGAGAAGATAGACAGCGCCGTGAAAAATGTAGTGGACAACATTACATTGGAGGATCTGCTTCAATGGGACATGGATTTGTCTGATCATTATTCTATATAAAATCCAGTGTAATTTAATAAAAACTGCGAACAATATAAATAGATGAAATTATGCGATAGGAGGTTCAGGGTGTGATAGAGGAAACGCAGTATATAAAAATGACTCAGGAACCGGTGTCAAAATTGATTTTGTCGCTGGCAGGTCCTTCCATCGTCAGTATGCTGATAACATCTATTTATAATATGGCAGACACTTATTTTGTATCCAAACTGGGAACCAGTGCATCAGGTGCCATTGGGATTGTGCTTTCCGTAATGGCAATGATTCAGGCTGTGGGCTTTACCATCGGTATGGGCAGTGCAAGCCATGTGTCTATTTTTCTTGGAGAAGAAAAGAAGGAACAGGCAGATGAATATGCGGTCAGTGCCATTGTAATGTCAGTAGTCACTGGGATTATTTTCATGATAATAGGACTGTACGGAAAAACATCACTTATGAGAATGTTTGGCTCTACTGCCACCATATTGCCGTATGCTGTTACCTACAGCACATATATATTTATAGCGGCTCCTTTCATGAGTGCCTCCTTTGTGCTGAATAATCTGCTTCGGGCAGAGGGAAAGGCAAAACTGGCTATGCTGGGGATTTTGGCTGGGGGATTGCTGAATGTGCTTTTGGATCCTATATTGATGTTTGGCTGTTCATTGGGAATTGCAGGAGCTGGGATTGCCACAGCAATCAGCCAGCTGGTCAGCTGCGGCGTACTGTTGTATTGTTTTTTGGCAAAAAAAACCACACTTACTTTTTCTTTACGAATCTTATCAAAAAGGCCGAAAACATATATAGAAATTTTAAAAAACGGTATTCCTTCTTTCTTTCGGCAGGGACTAGCCAGTGTGGCCACCGTTTTGTTAAATATAACGGCGGCGGGATATGGGGATGCAGTAGTTGCAGGAATGTCTATTGTAAACAGAATCTTTTTAGTTTTGTTTTCTATTATTATAGGTTTTGTGCAGGGTTACAGCCCCGTAGTAGGATATAATCTGGGGGCAGAAAAGAAGCGGAGAGTAAAAAAAGCCTTTGTATTTACTTTCTGGGTGGGAACCGTTGTAATGAGCTTATTAGGAGCGGCAGTCTTTTGGTTTGCAGAGGATATGTTAATGTGGTTTATTGGGAAGGATCTGGAAGCAGTGGCAGTGGGAACGAAGGCACTGCGGTATCAGTGTTTTGCATTTCCGCTGATTACCATTACAGTTCTGGCCAACATGACTTATCAGGCAATGGACAGGCCTTTCAGTGCCACATTTATGGCATCTTGCCGTCAGGGTATTTTTTTCCTTCCCGCCATTTATTTTCTGCCTCGAATGTTTGGCGTAAAAGGCATTGAATGTGCGCAGCCGGTGGCAGATATTATAGCGGCACTTTCCTGCCTGCCGTTTGTATATTATTTTTTTAAGCTGATGAAAAGAAGATAAAGGAGAGAGGATATGAAGAAAAAAAGGGGAATTAAATTTTTAAGCGCGGTACTGGCTACTGTGTGTATTGTCAGCAGCTGCCCTGAGATAGAAGCGGCGCCGGAAGAAAGCATAGGGGAATTTTCTCTAAATCAGACAATTTCGGAAGAAGAATTTGCAGAACCTGAGGGCGGTGTGATACCTGACGAGGCAACGCCTATTTCTGAGGAAGAAGCTCAGGAGCTTCATAAATTGTTTCAGGAATTACAGGGGATAGAAACCTATTCAGTACCACAGGTAAACAATGAATATACGTCTAACTATGGTTACAGTACGCTAACCACATCTCAGGAGCAGTCCTGTTATGCAGAAATAAAAACGAAAGCATACCAATTCCACCAACAGCAGCAGCAGGCAATTCTAAGGCAAAGTAAGGATAGTGACGGAAATGTAACCAGTGAATATTATGTGTGGGCTGAATTTTTTATCAGTGAATATGGTCTGGATGTAGAACAGGTGCAGAAGGTACTTTTTGCAGTGGAAGCAGACTGTCCGGAGTTTTTCTGGTTTAGCGGAAGTTTTACCTATGCTCATGTGGATGGTCTGGTAACAAAGGTTTATCCTAAAATTGAGACAGATTATATAGAGGCGGAAACGCGCAGACAGACACAGGATAACATTGATGTGGGTATTCAGCCATATTTGTCAGCTATTGATCAGGCAAAGGCTGCGGGGGCAGATGATATGGAATTGGAATTGCTGATTCATGACATGATCATAGAGGCGGTGGATTATGAGTATATTCCGGGAACTGTTACTCCTCAAAGTGCAGCTTATGCTCACAGTATTGCAGGCTTTTTTGAAGGAACCGGGGTGGTCTGTGAAGGCTATGCAAAAACTTTCCAGATGCTGATGACATATGCTGGAGTTGACAGCATTTATGCGGTAGGCTATGGAAATGGCAGCGGTCATGCGTGGAATTTAGTTTGTTTAGACGGTGAATGGTATAATATTGACCTTACTTGGAATGATATGGGGCAGGATGCCTCTTATACTGACGGAATACGATACCGTTATTATAATTGCAGCACTGATTTTTTCGGAAATCATGTGTATGTACCAAGCGTGTTTAAAGGCATGTACGAGGTGCCGGAAACCAATGGAGATACTTATAATTATTATCATTACTATGGGCTTTATGCCACTGAGGAAGCGGTAGCAGATGAAGTAGCTTTTGTGGAATTTATGGCAAACGCAGTGAATCAGGCGACAAAGCGAAGAGACTATTTATTACAGTTTGCTTTTGATTCTATCGCCACAAGAAACACCTTTTTGACATATCTGGAAGATTATGAGACGGAGTTTTTAGAACGTGTCAGTGACGGGTACGATGTCTACAAAGTGGCTGGCAGCAGTACGCAGACTTCTGGAAGTCCATACACTGTGTATTTTCCAATGCTACGGATTTATGCAGATACATATGAAGTGGAATATAATGAAGAAGACGCAGAACTCACATTTCATATGGTAAAAGGCCGCAGAGAGGTACAGCAGGACGGAAACTATCAGGTGTTTTACATGGATAATGATAAACCGGGTCAGGCAAAAGCCATTGTTTCCGGTCTTGGAGACTATATTGATATTGGGGAAAATGAATTTATCTTTTGTATTATAGAGAAAAAAATCATGACTGTCACACCACAGCCTACAGTCACATCACAGCCTACAGTCACGCCGCAGCCCACAGCCACACCACAGCTTTCTGTAGGTCAGGTATCAGGCTTAAAATTGGTATCTGCCAGTGCAAACACTGTAAAAATACAGTTTACAAAACAAACTGGTGCCAAAGGCTATGAAGTGGTATTGTATCAGGGAAGCAAACAGAAGAAGAAGGTTACCACCACCAAAACATCGTATACATTCAAAAAGCTGTCCTCAGCAGCCGATTATACGGTAAAAATACGTGCCTATGCAGAGCAGGATGGCACAAAAGTTTATGGAAGCTATTCTAAGAAGCTAAAGGTTGCTACGGCTACGAAAGCTCCCACAGTGAAATCCGTGAAAAAAAGAAATAATCAGGCGGTAATAAATTGGAAAAAGGTCAGTAAGGCCGCAGGGTATGAGATATACATGTCAAATAAAAAGAGCAGCGGATATAAAAAAATAGCAACAGTAAAAAAATCATCTACTAAGTATACGAAAAAGAAGCTGAAGAAAGGGAAAAGCTATTATTTTAAAGTAAGAACTTACAGAACAGTAGGGGGAAAGAAGGTCTACAGTTCATACAGTAAAGTGAAATCTACGAAATTATAAAATACGGAAAGGAACTTATTCAAATGATTAACATATTTTTTCAAAATGCAGATGCAAAATTAATTGCATTTTTGGGAGTAATGGCTGCCTTTATTGGAACCTGCTATTCCATGCATAAATTTTCAGGATTATTGCCAAAGGATGCTGGGAGAGATTTTGCCCACAATGGAAAACTGTCTGCGGGAAAGCCAAGAGGAGCAGGTTTCCTGTTTGTTATTGTATTTTTGATTGCCGCAGCCTTATTTGGTGAATTAAGTACAGAAATTATTGTATATTTAATCCTTGTGGCAGCAGCCATGTTGACAGGTTTTTTAGACGACTGTGCTAAGGCGCCTTGGGGGGAATATAAAAAGGGACTGCTGGACCTGATTATAGCCATTATGGTGGCAATCACATTCTTACGGTTTAATACAAATGTAATATATATAGAATGTTTGCAGCAAAGCTTTGAAATTCCAACAGTTGTGTTTGGCATATTGGCAGTCATTCTGGTCTGGACATCTATCAATGTTACCAACTGCTCAGACGGTGTGGACGGATTATCTGGAACTTTGTCTATCATTACATTGATGACGATTTATATGATCGGAAGTATAAAGGGAGTGGATCATGCACATACATATCTTATCCTGTTGTTCTGTATTTGTATTCTGGGATATTTATGGTATAATGCAACTCCGAGTATGCTGATGATGGGTGATGCAGGTTCTAGAGCCATGGGGCTGTTTATCAGTATTGCCATTTTAAAAACAGAGCGTCCGCTTCTTTACATTCCGGCGGCATTGGTGTTGATTCTAGATGGAGGTTTGGGACTGCTGAAGGTATCTTTACTAAGATTTTTAAAGATTAGAATTTTGACCAATGTGAGAACACCGCTGCATGATTATGTAAGAAAAGTCTGGAACTGGTCCAATACTCATACCGTATTTCGTTTTGCTATCATTCAGATTGTTATATCGGTTGCAGTAATTTATGGAATTTTATAGTCTGAGTTAACAAAGAAAACACAATTATACGATATGATATAACAATAAAAAATATTTGGAGGTAATAGCAGAATATGAAGAAGAAAATCTTAAGTGTGTTACTTTGTGGGGCATTGGCAGCACTTATGCTGGCTGGGTGCGGAAACGATAAGGAGACAGATACAGCAGAGAGTGAACAGACTACAGAAGAAACCGATGCGGAAAGTGAAGAAGAAACAGAGGACAGCACAGAAACATTAACCGGAAAAATCAATGCAGAAATTGATGTGAAGGATTATGGTGTGATTAAGTTGGAATTGGATGCGGATACAGCACCCATAACTGTAACAAACTTTGTAAATCTTGCAAAATCTGGATTTTATGATGGATTAACATTTCATAGGATTATTTCAGGCTTTATGATTCAAGGCGGTGATCCGCTGGGAAATGGTACTGGCGGTTCCGAAAATACCATTAAGGGTGAATTCAGCAACAATGGTGTGGAAAATAATATTTCTCATGTAAGAGGAACTATTTCCATGGCACGTTCCACAGATTATGACAGTGCCAGCTCCCAGTTTTTCATTGTCCATGAAGATTCCACATTTTTAGACGGAGATTATGCGGCATTCGGAACGGTAACAGAGGGTATGGAAGTGGTAGATGCCATTTGTGAAGCGGTGACTGTGGAGGATGATAATGGAACTGTGGCGGCAGAGAATCAGCCGGTGATTAATTCTATCAAAATAATTGAATGATAAGCAAAGGGAAAAGAATTGTTCTGCGGGACAATTCTTTTTTGTTAATAGGCAGAGGAGTATCAGGTCGGTTTCCCAGTGCAGTCAATTCAGAAAAAATTTAGAAAAATGTATTGACACTGTGTCAGAATAAGCATATAATTATAGCATAGAAACTGACGTGGTGTCAGAATAAAGAAAAAAGGAGAAGGGACGAATGAAAAAGAATATTGGTTCACAATTAGCATTATATCCTACCCCTGTTACGGTGATAGGTGCAATGAATGGTGATAAGCCTACATGGACTTTGGTCGCTCATGTGGGGATTATCGGTCACGATAGAATATTGGTAAGCCTTGCTGCGTCTCATTTTATCAATGGAGTAATTAAAGAGACAGGAAAGTTATCCGTCAACATTGTAGACGAGGTGATTCTTCCGCAGGCGGATTATGCCGGTTCTGTTAGTGGAAAGGAGGAAGATAAGTCGAATTTATTTGTGTATGAGAAAGGTGATGCTGCTACACCGATCATTTCGGAGGCACCGCTGGCAATGGAGTGTACCGTGGCCGAAATCTATGATTCACCGGGATTTGAGAGTTTTATTTGTACGATTGATGCAACTTATGTGGAGGAAACATATCTGAATGGAGCAGGAAAGATTGATTATCACGCATTGAAACCGGTTTTATTTGAGTTTCCTACTTACGAGTATATCAAAACGGGTGATGTGATTGGAAAATGTTTGTCTTTTAAGAGCAAATAGGAGGTGTAGCTATGCCGAAAGGTTCAGAAGAACTTACAGCAGCAAGAAAAGAAGAAATTATTTCTGCCTGTGCGGAATTATATAAAACTATGAGTTTTAAAGAGATTACTATTAAGGAAATCGGAAAGGCAACATCCTTTACAAGGACTTCTATTTACAATTATTTTCAGACGAAGGAAGAAATATTTTTGGCACTTTTACAGAGAGAATATGAACTGTGGATACAGAAACTGAAACAAGTGCAGAGAGAATATAAAGAAATGACTCGTCTGGAATTTGCGGATGCTTTGGCACATTCATTGGAGGAGCGGGAAAATCTGCTGAAAATCCTATCTATGAACCATTACGATATGGAAGAAAACAGTCGTCTGGAGCGATTGATAGAGTTTAAGGTGGTTTATGGTCAGTGTTTGGCAGAAGTAGGAAATTGCCTGGAAAAATTTTTTCCAGATATGACGAATCAGGATAGACAGGATTTTATCTATTCTTTTTTTCCTTTTATGTTTGGGATTTATCCTTATACAGTTGTTACGGAAAAGCAGAGGGAAGCAATGATACAGGCAGAAGTGAATTATGTGCATATGTCAATATATGAAATTACCTTTGCAGAGGTTAAGAAACTTTTAGGAATCTAGTATTAGGAAGAAAGGAAAATGTGAGCGATGAAAAAAATAGGATCAATTTTAATAATTTGTACAATGTTTTTTAGCTTAGTAGCCTGCAGCAGCAGCGAAAATTCAAGTCAGGAAACAAGCGGGGTTTCCGAAACACCGTCTTCTGAGCAGAATGTACAGGGAACGGAAGAAACAGATGAATCGAGTGAGTCAGCCTCTGCGGAACCTTCTTCTGCGGTTGCTGTGCCGGAAGAAAGTGAAAAGAGTGCGTTAGTGGTCTATTTTTCGGCTACTGGAAACACAAGAACGGTGGCAGAAACACTGGTCGAGCAGCAGAATGCGGACCTTTATGAAATAGTACCACAACAGCCTTATACAGATGAGGATTTGAATTATAACGACCGTTCTTCCCGCAGTACTGTGGAGCAAAACGATGAAAGTGCCCGCCCTGCTATTTCAGGCAGTATAGACAATATTGATCATTACGATGTGATTTATGTGGGTTATCCAATCTGGTGGGGAGATATGCCTCGTATCCTTTATACTTTTTTTGACACTTATGATTTAGCGGGAAAAACAATTGCTCCGTTTTGTACCAGCGGCGGCAGCGGGCTTTCTGGAACGACACAAACGATTGCAGAGCTTGAACCGGATGCTGCCGTTTTAGAAGGGCTGCATATAGGCGATTCTTCACTTTCCGATGCGGAAAGCAGTATTGCTGAATGGATTTCTTCTATTGAATTGCCTTAAGGTGGGGTATTTATTCCTTACTTTGGAGGAGCAGCATTGAGTGAGGCTGCAAGTGCATGGCTGCAGCTGAATGGAATGGCAGCAAATTGAGAAAATTAAATGGAAGAATGGAACAAATATGTTTCAGATAACTTAGGAGGTGCGTTATGCAATATACAAAATTAGGTAAATCTGATTTAAATGTTTCTCGGATTTGTATGGGATGCATGGGTTTTGGCGATGCTTCAAACGGTCAGCATAGCTGGACGATTGATGAAGAACATTCCCGTGAGATTATCAAGAGGGGACTGGAATTAGGCGTCAACTTTTTTGATACTGCAATTGCCTATCAAAGTGGCACCAGTGAGCAGTATCTGGGCAGAGCATTGTGGGATTATGCAAAGCGTGATGATGTAGTGGTTGCTACAAAATTTCTTCCGCGTACAAACGAAGAAATTGAGAAAGGAATTACCGGGCAGCAGCATATTGAAAGGATGATAAACAAGAGTCTTGCTAACTTAGGGATGGATTATGTGGACTTATACATCTATCATATGTGGGATTATCAGACGCCGCTTTATGACATTATGGAAGGGCTGAACAATGTAGTTAGAGCGGGAAAGGCACGTTATATCGGTATTTCCAACTGCTTTGCATGGCAGCTTGCCCAGGCCAATGCTTTGGCGGAAAAAGAAGGCTTTGTAAAGTTTATCTCTGTTCAGGGACATTATAATTTGATTTTCCGTGAGGAAGAACGGGAAATGGCGCCCTATTGCAGGCAGGAGCAGATTGCAATGACACCTTACAGTGCATTGGCCGGAGGCAGGCTTGCGAAACATTTGGGTGAAACATCGAAACGCTTGCAGGAGGACAGTTATGCGAAATTCAAGTACGATGCCACAGCGGAGCAAGACCGTGTGATTATTGAACGGGTTTCGGAACTGGCTAAAAAGCATGGAGTTTCCATGACGGAGGTTTCGCTTGCATGGCTTTTGACAAAGGTGGCTTCTCCGGTTGTTGGTGCTACCAAACTGCAGCATATTGAGGGGGCGGCAAAGGCAGCGGAACTTACTTTGACAGAGGATGAAATTACTTATTTGGAAGAACCGTATGTGCCGCATAAATTGGTAGGTGTTATGGCGCAGAATACAGTCGCAGCTTCCAAAGAACAGCATGTCTGGTCTGTTGGGGATCAAAAAATCTGAAATATGAAAGGAGAAAAAAGTATGGATTATTATAAAACCGATCCTGAATTTATGGAACGCTTTACACATTTTGCATCGGAGGAGGTTGTAAAGGAAGAAGGACAGCAGCTTCCTGATGATACACGCTATACGGCTATACTGGCGGCGCTGATTGGCTGTCAGGGGTTAGAGGCATATAGGGAAATACTTCCCAAGGCTCTGGAAACTGGTTTCAATCCGATTATTGTTAAGGAAGTTGTGTATCAGGCAGTCGACTATGTGGGATATGGACGGATGCTGCCTTTTTTGAAAGTTACAAATGAAATTATGGCAGAGAGAGGGATATCCCTTCCTCTTCCCTCACAAGCCACAACTACGTTTGAAAATCGTCTGGAAAAAGGAATTCAGGCGCAGGCTGATATTTTTGGAGAGCAAATGAAAGAAGCTTGGAAAGAGGGGCATATCAACCGTTGGCTGGCGGCAAATTGCTTCGGGGATTATTATACAAGAACAGGACTTGATCTGGCACAGCGGGAAATGATTACATTTTGCTTTTTGATGGCACAGGGAGGCTGCGAACCGCAGCTGATTGCTCATGCCAAAGGCAACATGAATTTAGGGAATGGTAAGTCATTTTTGCTCAAGGTTGTATCTCAATGTCTTCCCTATATAGGATATCCGCGAAGCCTGAATGCCATTACCTGCATCAATAAGGCGGCAGAGTGACAGAAGGGCGGCAACGGAATAAAAACCAAAACAATCTGTATCTCTAAACTGTGCCGGATGATTTACAGCCGAAAGGAGAGGCGCGAATGAAACGATTTACAGCAATACTGATTTGTATATGTCTTGTATTTTCTATGACTGCGTGTAGCGGGCAGCAGGAATCCTCAGTGGATGCATTGACCCAGCAAAACAACAGTGCAGATATGTCAGGGCAAATCATTGACACGGAAAAGCCGTCACCTACAGATATGGATGTGGCGGATAGTGAAAATAATATTTTGATTGCTTATTTCACATGGGCAGAAAATACGGTGGTAGAAAATCCCGATGATATAGATGTAGACGCTACCACATCAGCCAGTGTTTTGCCGCCGGGCAATGCGGCTAAGATTGCCGGTTGGATTCAGGAACGTACTGGCGGGGAACTGTTTTCTATTGCAGTAACGGAACCTTATTCCAGTGATTATGATGAGTGTTTGAAGCGGGCAGCTGATGAAAAGGCTGAAAATGCCCGCCCGGAGTTGGTTTACCATGTGGAAAACATGGAAGATTATGATACGATATTTCTCGGTTTTCCAAATTGGTGGTACACAGTTCCGATGGCGGTTCATAGTTTTCTTGAGGAATATGATTTTTCAGGGAAAACAATCATTCCTTTTGTTACACATGGAACGGGAGGACTTGCCAGTACAATTGATGATATAACGGCTGCATTGCCAGAGTCAGTTACGATATTGGAGCCGATAGGCATTTACCGTCCAGATGTGGATGCATCGAAATCTGTTGTAGATGAATGGTTGGATGGACTTGAAGTTAACAAAGTGACGGAGGAAGTAGATGTGAAAGCAGAAGAAAGTGCTAAGAGAAAGATTACTATGATGGTGAATGAGCAGAGCATTTCCATTGTTTTGTACGATACTCCTGCAGCAAATGCTCTGTATGATATGCTTCCGCTTGAACTGACTTTTGAAGATTATAACGGAATTGAAAAAATCAGTTATTTATCTGGAAAACTGCCTACGGAGGGTGAACCGGACGGGTGTGACCCAGAGAGAGGGGATTTCTGTCTTTATGCGCCGTGGGGAAATTTATCTATTTTCTATGAGGATTTTGGCGAATCGAACGGATTGATACCGCTGGGGCATGTAGAAAACGGTATCGAGATACTATCTGGCATGGACAGTGATTTTTCCGTAATTTTAGAAGCGGTGGAATAATATGTATGAAAGTCAGGCTGGCGGAAAATGAAAAGCGATCCTTTCTTTGAAGTAATAAGTTTATTAAGGAGTTTAACGAAATGAAAGAAGAACATATTTCTCTGTTAGAACATCAAGATTTATTTTCTGGCGTTGCCAAAGAGGATATAGGACATATGCTCCAATGTCTGGGGGCTTACGAAAAAGCTTATCAAAAAGCAGAATTTCTTTTGCTTTCGGAAGAAACAGTGAATTGTATTGGAATCATCTTAAAAGGCAGAGTTCATATGGTGAAAGAGGATTTGTGGGGAAACAGCACTATTCTTACATCATTACAGCCCCTTGAAATATTTGGTGAAAGTTTTGCCTGCGGGAGCAGCAAGAAATCTACAGTTTCTTTTCAGGCGGCGGAGTCAACAGATGTTTTATTTTTACAATTTCATAAGGTAATGCGAACTTGTTCTAAAGTGTGTTCCTTTCATCAGCAGCTAATAGAAAATATGGTGTCTATCATTGCAGATAAGAACCTGCTGTTAATGGAAAAAATAGAAGTCACAAGCAAAAAGACCATTCGAGAAAAGATTTTTGCATATTTGGTCAGTCAGGCGCAGAAAAAAAGCAGCAGCTATATCACAATCCCCATGGGGCGTTTAGAGCTGGCAGAATATCTTTGCGTGGACAGAAGCGCTTTAACTAGAGAATTGAATACAATGAGAGAGCAGGGGTTCATTGATTTTGATAAAAACACATTTCGTATTTTAAAAGAATTATAGTTTGAAATGAACAAAATATATTTTTAAAAAATGTTGCATTTGCAACATAATAACTCTCCAAGATTGATTACTATAGACACGTAAGTGAGAAAACAACAGATGTTACAAAAAAAGGAGAGTATACAATGAATCAGAAAATGTTTTGCTTTCAGTGTGAGCAGACAGCGGCATGCAGCGGATGTACAGGCAGTGCAGGTGTCTGTGGAAAAAGCAGCACTACTGCCAATCTTCAGGATCAGTTAACAGCGGCATTGATTGGTTTGGCAAAGGTATGTGAGAGTAACGCAAAGACAGAAAATACCACAAAGCTTTTGCTTAAAGGTTTATTTACAACGATTACTAATGTAAACTTTCATGATGATGTACTCAGGGAAATGATTGCAGAGGTTTACGAAGAAAAAGAAAAAATGCTGCCAAAGTGTTTATCTAGTGAAGAAAAGTACGGAAACACTGATGATTACTATATGAAAGACATTTGGAATGCCCAAGAAGATATCCGTTCTCTGAAATCTTTGATTCTCTTTGGGATAAGGGGGATGGCGGCTTACGCTTATCATGCAGCAGTATTAGGCTATTCTGATCCAGAGGTAGACGAATTTTTTTATCAGGCGCTGGCGGTACTGGGAGAGGATATTGGAATGGATGAGTTGCTTCCCATCGTGTTAAAGGTTGGTGAAGTTAATTTAAAATGTATGGAGTTGTTAGATAAGGCTAACACAGAAAGCTATGGAGTTCCAAAACCTGTCAAGGTAACACTTACAGTGGAAAAAGGACCGTTTATTGTGGTGACCGGTCATGACTTATATGATTTAAAGGAATTATTAGAGCAGACAAAGGATAAGGGGGTTAATATCTATACTCATGGGGAAATGCTACCGGCACATGCCTACCCATTATTAAATAAATATCCGCATTTAAAGGGAAATTTCGGTACTGCATGGCAGAATCAGCAGAAAGAATTTGCCAATATTCCAGGAGCAGTATTATTTACTACTAATTGCCTGATGCCGGTAAAAGCAAGCTATGCAGACCGAGTGTTTACTACGGAGGTAGTGGCATATCCGGAAATGGTGCATATTGATGAAGGCAGAGATTTTACACCTGTAATTGAAAAGGCGTTAGAACTGGGGGGATATAATGAGGAACAGAAATTTACCGGAATCAATGGCGGTCAGGAGGTAATGACAGGATTTGGTCATGGAACCGTGCTTTCTAGGGCAGAAACCATAGTGGAAGCAGTAAAATCGGGGACAATCAGTCATTTCTTTTTAGTAGGAGGCTGCGATGGGGCAAGAGTAGGAAGAAATTATTACACAGATTTTGTGAAACAGACACCGAAAGATTCTGTTATTCTCACCCTTGCCTGTGGAAAATATCGTTTTAATGATTTAAATCTCGGGGAAATCGCAGGCTTACCAAGAATTATGGATATGGGACAATGTAATGATGCATATAGTGCAATTAAGGTTGCTATTGCCCTGGCAGAAGCCTTTAAATGTTCTGTGAATGAATTGCCGTTGTCTATGGTATTGTCATGGTATGAACAGAAGGCGGTATGTATCTTACTGACACTGCTCTATTTAGGAATAAAAGATATTTTCTTAGGCCCTACATTGCCGGCATTTATCTCACAAAATGTATTAAAGATGCTGGTGGAAAATTACAATATTTCGCCAATTAGCACACCAGAAGAAGACTTGAAGAAAATCTTGGGATAAAATATAATACTGATAGAAGGCTAGCCAGAGAACAAGGTCTACCAAGTTCTCTGGCTGTTTTTGTATGGGCCTTAGCCTATTGCGGGCATTGGAGTTTTTCGTGTCTCAAAAAATTCCAATGCCCGCAATCAAAATCCACCTGCTTTACGCAACATCATAAACTTAAGGAAAACGGAAAGGAATCTGTTTGCGAGATCCTTGAACTCAGAAACTATTTTAAAGAAAAAGGGGACTTGTCCATGCAGTTATCTGTCTAGGATATCTACAACAGAGAAAACGTTTAAATCTCGAATTTTTTCCCTATCTAAATCGTAAATATTTTATGGATTTTTAGCATTCCGACGAACCAAGGCTATGGAAAGGATATTTGTGTCAGTGAAAATGGACTGGCAAAGCGAAACTTAAAATAATTAAGAGAAACCGGAATCAGGCAGCCGATTCTCACAGTTTTTTTGCTGATGACAGGTTTTACGGATACAATTACAGCAGAAGAATTAGCGGATTTATATTACTATAGATGGGAAATTGAAAAGAAATACAATACCTTAAAAAATAAAATGAAATTTGAAAGCGTGACAGTGAAAGCCTCTGTATATGTGTACTAGGACAGGATCAAAAAATGGAAGAACTACAAGAAGAAATGGAACGTTATGTACTTCCAATAAGGGAACAGCCGAGTAAAGAACGTAGAAAAAACATCTCGAATAAATATAAAAATAATCAAAAGAGTAGCTTTTAAAATGCCCATTCTTCTTTAAAGGGGGGATTATGGGCATTTTGTTTGCATGCCATGGGCACGCTCTAACGGGTGGAAGTCCCGAATACGCCTAGGTAACGAGGAAGTATATAGCTGAACAGCAAGGGTGTCCATCGCGAGATGGAATCTGAAGAAAGCTGTAGACAAACCTCTGGTCTGACGGACAGAAATCACATATAAGGCTAGGCTCTGTTTGGTAAGTCTGCAAAAGAAGATGAAGCTATAAAGTTACCGCTTATAGGAGCAGAGTAAACGTGGCAGATAGGTGGAGGGAAAGAAAGTGCACCTTAAGCGTGGAGACCTCGCAGAGGTTTCATTAGCCTAGTAACAACGAACTGTGAGAAGTCAGCCTAGTCCATAGTAGTGAAGAAATTTCTGTAAAGGTAGGGTAATGTTGGAGCTGTGGAGAATAGTAAAGAAATTGTTGTAAAATCATCAGAAAACAATCTGGAACTGTCTGATAAGCCGTTGGATGATAGTGCTGTGGCTTCGCTGGCGGCAATGTTTGGGTATGATGAGGAATAATTTTTTTGAAAAATATACAAAGTATTTGAAATTTGTAATAGATTGTGCGATTTTTGAAATGGAAAATGAATTGTGAGGCATATAATAAGTGTGTTGGAGGTTATTATCTCCATCATGCTTATTGAAATCTCCATCATTTAATGGTAAAATGATGGAGATAAATTCAAAATGAAGGAGATTTCAATGAGAAAATTTGATTATATAAAAGCACCAGAGAAGTTGCTGACACCGGAAATTGTTCAAATGGTTGCAGTTATTCATGAGCATAAAGGTAAACAGGAACTTTTTATGGAAGCAAATGTTGATGAACTGAAAACATTATTGGAAGTGGCTTTTATTCAAAGTACAGGAGCATCCAACAGAATCGAAGGTATTTATACAACTGATAAGCGTCTGGAAGAATTGGTAAGTCAAAAGGCAGAACCACGCAATTGTTCAGAACAGGACATTGCAGGTTATCGTGAAGTGTTGGCAACAATCCACGAAAGTTATGAATATATCATTCTAAGACCTAATATTATTTTGCAGTTGCATCGAGATTTATATTCTTATTCACAGGAAGGTGCAGATGGAAATTATAAAAATTCTGATAATGTTATTGCAGAAACAGACGCCGAAGGTCATCAGAAGGCAAGATTTGTCCCTGTACCTGCGTTTCAGACATCTGAAGCAATGGATGAATTATGTACCAAATTTTTAGAGGCATGGGAGGCAAATAAAATTGATAAGCTTATCCTTATTCCAATGTTCATCCTTGATTTCCTGTGTATCCATCCTTTTAACGACGGAAATGGTCGTATGAGTCGCCTGCTTACACTGCTCTTGTTTTACAAAGCGGGCTATATAGTTGGTAAATATATTAGTATGGAAATGTTGATTGAAAAAACAAAAGAAACTTATTACGAAGCATTGCAGGCAAGTTCTACCGGATGGCACGAAAACGAGAATAGCTATGAACCATTTGTGAAATTTTATTTGGGTATCACATTGAAAGCTTATAATGAATTTGAAAATCGGGTGGAACATTTGAAATATCGAAATCTTTCTAAACCGGATAGGATTAGAGCTGTGATTGATAATAAGCTTGGAAAAATTACAAAGAAAGAAATTATGGAGTTATGTCCTGATATAAGCAAGGTCACAGTAGAAAGAACACTGACAGATTTGGTGAAGAAAGGATATATTGCAAAGGTTGGAGCAGGTCCTTCTACTGGCTATGTACGCATTTAGTGTAAAAGGGGCTGTCGCTTTAACGAATGATATGCTCTCATCTAGGTAGACAGGTGAAATAATAAAATCATTTATTACTTAGAAGGGAGCATTTTCTATGTCCAGAAATAGAATATCTGTTGAAGAAAAACTAACTGCTATACATGAAAGTGCGACCCGTTTTGCCGCATAAATAAACAAAGGGCGAGGGTTGCAATTAGTTTTACTAGTTGTGACAACAACTTATTTTCCGAGAGGTGGAATGACAGGGTAACACCTTGAAACGCCTCCTTTGATACTCGGAATAGCGTCTCACAGTTACACATCGTGAGGGGGTATAAGCTCGGTGAAGTCGGCTGAGAGCCACCCTAACGCGTAATGGCGAGGAACTGCGAACCAGAGGTGGTCGAGTGGATGATAGGTCGGAAGTCTATAAAATACCTATGGCGAGAATGTTGCCTATACAGGGGCAACTGGCGAACTCTTGAAGGAAAGGGTCTAAAGAATGGCAATGTAGAAATGCATTGATGACGTGGCGTCAGGTAAGTGTGGGTGAGTAAGACACTCGTTATGAAAATCCATGTAGTGTTACAGGCACTGCCAAGCTTACAGGTGAAAACAATCTACAAAAACTTATGCTATCTGAATAGGAGGAATCACAACGGCTTCAATCATAAATGATGGAGCAGGTTACTTGCATTATAAAAACAAAAAATGTATATTTACTATCATCTTATGATAAGGTATAATAAAAATAAAATGAAAATATTATTGCTATATTAACGAATAATAAGAAATTAGCATAAGATGCTATTACTGAAGAACGAATTAATTTGAAAGGATGTGTCGGCATGATATTAGAAGAATTATTTGAGGAATTTTATATGGAACTCAATGCTGAAACATATCGGTCGAAAGTAGATGCGTTCAAAGAATTTGTTATTGAGGAACAGAAAGTAAATGATGTTATTTATACTGGTTATTTTAGAGGAATAAGGATGGATACGGTGCTTGATTCTTTAGGATATTTTATTGAGAGAAATAATATTAAAAAGGAAACAGTTGCATTTCATTATGGAAGCATGATAAAACGTTTTTTTTACTTTTTGCAATCAAAGGGTATTAGAAATGAAAATATATTTCAACTTTTTAGTAGAAAAGATGAGAGTTCTTTTGATAATCAGATAAAAGCTTATATATTGAATGAAAGAAAACTGCAGAAATCAGAAGCAAATGCCCCATACGATGACGATGAAATAATAGCAATAATAGAGAACGCTAACAGTATTATTGCAAATTCTGTGAAGAATAAAGAAAATCTATTCTCTGGGAAAAAGAAATACAGCTTCAAAATGTATATGGCTGCGGTTGCGGTTAAATTAATTATTTTTTCAGGAACATCATTTCGAAATCTTAGTAAAATAGAAATTGCTGATTTTAATGAAGGAAATAAGACAATAAAAATAAGTGGATATGAATTGCATTTGCCAATAGATTTATATAGACAGATAAAAGAGTATATTCAGATTCGTCCTCGTAGTGAAACACAGAATGCAAAGTTGTTTGTGAAATCCAATGGTGCAGATTTAAAAGGGGTTAGTGATTTGGAGGCTGCTTTGCTACTATCAAATGGGGATAAAGGAAATGTAACCGGAATCGTTAAAAATACTATAATTAAAATGATAAAAGCAGACATCAGATTTGATATTATTATGAAGTTGACAGATACGGGGTGGAAAACAGTTAAGGATTGTATTGACGTAGTAAATAAAGAGCGAGACATTCAGGATGATAAGGATTTAGATAAAAGATTACGATGTTTAGATACCTATATTCTATTGTAGATATTTGTAATATTATAAATGAACTTGAAGGAGAAACATAATGCCTGATTCAAATATATTAATGTATACCACAGAAGATGGATTAACTAAGATAGAAGCCACATTTGAAAATGATACGGTCTGGTTGTCTATTGATCAGATGGCAGAACTATTTCAGCGTGATAGAAGCGTGATTGGGAAGCATGTTAGAAACATATTTAAAGAAGGTGAATTAGATAAAAATGCAGTGTGGGCAAAATTTGCCTACACTGCTTCCGATGGAAAGGAATACAAGGTCGATTTTTATAATCTAGATGTAATTATTTCTGTTGGTTATCGTGTGAAATCCTTGCGTGGTACACAATTTAGAATGTGGGCATTGAGCATTCTGAAGGAATATATGAAAAAGGGTTTTGCCCTTGATGATGATAGGTTAAAAAGGTTGGGTGGAGGCAATTATTTTGATGAGCTGCTTGCAAGAATTAGGGACATTCGCTCATCAGAAAAGGTGTTTTGGAGAAAGGTTTTAGAAATATATGCTACCAGTATAGATTATAATCCAAACGCAGAAGAATCGATTGCTTTTTTCAAACAGGTACAAAATAAAATGCATTGGGCGGCTCATAAGCATACAGCAGCAGAGGTAGTATTTCAACGTGCTGATGCGGAAAAAGAAAATATGGGGCTAACTTCATGGGAAGGAAAAAAAATTAAAAAGTCTGATTCTGAAGTTGCAAAGAATTATCTGAATGAGGAGGAATTAGATGCATTGAACAAAATAGTGACAGCTTATTTGGATATCGCAGAGGTGCAGGCTCTTAATCATAAGCCGATGTATATGAGAGACTGGCTGGAAACAATAGATGACTATTTGAAATTGACAAGAAGGGAAATTCTTACGACGAAAGGGCGGATTTCACATAAACAGGCAATAGAGAAAGCGCATATGGAGTATGATAAATATAAGAAAAAGCAGGAAAATTTACTTTCTCCGGTGGAGCAGGATTTTATGAACAGTATTGCGAGACTGGAACAAATTGAACAGGAGCAATAGATAAATAGTTTGTACATGATTGGCGGGATGAAATATATGGAGCAACAGTTTAGTATTATAGATATCTTTTGTGGAATAGGCGGCATGTCAAAAGGTTTTTTGGATGCAGGATATCAAGTAAAAGAAGCTATAGATTTAGATAAAGAAAAAGTAAGCATTTATAATAGTATATTTGGAGAGAATATTGCAAAATGTCAGGATATATGTTCGTCGAATGAATAAACTTTATGAATCAAATTTAATTATGAGCGGAAATATGTATGAAAATTTTCTGTGTGATGCCGAGGGACTGAGAAGGTGTACACATATAGAGATGGCATGATTAAAGGGATTGGCATTATATGATTATAACGAATATAAAAATAAGAGATTGATGTATCGTTATATATCACAGGCAACAAATGCAATTGTTATTTCATATATTGCAAAAGCATTAAGAGAGTACTTGAGTGGGAAAGAAACTACTGACGATACAACAATCTTTTTTTCGGAAGAACAATTAATTGCCAAAAGAAATAGGATACCTTTAGTAAATAGTACTCGAAATGATAATATCGATTCGGTGGACAAAATTGATGATGGTTGTCCAAGGGATGAATGGGATGAGTTGATAAAGGCTGTTGATGGGGAAGTAAAAAATAATTTAGAACATGGGAGGTCATTAGAAAAATTGATGCTAAAATTCTTCTCTGAAGTAGAAGGATTTCAATGTCAACCTAATGCAAGAACAGAAACAGAAGAGATAGATATATGGATTCTCAATAAGTCAAAAGATGAATTGTTTGCAAAAGAAAGTAATTTGATTTTGTGCGAATGTAAGAATTGGAGGCAAAATGTTAGCCGTTTTGAATTAAGTGTATTTATAGAAAAAATGAAAAATAGGAATGGAAGGTGCAAGTTAGGATTTTTTATTGCATGGAATGGGGTTACAGGTGATTTTGACAAAGAGTTATTGAGAATTACACGTGATGAGGAAGTGATTGTTCTTTTGACGAAAGAGGGAATTATCGATGCAATAAGGACAGGAAATATAACAAAATACTTGCAAGTTGAATATTCAAAAGCTTTATTGCGATAAACTTAAACGTAAAATATGCAGAGAAAATGACAGATTACATGGGGCTGTCGCATTAACGATTGAAAAATCGTGAAGCGACAGCTTCCTTTTTACTGTTTTTACGGTTAATTTCAAGAAAAAGTTCTGATTTAGTCTACCATTCTGCAAAAAAAGCGTACTTTAATAAACCAT